>NZ_JBWKOX010000005.1:0-283411 GCF_059416305.1 Pseudomonas sp. GW821-FHT09D08
GGCAATGCATGGGCAGCCCTGGGGAGATGGCCTTTTATTGCTGGTGGACAACGGGTGTGGATTATCTGCAGCAGTGCAGGAGTCGCCGACCTGTATGTGCTCAATGGCGTGGCGATCACGGATACCGAAGCGGCGTACGGGTTGACGAATAAAACAGTGGTGCGCAGTTGGCTGGAGTCCGTGCCCAATAACCAACAGATCCATGTGAGGAGCCAGGTGACGCTCAATGGCAGCTTGAGCCCTGGCGATGTGATTACTTTACTGACTACGACTTACACCTTGGTGCAGCGAACCAAGTTGTCGCTTACCTGGGACTTTAATGACAATACCTTTCAGGGGTGGGTGCCACAGGGAGATTATGCTAAAGGGCAGTTAGCCGTGGGTGGTGGAGTGGTGAGTACCTATACCGGTGCAGGTCATGATTTTTACGGACTGGTCATGACGCATGTTATTCCCGTCATTGCTGGTCGTACCTATGACGTGGGTTTTTCGGTAACAGCTATTAGTAATACAGGAACCTATGGAACATATTTGCAACTCGTAGTCAATGGATCTGCTATTGGTGATACGGTAAGCACAGAAAATCAAGTTGTCTGGCGAACAGGCAGCGGTGTTTACACAGCCGTCACAACAGGGAACGTGACGTTGGGTATTTTCAATTACGTTGGTTCTCCTAGAGGAAATGATTTTGCAATGGATAACATTTGGGTAAGAGAACGATAGGTAACTGAATCCTGAACTGAGGCTGCTTGATAACCAGACGTTTTGGATTTAGAAAGCATGGCCGTCTCATTTACTGAGTCGGCCATGCTTTATTACCGCTACCTTACTCAAATCCTCCAGCGCTTCGCACTCTTCGCCAACCGCCCCCGCATCGCATCCACATTCGCCGCCAGTTGCACCGTCAACAACCGATACCCATCCAATGCGCTGTACACCGGTGCATCCAGTGAAGGCTCGCCGCCGCTGACAGTGCTGGGCCGCTCCAGCCGCTCCGTAACCCCGGACTTCAATGCCCGCGCCATGCCCACCAACTGCACGCGAATCTGCCGATGCTCGGCTTTCAACATCACTTGCATGCGCGCCATCGCCTGTTCGTCCCGCGGGTCCGGGCGGGTGTTGCCGAGAATCTCCAGGGTGCTGATGCACATGCGCAGGTGACGTTGGATCGTGTCCAGCTCGGTCATGGAGATGCGCACTTCCTTGGACACCGACGGCATCAGCGAGCGCAATTGCAGCATCGCCGCATTCAGGCGGTTGAGCAGCTTCAGGTGTTCATCGTCGGTGACCGACTGGCCATTGATGATCCGGCTGTAGATCTGGGCGCAGTCACGCAGGGCGCTGGCCAGGTTGTAGCGCCAGGAATATACGGCATACAGCGGCAGTGCGAATGAAAACGCCAACGCCAAGGCAATGCCGATCAGGATATCCACGGTGCGCCACAGCCCGTCCGACAACGGGTTGTCCCCGTGCCCCGCGACGATAAACACCGTGATCGCGGACAACAGCGCCGTGTACCCGCCCTTGCCGATGGCGTGATAGGAAAAGAACCCGCACACCACCGACATCAGCAGGTAGGTGAGCAACGGCTGGCCGACATACGCCTCCTGCACCACCAGCAGCAGACCGACGCTGGCACCGATCAGCGTGCCATAGGCACGCTCAACGGCTTTCTTGCCGATATTGCCGTGGTGTTGCAAACCGCCGATCACCACCAGCATGGTCACCGATGCCCATTCACCATGGGGCAGGTTGATACCGGTGGTCAGCAGGATCGTCGCCAGCAAGCCGATGGACACGCGCACGGCGTGGATCAGCTTGGCGTGGCGATAGCGGCGGTAGGGGTCGAGCAATGGGCGCAGCAGGCGCCGGGCGAAGAGTGGCAGGTTCATCGGTAATTAAAGTGGCCTCGGTTTTGGATATGTACACAATCCAAATGTGGGAGGGGGGCGGTCCCCTCCCACCTTGAGATCGGCATTGTGCTTAGAAGATATAGTCGGTGGTCAGGAAGCTTGAGTCACGGTTGCGCAGGATGTCGCTGACCAGCGCCTTGTTGCTCTCCTGGAATTTGGTCGCCACCAGGGTGCGGATCGAAAATACGCGCAGCGCGTCATGTACCGACAGCGTGCCCTCGGCCGAGTTCTTGCGCCCGTTGAACGGGAAGGTGTCCGGCCCGCGCTGGCACTGGGCGTTGATATTGATGCGGCCGACCTGGTTGGCGAAGGTGTCCACCAGGCGTCCGACTGCCACGGCGTTGGTGCCGAAAATACTCAATTGCTGGCCGAAGTCCGAGTCGAGTACGTACTCGATCACCGTCTCCAGATCACGGTAGGGCACGATGGGCACCACCGGGCCGAATTGTTCCTCGTGGTACACGCGCATCTGCGAGGTCACCGGGTACAGCACCGCCGGGTAGAAGAACGAACCACGGCTGACACCGCCATTGGCATTCACCACCTGGGCGCCGTGTTGTTGCGCATCGGCCACCAGCTCGTTGAGGTAATCGACTTTGCCGACTTCCGGCAGCGGCGTCAGTGAAACCCCGTCTTCCCAGGGCATGCCGGGCTTGAGGGTTTCCAGTTTGCGGTTGAATTTCTCAATGAAACTGTCGACCACGTCTTCATGCACAAACAGGATTTTCAGCGCGGTGCAACGCTGGCCGTTGAAGGACAACGAGCCGGTGACCGCTTCGCTCACTGCATTGTCCAGGTCCACCTCGGGCAACACGATGCCGGGGTTTTTCGCATCCAGGCCCAGCGCCGCACGCAAGCGGTGCGGCTTGGGGTGCAGCTTTTTCAAGTCACTGGCGGCCTTGTTGGTGCCGATAAAGGCAAAGATGTCGATCTTGCCGCTGGCCATCAACGCACTGACGGTTTCGCGGCCGCTGCCGTAGATCACGTTGATCACCCCGGCCGGGAAACTGTCGCGGAACGCCTCCAGCAACGGACGGATCAGCAGCACACCGAGTTTGGCCGGCTTGAACACCACGGTATTGCCCATGATCAGCGCCGGGATCAGCGTGGTAAACGTCTCGTTGAGCGGGTAGTTGTAGGGGCCCATGCACAGCGCCACGCCCAGGGGCACGCGGCGGATCTGCCCGAGGGTGTCCTGTTCCAACTCGAAGCGGCTGCTGCGGCGGTCGAGTTCCTTGAGGGCATTGATGGTGTCGGTGATGTAGTCGCAGGTGCGGTCGAACTCTTTCTGCGAGTCCTTGAGGTTCTTGCCGATCTCCCACATCAGCAGGGTGACCACTGCGTCGCGCTGTTCGCGCATACGTCGCAAAAACGCCTCGACGTGCTGGATACGCTCCACCACGCGCATCGTCGGCCATTCACCCTGGCCGCGATCATAAGCGCGCACGGCGGCATCGAGGGCGGTAAGGGCGGTGTCGGCGTCCAGCAACGGCGTGCTGCCGATCACCACGCGGCGGTCGCTCAATTGCACCGGGCTCTGTACCTGGGCCAAGGGGCCGTTCCACACCTGCAACTGGCCATCCACCAGGTAGTCACGCTGTTCGATGGGCGCCGCCAGGCGGTATTGCTCGGGAATATCGACGACGCTGGTGGGAAACAGCTGGGCGAGCAGGTTGCTGGTGGTCATGGCACTACCCCTGAAATAGTTGCAAAACATGACTAGAGAGTCACCCAACACAGGGCTCCATGGCAAGGCTTGTGCGCGTTGCACTGCACACCGGGGCGTGTCGCCTGCTCTTCGAGATAGTAGACTGCGCGCCTTTCTTGAAGGAGTTCACATGAGTCAGTACCAGCCGGGCATTCTTGCCGCACCGGTGCCTTTGCAGGCACGCCATCTGTTTTTTGCCGTGGACACCCTGGCAGCCGTGCCCGCTGCGCTGGACGCGCTGGTGCAGTTGACCGATTCGGCGGCAGTGGTCGGATTTGGCGAGCCGCTGGTCAACGCGCTGGGTGCAACAGTTGATGGTTTGCGCAGCTTTCCTGCCGTGAGCGCGCCGGGCGCGCACAACCCGTCCACCCAGCAGGCACTGTGGGTGTGGCTGCATGGCGTCGATCGCGGTGAGTTGCTGCTGCGCAGTCGCGCTTTCGAGAAGGCCCTGGCCCCGGCGTTTCGCCTGGTGCAGTCGACCGAAGGCTTCCGCTACAAGACCGGCTTCGACCTCACCGACTACGAAGACGGCACTGAAAACCCCCACGACGACGCCGCGGTTGAAGCCGCCTTGACCGACAGCGGTGCCAGCTTCGCCGCGATCCAGCAATGGCAGCACGACCTCGATGGCTTCGCCGCGTTGCCCGCCCAGGAGCGCGACCACATCATCGGCCGCCGCCATGGCGACAACGAAGAGTTGGAAGACGCTCCCGAATCCGCTCACACCAAACGTACCGCCCAGGAAAGCTTCACCCCGGAAGCCTTCGTGGTGCGCCGCTCCATGCCCTGGGCCGAAAATGGCCAGGCCGGGTTGATGTTCCTCGCATTCGGCCATTCCTTCGATGCGTTCGAAGCGCAACTGCGCCGCATGAGCGGGTTGGAGGACGGGATTGTCGATGGCCTGTATCGCATCAGCACGCCGTTGACCGGTGGTTACTACTGGTGTCCGCCGACCCTCGGTGGGCGCCTGGACCTGAGTGCACTGGCAGGCTGATCGCCTTTACCTGTGGCGCGTGGCTGAACATGAAAATTCGGACAGCCACGCAATCCCCCACTGAAAAAATCCCCGGCTGCCCGTAATCTAGACACCTTTGCCACTGTGCGGATTGTTCATGTCTTCTGTTGCCGATGGGCTGCCCCTCAATAAACGCCTGCCGGCCGTGATCGCGATCTCCCTGGGGATCGGCATGGCGACCCTCGACACGGCCATCGTCAATACGGCCTTGCCGACCCTGGCCGAAGGGATTGGCACCGATTCCGCCTCGGTGATCTGGGTGGTCAATGCCTACCAGTTGGCGATTATCGCCACGGTGCTGCCGTTTGCGTCCCTCAGTGATGTGCTCGGTCACCGCCGTGTGTATCTCGGCGGGTTGCTGCTGTTTATCGTCTCGTCGCTGTTTTGTGGGCTGGCCGGCTCGCTGGTGACCCTGACCGCCGCCCGTGTGGTGCAGGGGCTGGGGGCGGCGGCGATCATGAGCGTCAACACGGCGTTGCTGCGGCATATCTACCCGTCAAAAATGCTCGGGCGTGGCCTGGGCTATAACTCGCTGGTGGTGGGGCTGGCGTTTACCCTGGGGCCCACGGCGGCGTCGGCGATTCTGTCGGTGGCGACCTGGCACTGGCTGTACCTGATCAATGTGCCGTTGGGGCTGTTGGCGCTAGGATTGGGCCTGCGTTCATTGCCGACCCTGCCGATGGCCGGGCATGCCTTCGACCGCCTCGCGGCCGCGCTGTGTGCCGGGTTGTTCGCCTTGCTGGTACTGGGGCTGGGCACGGCGGTGCACGGTGCGCAGGGGGCGTTGACCCTGGGCTTGATTGCGGTGGCGCTGCTGTGTGGCGCGTTGCTGCTGCGTCGGCAGGCCGGTCACCCGGCGCCGATGCTGGCGTTGGATCTGTTCAAGCGGCCGGTGTTTGCCTTGTCTTCCCTGACGGCGATCTGCGCCTTCAGCGCCCAAGGCCTGGCCTTTGTGTCGCTGCCCTTTCTGTTGCAGGCGGTGCTGGGGCATAGCCAGGTGGAAACCGGGTTCCTGATGACGCCGTGGCCGGCGGTCGTGGCGGTGATGGCCCTGGTCGCCGGGCGCCTGGCTGACCGTGTGTCCCTGGGCCTGCTGTGCGGTATCGGGCTGTTGATGTTGAGTGTGGGCATGGCCGCGTTGGCGACCTTGGGCCACGGCGCGTCGGCTTTCGATATTGGCTGGCGCATGGCGTTGTGCGGTGCCGGTTTCGGCTTCTTCCAGTCGCCCAACCTCAAGGCCTTGATGACCAGTGCGCCGTTGGCGCGCAGTGGTGGGGCCAGCGGCATCGTGGCGATTTCGCGGTTGCTGGGGCAGACGCTGGGGGCGTCGTTGGTGGCGCTGTGTTTCCACCTGTCCCTGGGCAATGGCCCGCTGTATGCGCTGTGGCTGGGTTGCGTGTTTGCGCTGGTGGGCGCCGTGGCCAGTGGCCTGCGTTTGCTGCCCTACGGGAAAAAGCCGTTGTAAAACCAGCGGCGGGAGGGCTACCGTGGCGACCTGAATATTTCGGGATGTTTCAGATTTATGTCCAGCCTGGCCCTCCGCACTGCCGATACCCATTCCCGCCGCGCTGCGTTGACCCTGGCCTTATGCCTGCCCAGTGATGTGTTGCTCTATCTGCTGCTGCCCATGGAGTCCCAGGCCTTTGGCATCACGCTCGCCCAGGCCGGTGTATTGCTGGCGGCCAACCGGCTGGTGCGGATTTTCGGTTACCGCCATGTGCTGAATTTCTACGCGCGCAACGGCGATCGCCTGACCTGCATGATCGCCGCCGGGGCCGCAACGCTGTGCGCCCTGGGTAATTCGGTGCTGTCGGGCTTTGCTGCGTTGTTGGGGCTGCGGCTGGTATGGGGCCTGTGTTTCGCTGCGTTGAACCTGTCGACCCAGGTATTGGCCACCTCCGAGCCGGAGGGCGCCGCGCGCCGGGCCGGGCGTTCGCGGGCCCTGATCGCCTGGGGGCCGATGCTGGCGTTGCCGTTCGGTGGCTGGTTGACGCTGTGGGTCGGGCCACGTCCGATCTTCGTGATCCTCGCCGGCTGTTGCCTGGTGGGGCTGTGGATGGCGCGCGGCCTGCCCAGTGCCGGGCATGATTTGCACAGCACCCCGGGGCGCCGTTTCAAGTGGCCCGACAGCGTGGCGTTGTGGTCGTTTATCGAAGGCGTGGCGCTGGACGGACTGTTTATTTTCGGCCTGTCGATCCAGGCGCAGAAGCTGCTCGGTGGTAATGCGGTGTTGATCGCCGGCGGCTTGATGGCCCTGCGTTATGTCTCGGAAATGCTCCTGAGCCCCCTGGGAGGCCACGCAGCCCAGCGCTTTGGCGCCACCTCGATGTTGTTGCTGTTTTCGTTCCTGAGTGCCTTGGCCCTGACGGCGTTCGGCAGCTATTGGGTGATTGTCGGCGCGGCGGCGGTGTTGGTGCTGCGCGCGTTGCAACTGCCCCTGGTGACCACCCTGGTCGCCGAGCGCAACCCCGGTTCGCTGCGGGTGTCGGCCCTGGCGTCGAATGCGGTATGGCGTGACATCGGTGCGGGCCTCGGGCCACTGCTGGCAGGCCTGCTGTTGCCGGTGGCCTCGGCCCCCCTGGTGTTTGGCGTGGCGGGTGCGGCGATTGCGGTGAGTGCGTTGTTCTGCTGGCGCACCCGTGTGGCAGCAGACTGACTTACGTGCGTTTCAATCCTTCCAGCCAAGCGGGATCAAAGCGGGTTTGTTCGGTGTCGATCCCCAGTGCCTGCATCGTGTTCTTATGCGCGTCCATTTCACCGACCAACTGCGCCTGTGCACTGGAGTTGGCGTCCAGGGCGTGCATCTGCGTCAGCCCCAGGTGATAGAAGCGCAGGATCTTCATGGCCGTCGGATCATTCGCCTGCACACGCTCGGTGACGGTGTGCATCACGTTGGTCACGCGCATTAGCGTGCGCTTGAGCTGCCAGCCATACACGGCCGGTGCCAGCCACGGCTGGGTGCGGAACGGGCCGCGCAGCAGGGCGACCGTTATCAACACCCCGGCGAATACGCCACCGACATTAAAGCGGAAGTTGTCACCGCCGGGTTCGCCGAACAGCATCACCGCCAGGCTCGACAGCAGCATGGCCAGGGCCATGAACAGCACGGCCACGATCAGCGTGCTGCGGCGCGTCTGTTGGCGGTAGATGACAGGGTCGCAGGGTTTGAGCTCGAACATCCGGTCCAGGTCTCCAGGGCGGGTAGGGGAAGGCATCTTCTCATGGTCAGCGGTCAGTGGTGGGGCAATCAAGTTGAACCATGATCTGGGGCAGTTTCTCTAAACCGGTGTAGTCCCTTTGAGGTCAACCACCATGCCCGAATACAAGCAGCCACCGCCCGGTACCCCCGACCCCGATCGCACGCCCGGTGAAGAGGAGCGCGACAACGATGCCTTGCGCCCCAATGACCCGAAAGAGCGTGACGCCCAGGATGATGTGGAGCGCGTCGAAGAAGACCTGGAAAACCTCCACGACAACGCTCGCCCGCTCTAACAGGAGATCATGATGAACAAGCGCTCGGATGGACCGTCCTCCAACGAACACGCCAGCGGCAAGGATGAGCTGGGATTTGACCCGGACTCGCCCGATGTGGCTGATCCGCAGGTTGATCCCATCGGTCCGGCCATCGCCCCGCTGGATAAAAAGGCCAAGGACGACGGGAAAAAAAAGCCGCCCTACGATCCGTTGGGCGACTTGAAGAAATGAACTGAGCCCCGCCACTGAGCGGGGCTTTTTATTTATCTGGGCGGCATCCAGGTGACGTCGGTAATGCCGTACTTCTCGGCCCATGGGCGCGTGGTTTTTTTCACTTGCTCATGGCCGACCCGGCCGATACGACTGACATGCGCAATGTCAGCGTCAACGGCTGCCCAGTGCCAGGCCTCGGCGTTGTTCATCACTTCGGCACGCACCACAAAGGACTTCGGTTGACCGTGCAGTTGATAGTGGATGGTGTAGATTTTTGCGGTACTCATGTTGCCTCCCTGTCTTGTTATAGATGGAGAGGGAACGGTTTAAAAAGGTTCATTCAAAATGACAATCTGCATGCTTGCGCGGCATAGTGACGCATTGCTCCCACGCCCAAGGATCGCGCCATGACCCTCCTGAACCACAGCCGCCTGTACCTGCAACGCCTGGGTTACGATGCGCCGCCACCGCCCACCCTGCAGACCCTGCGGGATTTGCAACTGCGTCATGTGTGCACCTTCGCCTTCGAAAGCCTATCGACCCTGCTGCGCCTGCCGGTGCCGATCGACTTGCCCAGCGTCGAGCAGAAAGTCCTGTTCGATGGGCGGGGTGGGTATTGCTATGAGTTGAACCAGATGTTCCTGGCGCTGTTGCAGGAACTGGGCTTCGAGGCCCGCGGTATTACCGGGCGGGTGGTGATGGGCGGGCCCCCGGATGCACGTACGGCGCGTACCCATCGCCTGAGCCTGGTGACCCTGGACGGCGTGCGCTACATCACCGACGTCGGCTTTGGTGGCATGGTGCCCAGCAGTCCGTTGCAGTTGGACACGCAGGCCGTGCAGGCCACGGCCCATGAGCCGTATCGCCTGACTCTCAATGAACAGGAGGGCAGCTACACCTTGTGGGCCGAGGTCGCGGGGGAGTGGCGTGGCTTGTATGTCTTCGACCTGCAAGTGCAGGCCGACATCGACTACGAAATCGGTAACTGGTACGTCTCGACCCATCCGGGATCGCCGTTCCTGGGTCAATTGAAAGTCGCACGCCTGGCAGCGGGCGAACGCCACACCTTGAACAACGCCCATTATGCGATCCACTACCTGGATCGGCCGAGTGACAAGCGTGTGATCCAGAGTACCGACGAACTGCTTGACGTACTGGGCACTACCTTTGGGATTCGTGTGCCGGTCCACCCTCAGCTTGATTCAACCCTTGATGGCTTGGTAATGGCTGTACGCCAGGAGTATTGATCCAGAGCGATCGCTGAACCGTTTTACCTCCAGATGGGGGCAAATTTTTCGAACCTTTGGTGCCAATCTGGGTTCGAAGCGTTTCCTGGATAATTTGCCCACCAGACAAGGAGATGTAAACGATGTCCAAACTATTCGGAAGCTTCCTCAAAAATTCCTCACTGCTGGCGCTGGTCGCCGCGCCAGCCGTGGTGTTCGCCGCACCGTCCACTGACCCGATTTCTACCTTTGGGATCCTGGGCAGCTACAACGACTTCAAGCTCGAAGGCGGTAGTGAAAGTGATAAGGACCACATGCCCGAAGCCGGTCTTTTCTACAACTTCGGCAATAAGCTCACCGCCGAGTCGGGCTTTATCTACCAGGCAGGTGTGGAAGCCAAGTACGGTAAAAAGAGTGATAACAAACTCAAGGAAGGCCAGGCCGACTTGGATCTCGGCTGGCGTGCCGCGCTGGATGCGCGCAACTTCGTCGATGTGATCGTAGGTGGCGGTTACAGCTGGACTCGCTATGAGCTGGACTCGAACGACTACGACATGGAACTCACCAACAAGTCGCCGTTCGCCAAGGCAGCCCTGGGCTACAACCATCAGTTCGATGACATGACGCTGCGTTTCGAAGCCGGTGCGCGTCGCACCATTGACGCTCGTACGAAGCTCAAGGTGGACGGCGTGGGCAGCGACACCGTAGACCTCAAGGACCGCACCAACCCTTACGCCGAAGTCAGCCTGCTGATGAACCAGAAGGGCGACCTGCCGGTGATGGCGGGCCTTTACTACACCCGCACCGAATACAAGCTCGACGGTGATTCCGAAGTGGCCGATAACACTCGTCTCAAGCGGGATGAGTACGGGGTCAAGGTCGGTATCGCGTTCTGACGCGGTTGCAATGTAAAACGCCCCGAACATTCGGGGCGTTTTTTTTGGGCTGTTGCAGGTCAGCCCAGAACGCAAAAACGGCGCCCGAAGGCGCCGTTTCTGTTGGTTCACATACCGCTAAGGGATCAAACCCCCAGCACCGCGTGCTGCACCAGGGTGAGCAACGGTTGTGGGTACACGCCGAGGAAGAAGGCGAGCAGGGCGATAGCCAGCAGCATCACGCCACCGGCTTTCTGTTCCCAGTGCAGCTCGGCATCCACACGGCGCAGGTTTGGCTCGATCAGGTACAGGGTGACCATCACGCGCAGGTAGTAGAACACGCCGATGGCACTGCCCAGTACCAGGGACGCAACCAGCCACCACTCGTGGGCTTCGACACCGGTCGCGACGATGTAGAACTTGCCGATAAAGCCCGCGGTCAGCGGGATACCGGCCAGGGACAGCATCATCACGGTGAGTACGGCGGTCAGGTACGGACGGCGCCAGAACAGGCCGCGGTATTCGTACAGGGCGTCGGCGTCACGGCCCTTGTAAGGCGAGGACATCAGGGTGATCACGCCGAACGCGCCGAGGCTGGTGATCACGTAGGTGACCAGGTACACGCCGATGGCTTCCACGGCCAGGCCTTTGCTCGCCACCAGGGCGATCAGCAGGTAGCCGAAGTGAGCGATGGACGAGTAACCCAGCAGACGCTTGAGGTTGTTCTGGGTCAGCGCCAGCAGGTTGCCGAACAGGATCGACGCGATGGCGATCACGGTCAGTACGTGGCTCAGCACGCCGGTGTTGGCGGCAGGCGAGATCTGGAACAGACGCACCATCACCGCAAACACAGCGACCTTGGACGCGGTCGCCAGGAACGCCGCCACCGGCGCCGGGGCGCCTTCGTACACGTCCGGGGTCCACAGGTGGAACGGCACCAGCGACAGCTTGAACGCCAGGCCGATCAGCATCATCGCCAGGCCCAGTTGGGCGATCGGCGCGGGGCTGTTGGTGGCGGCCAGGGCGTGACCGATACCGGTGAAGCTCAGGCTGCCGGCTTCGGCGTAGAGCAGGGCCATGCCGAACAACAGGAACGCGGAACCGGCGGCCGACAGCACCATGTACTTGATGCCGGCTTCCAGGGAGCGCTTGTTGAAGAAGGCGTAGGCCACCAGGCCGTAGGTCGGGATCGACAGCAGTTCCAGGCCGATGAACAAGCCGGCCAGGTGCTGCGCGCTGACCAGCACGATACCGCCGGCCGCAGCCAGCAGGATCAGCAGGTACAGCTCTTCGCGGTTGCCCGGGTAGCCGGTGCCGCCTTCGCCGAGGTAGGCGTGGGCGAGGGTGACGCAGGCGAGGGTGGCGACGAGGATCAGCGCGATATACAGCAGCGCGAAGTCATCGACCATCATCAGCGGGGTCACCGCCAGTGGCGCGACCTTGAGTGCCGGGATAATCGACAGCAAGGCCAGGTTCAGACCGGCGCAGGACAGCAGGAACGTTTGTGAATGATTGCGGCGCCAGGCGATCGCCAGCATCACCACCACGATGGTGAGGCTGGTGATCAGCAGCGGCGCAAGCGCGATAAAGTGTTGGATCGTGAATTCCATAGCGCTCTTACCGGGCCGAAGCGAGTTGAGAGAAGGCGGTGCCGAACCACTGCTGCACGCCATGCATCGTCGCGGCAGAAGTGTCCAGGAACGGTTGCGGGTACACGCCGATGTAGATCAGCAATACCGCAAGGCCGAGCACCATGATCAGTTCGCGAGCATCCATCCCCTTGAGGACGGTGTCGGACTTGGCCGGGCCGAAGTAGGCGCGGTGGATCATGATCAGCGAGTAGACCGAACCGAATACCAGGCCGGAGGTAGCAATGGCGCTGATCCACGGCGTTTGCACGAAGGCCCCCATCAGGATCAGGAACTCGCCGATGAAGTTACCGGTACCCGGCAAGCCCAGGGACGCGGCAGCGAAGAACAGGCTGATCGCCGGCAGGTACGCAATGCGCGACCACACGCCGCCCATCTCGCGCATGTCACGGGTGTGCAGACGCTCGTACAGCTGGCCACTCAGGATAAAGAGTGCGGCGGCCGAGACACCGTGGGCCAACATCTGGATCACTGCACCTTGCAACGCCAGCTGGCTGCCGGAGTAGATGCCGATCAGTACGAAGCCCATGTGGGAAACGGACGAGAAGGCAATCAGACGCTTGATGTCGGTTTGCGCGAACGCCAGGAACGCACCGTAGAAGATCCCGATCAGACCGAGGGTCATGGCAATCGGCGCGAACTCGGCCGAGGCGTTCGGGAACAGCGGCAGGGCGAAACGCAGCAGGCCGTAGGCCGCCGTCTTCAGCAGGATACCGGCCAGGTCCACGGAACCGGCGGTCGGCGCCTGGGCGTGAGCGTCAGGCAGCCAGGAATGGAACGGCACCACCGGCAGCTTCACCGCGAAGGCGATGAAGAAGCCCAGCATCAGGATGTACTCGGTGGTCAGGGACATCTTGGTTTTCAACAGGTCGGCGTAGTTGAAGGTAATCACGCCAGTCGAGTTGAAGTTGACCAGTACCAGGCCCAGGATCGCCACCAACATGATCAGGCCGGAAGCCTGGGTGAAGATGAAGAACTTGGTCGCCGCGTAGATCCGGGTTTTCTTGCCGTCCGAAGAACTGTGACCCCAGAGCGCGATGAGGAAGTACATCGGCACCAGCATCATTTCCCAGAAGAAGAAGAACATGAACAGGTCGAGGGCGAGGAACACGCCGACGACACCGCCCAGGATCCACATCAGGTTCAGGTGGAAGAAGCCCACGTGACGCTGGATCTCTTTCCAGGAGCAGAGTACCGAGAGGATACCCAGCAGGCCGGTCAGCAGGATCATCAACAGCGACAGGCCGTCGAGGGCCAGGTGCACGTTGATGCCGAAGCGCTGGATCCACACGTGCTTGAATTCAAGCGCGAACGTCGGATCGACACCCGGTGCCGGAGCGAATGAATAGTCGCCATGGGCCCACAGCCAGAGGCCGAGTGCGAGTTCCAGGGACATGGTCAGCAACGCAATCCAGCGGGGGAGGGTGGCGCCGAAGCGTTCACCCATCCAGCAGAGCAGGCCGCCGATAAAGGGGATCAGGATTAGCCAGGGCAGAATCATGACGGGCTCGTTTCCTTTCGCAAGTTCGCAAAGTTCATATCAGACCGCTACCACAACGATGGCGCCGATCACCAGCACGGCACCGGCCGCCATGGAAGCCGCATACCAACGCAACTGGCCGGTCTCGGTACGGCTCAGGGCGGTGTGACCGCCTTTGGCCGCGCGCGGGATCAAACCGATGGTCTGGTCGAGCGGGTCTTTACGCAGTACATGACTGATGGCCAGGTAGGGCTTGACGAACAGTTTGTCGTAGAGCCAGTCGAAGCCCCAGGCGGCGAACCACCAGGCCGAGAGGAAACGGCCGATGCCACTGTTGGCCACGGCGGTCACGAAGCGACGCTTGCCGAGGAACAGCAGGGCCGCCAGCAGGATACCGGCAATGGCAATGGCACCCGAGGCGATTTCCAGGCTGTGCTTGGCGGCGCCGCCGGCATGACCGGCGCTTTCCGGCAGCACACCGGCCAGTGGCGGGGTGATCAGCGCGCCGATGAAGGTCGACAGGATGATCAGCACCGACAGTGGCAGCCAGTGGGAGATGCCATGGCCTGCGTGGGCTTCGGTCTTGGCTTCACCGTGGAAGGTGATGAAGATCAGGCGGAAGGTGTACAGCGAGGTCATGAACGCACCCACCAGGCCTGCGTACAGCAGGTTCTGGTTACCGCTGGCAAAGGCTTCCCAGAGGATTTCGTCCTTGGAGTAGAAACCGGCGGTCACCAGCGGCAGGGCGGCCAGGGCGGCACCACCGACGATGAAGCTGGCGTAGGCCAGTGGCAGTTTCTTCCACAGGCCGCCCATCTTGAAGATGTTCTGCTCGTGGTGGCAGGCCACGATCACCGCACCGGAGGCCAGGAACAGCAGGGCCTTGAAGAAGGCGTGGGTCATCAGGTGGAAGATCGCCGCGTCCCAGGCGCCGACGCCCAGGGCCAGGAACATGTAGCCGATCTGGCTCATGGTCGAGTAGGCGAGGATCCGCTTGATGTCGGTCTGCACCAGCGCGGCGAAGCCGGCCAGTACCAGGGTCACGCCGCCGACGATGCCCACCAGGTGCAGGATGTCCGGCGCCAGGGTGAACAGGCCGTGGGTACGGGCGATCAGGTAGACACCGGCGGTCACCATGGTTGCGGCGTGGATCAGTGCCGACACCGGGGTAGGACCGGCCATCGCATCCGCCAGCCAGGTCTGCAGCGGCAGTTGCGCGGATTTACCCACGGCGCCGCCCAGCAGCATCAGGGTCGCCAGGGTGATCCAGAAGTCGCCGACCTGGAATTTCTGCGGTGCCAGCACCAGCAGTTCCTGGATGTTCAGCGTGCCCACCTGTTGGAACAGGATGAACAGGCCGATGGCCATGAACACGTCGCCGATGCGGGTGACGATAAATGCCTTGAGTGCCGCGTTACCGTTGTTGCGGTTGCTGTAGTAGAAACCGATCAACAGGTACGAGCACAGGCCCACGCCTTCCCAACCGAAGTACAGGAACAACAGGTTATCGCCGAGCACCAGGAACAGCATGCTGGCGATAAACAGGTTGGTGTACGAGAAGAAGCGCGAGTAGCCCGCTTCACCGCGCATGTACCAGGACGCGAACAGGTGGATCAGGAAGCCCACGCCCACCACCACGCCGAGCATGGTGATCGACAGGCCATCGACGTAGAGGGCGAAGTTGGGCTTGAAGCCCTCCACCGACATCCACTGCCACAGCACCAGGGTGTAGTGGCCGCCTTCCGGCGGTGCCACGTTGAATTGCCAGATGACGTAGGCGGCAACGATAGCCGACAGGCCAATGGAGCCCACACCGATCAGGGCCGAAAGGTTTTCCGACCAGCGTCCGCGAGAGAACGACAGCAGCAGGAAACCGATCAGGGGAAATACGAAAGTCAGAAAGATCATGTTCATCCGCGCATCTCACTGGCAGCGTCGATATCAAGCGTGTGGAAGCGACGATACAGTTGCAGCAGGATCGCCAGGCCGATACTGGCCTCGGCGGCTGCCAGGCTGATCACCAGGATGAACATGACTTGTCCATCCGGCTGGCCCCAACGTGCACCTGCAACGATGAACGCCAGTGCCGCAGCGTTCATCATGATTTCCAGGCTCATCAACACGAACAGAATGTTACGGCGAACCATCAGGCCGACCAGGCCAAGGCAGAACAGGATGCCGGCGACCGCCAGACCATGCTCCAAAGGGATAGCAGGCATCGTCATTGCTCCTTGGCTTCGTTGCGGCCCAAGTGGAAGGCAGTGATGGCTGCGGCGAGCAGCAGCATCGACGCCAGTTCGACCACCAGCAGGTACGGGCCGAACAGGCTGATGCCCACGGCTTTCGCGTCCACGGTGGTATGGCCGATGGCCTGGCCGCTCTGGTGAGCGAACAGCACATACAGCAGTTCACCCAGCAGCAGCGCTGCGAGGACAACCGGGCCGAGCCAGATGCCGGGCTTGAGCCAGACGCGTTCCTGGGCGACCGAGGCCGGCCCGAGATTGAGCATCATCACCACAAACACGAACAGCACCATGATGGCACCGGCGTAGGCGATCACTTCCAGCACACCGGCGAACGGTGCCCCGAGGCTGAAGAAGGTCATGGCCACGGCGATCAGCGAAATGATCAGGTAGAGCAGGGCGTGCACGGGGTTGGTGTTGGTGATCACGCGAAGCGTGGACACAACCGCGATACCCGATGCGAAATAGAAAGCGAATTCCATCTTTCTTCCTTAAGGCAGCAAGCTCTTCACGTTGATCGGCTCGGCTTCGTTTTGTGCGGCGCCTTTCGGCTTACCGGCAACGGCCATACCTGCAACACGATAGAAGTTGTAATCAGGGTTTTTACCGGGACCAGAGATCAGCAGATCTTCTTTCTCGTACACCAGGTCCTGACGTTTGAACTCGGCCATCTCGAAATCCGGTGTGAGCTGGATCGCGGTGGTCGGGCAAGCTTCCTCGCAGAGGCCGCAGAAAATGCAGCGCGAGAAGTTGATGCGGAAGAAGTCCGGGTACCAGCGACCGTCTTCGGTTTCAGCTTTCTGCAGGGAGATACAACCCACCGGGCACGCCACGGCGCACAGGTTGCAGGCCACGCAACGCTCTTCGCCATCGGGGTCGCGGGTCAGCACGATGCGGCCGCGATAGCGCGGCGGCAGGTACACCGCTTCTTCCGGGTATTGCAGGGTGTCGCGTTTGCGAAAGCCATGGCCGAAAACCATCACCAGGCTTCGCAACTGGGTACCGGTACCCTTAACGATGTCGCCAATATATTTGAACATGGGTCAAATCCTCACTGAACCGCGCCCGCTGGCGTGTTCAACAACACAACGGCAGCAGTCACCAGCAAATTGATCAGGGTCAGCGGCAGGCAGAAGCGCCAGCTGAAATCCATCACCTGGTCGTATCGTGGACGCGGAATGGAAGCGCGCAGCAGGATAAACAGCATGATGAAGAACGCGGTCTTCAGGAAGAACCAGAAGAACGCCAGCTGCGGCAGGATGCCGAACGGACCGTGCCAGCCGCCGAAGAACAGCGTGACCAGCAGGGCCGAGATCAAGATGATGCCGATGTATTCACCGACGAAGAACATGCCCCATTTCATGCCGGCGTATTCAATGTGGTAGCCGTCGGCCAGTTCCTGTTCCGCTTCCGGTTGGTCGAACGGGTGACGGTGAGTCACGGCGACGCCGGCGATGAAGAAGGTACAGAAGCCGAAGAACTGCGGAATGATGAACCACAGGTTCTGCGCCTGGTACTCGACGATGTCGCGCATGTTGAACGAGCCGACCTGCACCACGATGCCCATCAGCGCGAGGCCCATGAACACTTCGTAGGACACGGTCTGGGCCGAGGCCCGCAAGCTGCCCAGCAGGGCGAACTTGTTGTTGCTCGACCAGCCGGCGAACAGCACCGCGTAGACCGACAGGCCGGCCATGGCGAAGAAGAACAGCAGGCCGATGTTCAGGTCCGCCACGCCCCAGGTCGGGGTGATCGGGATGATCGCGAAGGCGATCAGCAAGGCGCTCATGGCCACGACCGGCGCCAGGGTGAAGATCACCTTGTCGGCAAACGGCGGGGTCCAGTCTTCCTTGAAGAACATCTTCAGCATGTCGGCGGCGATCTGGAACATACCGAACGGGCCAACGCGGTTCGGACCGTAACGGTCCTGCCACCAGCCCAGCAGGCGACGTTCGACGAAGCTGAGCAGGGCGCCCGCGACGACCACGGCCAACAGGATCACGATGGCCTTGACGACCGAGATGATCACGTCGATCACTTCAGGGGTGAACCAGGTCATTGCGCTGCCTCCTGCAGACCGTCAACGGTTTTGCCGAAGATCGCAGGCGGGATGCCGGCGACGCCTTTAGGCAGGGCAACCAGGCCGGCACCCAGCTCTTCGTTGATGCGCAGCGGCAGACGCAGGGTCTGGCCGGCCACGGTCACGCTGAGCAGGGCGCCGTCGTTGACGCCCAGGCGGTCGGCTTCGGACTTGGCCACGGACACATAGGCCACGGGAATGCGCTCTTGTACCGGCGCGGCCTTGGAAGAGGTTTCTTCGCTGCCGAACAGGTGGAAGAACGGCACAACCTGCCAGGTGCCCTGGGCCGGGTTGAACGGACGCGGCACCGCAGCGAACCAGTTCAGCGCGTCGCCCTGGGGTTCGATCAGGCGGGTGCCCGGGTCGCCGGCGCGGATGTGACCACCGACTTCGTCCTGGAACTTGTTCCAGGCCTGTGGCGAGTTCCAGCCCGGCGACCAGGCAAACGGCACCTGCTGACGTGGCTCGACCGAACCCGAGTAACCTTCCATGGAGAAGGCGAACGCGGTGTCGTTGTCTTGCGGGGTACGCGGTTCGTGCACGCTGATGTCGGCGCGCATGGCGGTACGACCGGAATAACGCAGCGGCTCACGGGCGAGCTTCATGCCCTTGATGCGGAACGCGGCGGACGGTGCGGCGTCGACGATACGCGCCAGCTGCGGCGCGCTCGCGGCGGCTGCGGCGGTGACGTGGTCGAGCTGGGTCCAGTCGATCGGCTGGTTCAGCAGGGTCGCGCGCAGGGCATGCAGCCAGCGCCAGCCTTCGTGAACCAGGATGCTGGCGTCCATGTACTTCGGATCGAACACCTGGAAGAAGCGCTGGGCACGACCTTCCTGGCTGACCAGGGTGCCGTCGCCTTCGGCGAAGGTGGCGGCCGGCAGGACCAGGTCGGCGCGATCGCTGGTGGCGGTCTTCTGGTGGTCGGCGACGATCAGGACCTTGGCGGCGTTCAGCGCAGCGTCAACCTTGGCGGCGTCGGTGCGGGTGTACAGGTCGTTTTCCAGCACCACGATCGCATCGGCAGTGCCGTCGATCACGGTTTGCAGGGCGGCATCCAAGGACTCGCCGCCGAGCATGGCCAGGCCGAGGCTGTTGGCTTCCGGCACCACCAGGCTGATGGAGCCGTTCTTGTCGCGCAGCTTCAAGGCTTTGGCGATGTTGGCGGCGGCTTCGATCAAGGCCTTGGAACCCAGCGAGGTACCGGCAATGATCAATGGACGCTTGGCTGCCAGCAGGGCGTCGGCAATACGCTGGGCCAGTTCGGCGGCTTCAGTGTCGAGGCCTTCGACTGCCGGCGCGCTGGCGTCGAGGGCGTGGGCCACGGCGAAACCGATGCGGGCCAGGTCGTCCGGTGCGGCGTGGACGCATTCTTCGGCGATGTCGTCGAGCTTGGTTTCCGCCAGGCTGGCGATAAACAGCGGGTTCAGCGCGTGCTGGCCGATGTTTTTCACCGCAGCGTCGAGCCAAGGCTGGACGCGCATGACGTCGGCCATGTCTTCCGCCTTGCCTTTGACCGATTGACGCAGGGACAGCGCGATGCGCGCGGCGGTCTGGGTCAGGTCTTCACCGAGCACGAAGATGGCGTCGTGGTCTTCGATGTCGCGCATGTTCGGCACCGGCAGCGGGCTGTCGTTCAGCACCTGCAGGACCAGGCGGATGCGCTCAAGCTCACCGGCTTCGATACCGGAGTAGAAGTGCTCGGCACCCACCAGCTCGCGCAACGCGTAGTTGCTTTCGAGGCTGGCGCGGGGCGAGCCGATACCGACGATGTTACGGCCGCGCAGCAGGTCGGCGGCTTTGTCCAGCGCCGCGTCCAGGCTCAGCTTGGCGCCATCGGCCAGCAGTGGCTGGCGTGGACGGTCTTCGCGGTTGACGTAGCCATAGCCGAAACGACCACGGTCGCACAGGAAGTACTGGTTGACCGAACCGTTGAAGCGGTTTTCGATGCGACGCAGTTCGCCGTAGCGCTCGCCCGGGGAGATGTTGCAACCGCTCGAGCAGCCATGGCAGATGCTTGGCGAGAACTGCATGTCCCACTTGCGGTTGTAGCGCTCGGAGTGGGTCTTGTCGGTGAACACACCGGTCGGGCAGACCTCGGTGAGGTTGCCGGAGAACTCGCTTTCGAGCACGCCGTCTTCAACGCGACCGAAGTACACGTTGTCGTGGGCGCCGAATACGCCGAGGTCGGTGCCGCCGGCGTAGTCCTTATAGAAGCGTACGCAGCGGTAGCAGGCGATGCAGCGGTTCATTTCGTGGGAAATGAACGGGCCCAGCTGCTGGTTCTGGTGGGTACGCTTGGTGAAGCGATAGCGGCGCTCGTTGTGGCCGGTCATCACCGTCATGTCTTGCAGGTGGCAGTGACCGCCTTCCTCACAGACCGGGCAGTCGTGGGGGTGGTTGGTCATCAGCCATTCGACAACGCTGGCGCGGAACGCCTTGGACTCTTCATCGTCGATGGAGATCCAGGTGTTGTCGGTGGCTGGGGTCATGCAGGACATGACGATACGACCACGGGTGTCGTTTTCGTCGGTGTACTGCTTGACCGCACACTGGCGACAGGCACCGACGCTACCAAGCGCGGGGTGCCAGCAGAAATACGGGATATCGAGGCCGAGCGACAGACACGCCTGTAACAGGTTGTCCGCCCCATCGACTTCGAGCGCTTTGCCGTCTACGTGGATAGTGGCCATGGTTCAAAGTTCTTCGTTGGCCCGTTGTCAGCGGGCGTGGCTAATGGAATCTTGTTATTCATGTGCATCTACACAGCCTTCACGGCGTCAGCACATGAGCAGGCGAAGGGCACGGACCCTTCGCCTGTTTAAGCGTTACGCGCCGACTACGATCGGCCTTGCCAGAGGCGGGACGGCGGCGCTGGTGGGCGCGATGCCGGCTTCGAACTCCGAGCGGAAGTATTTGATTGCGCTGCCCAATGGCTCCACGGCACCCGGTGCGTGAGCACAGAAGGTCTTGCCTGGGCCGAGGAAGCCGACCAGGCCCAGCAGGGTTTCGATATCACCCTCGCGGCCTTCGCCATTTTCCAGGGCCATCAGCAGCTTCACGCTCCACGGCAGGCCGTCGCGGCATGGGGTGCAGAAGCCGCAGGATTCACGGGCAAAGAACTGCTCCATGTTGCGCAGCAGCGAGACCATGTTCACGGTGTTGTCCACCGCCATCGCCAGGCCGGTACCCATCCGGGTGCCCACCTTGCCGATGCCGCCGGCATACATCTGTGCGTCGAGGTGCTCGGGGAGCAGGAAGCCGGTGCCGGCGCCGCCTGGCTGCCAGGCCTTGAGGGTGTAGCCGTCGCGCATGCCGCCGGCGTAGTCCTCGAACAGCTCGCGGGCGGTCACGCCGAACGGCAGCTCCCACAGGCCAGGGTTCTTGACCTTGCCGGAGAAGCCCATGAGCTTGGTGCCCATGTCTTCGCTGCCTTCGCGGGCCAACGATTTGTACCAGTCCACGCCGTCGGCGATGATCGCCGGCACGTTGCACAGGGTCTCGACGTTGTTCACGCAGGTCGGCTTGCCCCACACGCCCACGGCGGCAGGGAAGGGCGGCTTGGAGCGCGGGTTGGCGCGGCGGCCTTCGAGGGAGTTGATCAGTGCGGTTTCTTCACCGCAGATGTAACGCCCGGCGCCGGTGTGCACGAACAGTTCGAAGTCAAAGCCCGAACCGAGGATGTTCTTGCCCAGCAGGCCTGCGGCCTTGGCTTCTGCCACGGCACGGTTGAGGTGCTTGGCGGCGGTGGTGTATTCGCCGCGCAGGAAGATGTAGCCACGGTAGGTTTTCAGCGCGCGGGCGCTGATCAGCATGCCTTCGATCAGCAGATGGGGCAGTTGCTCCATCAGCATGCGGTCTTTCCAGGTGTTGGGTTCCATTTCATCCGCGTTGCACAGCAGGTAGCGGATGTTGATGGATTCGTCTTTGGGCATCAGGCCCCACTTCACGCCCGTGGGGAAGCCTGCACCGCCGCGACCCTTGAGGCCGGCGTCCTTCACGGTCTGGACGATGTCGTCCTGGGCCATGTCGGCGAAGGCCTTGCGCGCAGCGGCGTAGCCGTTCTTGGCCTGGTACTCGTCGAGCCATACCGGCTCGCCGTCGTCACGCAGGCGCCAGGTCAGCGGGTGGGTCTCGGCCGAACGCTTGATCAGGTTGGCCGGGCCGAAGGAAGTCAGGGTCATGGGTAGCCCTCGAGCAATTGGGTCACGCCAGCAGGCTGCACGTCACCGAATGTGTCGTCGTCGATCATCAACGCCGGCGCCTTGTCGCAGTTGCCCAGGCAGCACACCGGCAGCAGCGTGAAGCGGCCGTCCGGGGTGGTCTGGCCGAGGCCGATGCCCAGCTTGGCCTGGATCTCGCTGACCACCGACTCGTGGCCACCGATGTAGCAGACCATGCTGTCGCACACGCGAATGATGTGGCGGCCGACCGGCTGGCGGAAGATCTGGCTGTAGAACGTCGCCACGCCTTCAACGTCGCTGGCGGGGATGCCGAGGATCTCGCCGATGGCGTAGAGGGCGCCGTCCGGCACCCAGCCACGTTCCTTCTGGACGATCTTCAAGGCTTCGATCGACGCCGCGCGCGGGTCTTCGTAGTGATGCAGCTCGTGCTCGATGGCCGAGCGCTCGGTTTCACTCAAGGTGAAACGGTCTGTCTGGATAAGCGTGCTGTTCATGCTTAGCGGTCCACGTCGGCCATAACGAAATCGATACTACCCAGGTACGCAATCAAGTCCGCGACCATCTCGCCTTTGATCACCGAAGGGATCTGCTGCAAGTGGGCGAAGCTTGGGGTACGAATCCGGGTGCGGTAGCTCATGGTGCCGCCATCGCTCGTCAGGTAATAACTGTTGATACCCTTGGTCGCTTCGATCATCTGGAAGGATTCGTTGGCCGGCATTACCGGGCCCCACGAAACCTGCAGGAAGTGCGTGATCAGGGTTTCGATGTGCTGCAGCGTGCGCTCTTTCGGCGGCGGCGTGGTCAGCGGGTGATCCGCCTTGTACGGGCCGGCCGGCATGTTGCGCATGCACTGCTCGATGATCTTCAGGCTCTGGCGCATTTCTTCGACGCGCACGATGCAACGGTCGTAGGCATCGCCATTGGCCGCCAGGGGGACTTCGAACTCGAAGTTCTCGTAGCCGGAATAAGGGCGCGCTTTACGCAGGTCGAAGTCGCAACCGGTGGAACGCAGGCCGGCACCGGTGACGCCCCATTCCAGGGCTTCCTTGGTGTTGTACTGGGCGACGCCGATGGTACGGCCCTTGAGGATGCTGTTATCCAACGCAGCCTTCTGGTATTCGTCCAGGCGCTTGGGCATCCAGTCGATGAATTCCTTGACCAGGCGTTCCCAGCCATTCGGCAGGTCGTGGGCGACGCCGCCGATGCGGTACCAGGCCGGGTGCAGGCGGAAACCGGTGATGGCTTCGATGACCTTGTAGGCGCGCTGACGGTCGGTGAAGGTGAAGAACACCGGGGTCATGGCGCCGACGTCCTGGATATAGGTACCCAGGAACAGCAGGTGGCTGGTGATCCGGAAGAACTCGGCCATCATGATGCGGATGGTGTCGACGCGGTCCGGGACCTTGATGCCGGCCAGCTTCTCGACCGAGAGCACGTACGGCAGGTTGTTCATCACGCCGCCGAGGTAGTCGATACGGTCGGTGTACGGGATGAAGCTGTGCCACGACTGACGCTCGGCCATCTTCTCGGCACCACGGTGGTGGTAGCCGATGTCCGGTACGCAGTCGACGATTTCTTCGCCGTCCAGTTGCAGGATGATGCGGAAGGCACCGTGGGCCGAAGGGTGGTTCGGGCCCAGGTTGAGGAACATGTAGTCCTCGTTGGTGCCGGATCGCTTCATGCCCCAGTCTTCCGGACGGAAGCGCGCGGCCTCTTCTTCAAGCTGCTGCTTGGCGAGGTTGAGGCTGAACGGGTCGAATTCGGTGGCGCGGGCAGGGAAGTCCTTGCGCAGCGGGTGACCTTCCCACGTTGGCGGCATCATGATGCGCGTCAGGTGCGGGTGGCCCGGGAAGTCGATACCGAACATGTCCCAGACTTCGCGCTCGTACCAGCTGGCGTTTGGCCAGATACCGGTCACGGTCGGCACGCTCAGGTCGCTCTCGGACAGTGCGACCTTGATCATCACGTCGCTGTTACGTTCCAGCGACATCAGGTGATAGAACACGGTGAAATCGGCGCCGCTCGGCAGACCCTGGCGCTTGGTGCGCAGGCGCTCGTCCACGCCATGCAGGTCATAGAGCATGACGTACGGCTTGGGCAGGTTGCGCAGGAAGGTCAGGACTTCGACGAGCCTGGCGCGCGCCACCCACAGCACCGGCATACCGGTGCGTGTGGCCTGGGCGGTGAAGGCGTCAGGGCCAAAACGGTTGTTGAGTTCGACGACCACATCCTGGTCGTCTGCCTTATAAGGCGGGATGTACAGAGCACTGCCTGTAGTCATGGTTTTTTATCGCTTTCGGTCAACGTAAAGAATGAAGCCAGGTTTTCGTTCTATAAAAGAAGCGGGGCTGGATCAGACTTCGTCGGGGCTGCGCAGGTTGGTGACTGCGATTCGCTGTTCGCGGCGCTGTTCCTTTTGCGACGGCATCTCGGCGCGGTACACGCCTTGATCGCCGACGACCCAGGAAAGCGGGCGACGCTCCTTGCCAATCGATTCCTGCAACAGCATCAAGCCTTGCAGGAATGCTTCGGGGCGGGGCGGGCAGCCAGGCACGTAGACGTCCACGGGCAGGAACTTGTCCACCCCCTGAACCACGGAGTAGATGTCGTACATGCCACCGGAGTTGGCGCACGAACCCATGGAGATAACCCACTTTGGCTCGAGCATTTGCTCGTAGAGACGCTGAATGATCGGCGCCATCTTGATAAAGCAGGTACCGGCGATAACCATGAAATCCGCCTGGCGCGGTGATGCCCGGATAACTTCGGCGCCAAAGCGCGCGATGTCGTGGGGCGCCGTGAAGGCGGTGGTCATTTCCACGTAGCAGCACGAAAGGCCGAAGTTGTACGGCCACAGGGAGTTCTTACGTCCCCAGTTGACCGCGCCACTCAGCACGTCTTCGAGCTTGCCCATGTAGATGTTCTTGTGGACTTGGTCTTCTAACGGATCGGAAACGGTTTCCCGTTCGCCGATGGGGTACTGCTCGTTAGGAGCATCCGGGTCGATCCTGGTGAGATTGTATTGCATCGCCAAAGCCTCATTGTTTCAGCTTCGCTTGCCGCTTACGACGAGCTTCCGGAGCCCAGTCAAGGGCGCCCACTCGAAATAGGTAGACAAGGCCTGCCAACAGAATTGCTATGAAAACGAGGGCTTCGACGAATCCGGTCCAGCCGCTTTCGCGGACGGACACAGACCAGGCAAAGAGAAAGAGGGCTTCGATGTCGAAGATCACGAAGAGCATCGCGACCAGATAGAATTTGGCTGAGAGCCGCAAGCGGGCGCCACCTGTAGGCAGCATGCCGGATTCGAACGGTTCATTCTTGCTGCGGCCCCAGGCTTTTGACCCGAGGAGGCTGGACACACCGAGCATGAAGGCGCAAAGGCCGACAACACCGAGGAGGAAAATGGCAAAGCCCCAGTTGTGGGCCATGAGTCCTGTCGCTTCGGTCATGCTGGAAATCCTTAACAGAGAGCAAAGGTCTCTGAGCTCGAAAAAGTAACGATGCAGTGACGATATGTCGCACTGCAATCAATCGCGGTGATTTTATGGCTAAACACCGGGCAAGTAAAATTCCTAGGGCGAAATTATTCGATGGAATAAGCACATAGTGCACCTTCTTGGGGCTGTAGCCCTTGCGGGGCGGGCATTAGCGGGCATTTGATCAAATGTGTTTTGTTTAACCTGTAACGAAGTTTTTAGGTTCTAAATGATAATGAATATTGTTTGCGTGGGGTTTAAGCGATTGTTTCTCATACAGCGGAGTAAGTTGCCGTTACTTGCCTGATTAGCGCGAGTTGTTGGAGCGGATCTTTTAACTGATTTATCTGCTGCGAATACCGCTCTGGATCAAGGTTTTGTACAAAATCTTCAGGTTGCGAGCGTTCCTCACAGCTATCGGGGGCAAGCCCCTCCCACATTTTCCCGATTGAATCAGTGGGATGTGTACCGGCAAAAAAAACGCCCCGAACCAGTCGGGGCGTCAGATCGTGCGGCACGGCGGTTAGCTCTTTAACGGGTCCGCCGTGGCCGTGTACTCACATCGATCAGTGGAACTGCTCTTCTTCGGTCGAACCGGTCAGCGCGGTCACGGACGAGGTGCCGCCCTGGATCACGGTGGTCATGTCGTCGAAGTAGCCGGTGCCCACTTCCTGCTGGTGGGCCACAAAGGTGTAGCCCTTGGCGGCGTCAGCGAATTCCTGTTCCTGCAGCTTCACGTAGGCGGTCATGTCGTTGCGGGCGTAGTCGTGCGCCAGGTTGAACATGCTGTGCCACATGTTGTGAATACCGGCCAGGGTGATGAACTGGTGCTTGTAGCCCATGGCGGAGAGTTCGCGCTGGAACTTGGCTATGGTCGCGTCGTCCAGGTTCTTTTTCCAGTTGAAGGAAGGCGAGCAGTTGTAGGACAGCAGCTGGTCCGGGTATTCCTTCTTGATTGCTTCGGCAAAGCGACGCGCTTCGTCCAGGTCCGGCTTGGCGGTTTCGCACCAGATCAGGTCGGCGTACGGCGCGTAGGCCAGGCCGCGGGCGATGGCCTGGTCGAGACCGGCGCGCACTTTGTAGAAACCTTCCTGGGTACGTTCGCCGGTTACGAACGGCTGGTCGTACGGGTCGCAGTCCGAGGTCAGCAGGTCTGCAGCGTTGGCGTCGGTACGGGCCAGGATGATGGTCGGCGTGCCGGCAACGTCAGCCGCCAGGCGGGCAGCGGTCAGCTTCTGTACGGCTTCCTGGGTCGGTACCAGTACCTTGCCGCCCATGTGGCCGCATTTCTTCACCGAAGCCAGTTGGTCTTCGAAGTGCACGCCGGCCGCGCCAGCCTCGATCATGCTCTTCATCAGCTCGTAGGCGTTCAGTACGCCGCCGAAACCGGCTTCGGCGTCGGCCACGATGGGCGCGAAGTAGTCGATGTAGCCTTCATCACCCGGGCCTTTACCGGCTTTCCACTGGATCTGGTCGGCACGACGGAACGAGTTGTTGATGCGCTTGACCACGGTCGGCACGGAGTCCACCGGGTACAGCGATTGGTCGGGGTACATGGATTCAGCGGAGTTGTTGTCCGCTGCCACTTGCCAGCCGGACAGGTAGATAGCCTGGATACCGGCTTTCACCTGTTGGACTGCCTGGCCGCCAGTGAGGGCGCCCATGCAGTTGACGAAATCTTTCTCGGGGCGGAAGGACGGCTTGGCACCTTGGGTGACCAGCTTCCACAGCTTCTCGGCGCCGAGTTTTGCAAAGGTGTGCTCAGGTTGAACCGAGCCACGCAGGCGGACGACGTCAGCAGCGGAATAAGCGCGGGTTACGCCTTTCCAGCGTGGGTTTTCAGCCCAGTCTTTCTCGAGGGCTGCAATTTGCTGTTCGCGTGTCAGTGCCATGGGGGAAAACCTCGTCGCATAGGTCTAGGTGGAAAATTCCATTTGCCAGCCACGTAGTGAATGCGTGGTTATGGCTGCTCGCTGACCAGAAGCTCAGGTGTTCAAGTCAAGTTCGGCGGGGCAGGCGACGGGATGAACGATGGCTCAAGGGGGAGTTGAGCAGGTAAGGGCGAACTGCGAACGGTCTTCGGGCATCGTGGGCCTTTGTACGATCCATCAGTGTGTAGCCGGGTTACCTGGTTAGCTTCCGTCCCTCGGGACAACTTCGTTCCAGTCGCAACCTCGTCAAACACACCTTGTGGGCGGTACAGACACGAATCGGCTCGGGTGGGTAGCTTGGAGCGGCGATCCGAAGGCCCTTGCCAGGGCCCCTGATTAGCGGGAGCGAGGCCATCATGCCCATGCTTTTTTGGATCGTCAAATGTTTTGTAGTGCTTTTTTTGTGGCACTACATCTTTAGTCTAATACGACTCATCAGTCAGTTTTTGGTGCTTCAGTTCAGGGTGTCGACCTTGACCCGCAACGTCAGGTCATCGCGGCCCTGGGTAGAGTAGCTGCGGGTTGTGGAGGATTTGTCGGCCTGGGTCTCGCGGTTGATGCCGGCCAGGGGGATCCATTCGCCAAGGCGCCCGCTGACGGTTGTGTCGGTGCTTTGCACATTCACTACATCGGGACGTTCCTGGCTCATGCGGTCACGGTTGGTACTGATCGCCAGGTGCACGGTCTCGCCGGTGACGCTGGCGGTGACGTAGAAGCCCTGGGTGACGTTGCGGTACTGGGTCTGGTTCTGCGGACGGCCGTAGGCGTCAGGTTGGGTCGTGGTCAGTGGCACGCTCTGGCCGACCTGGATCAGCGCGGGCACGCCTTCGCTGGCCTGGATCTGCTGGATGCCGCCGTCGCGGCTGGCGGTGCCGTAGCTGATGATGCGGGTCTGGCTGTCGCCGCTGTTCTGCTGGTTGTTTTCGTTGGTGTCGACGGTGATCAGCAGGCGCTTGGCTGGTGTATCCAGCTGGGCGAGCAGCGCGCGCAGGTCCTGGATCTTGCCGGGGGCAGCGTTAACGATAAGCTGGTTGCCGTAGGCGCTGACGGTGCCGTCCTTGCCAATGAAGTTCTGTGCAACCGGGAGCAGGTCGGTGCTGGTGCGATTGCTCAGGTTGACGACTTCGGTGTCGGCCATTGCCGAGCAGCTGGCGGTGAGGAGGAGGGCGGTGAGCAGGGTGCGTAGGGACATGTCCGTTATCTCTGCGAGTCAGTTAGGCTTGATAGTGCCAGTTTGTCGGCCTGGGGTGTAGTGAGCGGGCTTGCCTGTGGTGAGCTGGCTTGCCCCGCGCCGGGCTGCGTAGCAGCCCCTATAAAAAACGCCGCGTTCTTACGGAAAGAATGCGGCGTTTGGTTTGGGGCTGCTGCGCAGCCCAGCGCGGGGCAAGCCCGCTCACCACAGGCAAGCTGGCTCACCACGGGCAAGCCCTTACAGCAGGGATCAGGCCCCGCGCACCATATCGACATGGGGAATCCCGACTTCCAGGAATTCTTCGCTGACGATCTTGAAGCCCAGTCGCTCATAGAACGGCGCCGCATACACCTGCGCACTCAGGAACTGCTTGGTCTGGCCACGTTGCTCGGCCACGCCGATCACCGCTTCCATCAGCTTGTCGCCGACCTTCAGCCCGCGCCAGTCCTTGAGCACCGACACCCGGCCGATCTCGCCGCTGGGCAGCAGGCGCGCGGTGCCGATCGGAAAGTCGCCTTCGAATGCAAGGAAATGCACTGCGTCTGCGTCATCCGCATCCCACTCAAGCTCAGGTGGAACCGATTGTTCAGCGATAAATACCGCTTCACGAATGCGCCGAATCTCGGCGATATCCTTATGCCAGTCCGCGACACCTACGTGAATCCTATTCATCGGCAAACCCCAGGCTTCCTTGCTTGACCAGCTCGCACAGCAGGTCACGGGCGTCTTCGTCCAGCAGCCATTCGCCGAGGTTTTCGGCGTGCAGGGCATCGGCGGCGCAGACCAGTTTCAGCAGTTCGCGCAGTTTGCCCGGCAGGTAACGGCTCTGGCCGCTGGCGAACAGCAGGACGTCATCGTCGACTTCCGACCAGGCCATGCGCGCGCTTGGGTTGCGCACCAGGATCGCGCCGTCCTGCAGGCTGTTGATGAAGTCGTCTTCGCCCAGCTCTTCGCCTGCTACCAGTTCCGGGTAGCGCGGCTCGGTCATGAATTGGCCGAACCAGGTCAGCAGCATGCGCTCGTCGCTCATGTGCTCGGCCAGCAGGCTCTTGAGGCGGTCGAGGGCGTCGCTCTGGATCTGGTGCGGGTCGCTGACCGGCTGCGCGTCGGCGTCGGTGTAGCGCTCTTCGTCGGTCAGGTACTGGGCGAGGAAGTCGGTGAAGTGGGTCAGTACTTCTGCGGCGCTTGGGGCGCGAAAGCCCACCGAGTACGTCATGCAGTCATCTTCGGCGATGCCGAAATGCGCCAGGCGTGGCGGCAGGTAGAGCATGTCGCCCGGTTCCAGCACCCATTCGGCGCTTTCTTCGAATTCGGCGAGGATGCGCAGGTCGGCGTGTTGCAGCAGCGGGCTTTCGGAGCTGCACATCTGGCCGATCTTCCAGTTGCGCTTGCCCTGGGCCTGCAGCAGGAACACGTCGTAGTTGTCGAAGTGCGGGCCTACGCTGCCGCCGGGTGCGGCAAAGCTGATCATCACATCGTCGATGCGCCAGCTTGGCAGGAAGCGGAACTGCTCCAGCAACTCGGCCACTTCCGGCACGAACTGGTCGACCGCCTGTACCAGCAGGGTCCACTCACGCTCAGGCAGGGTGCTGAAGGCGTCTTCGGCGAACGGGCCGCGGCGCAGTTCCCACGGGCGTTCGCCGTGTTCGATCACCAGGCGCGATTCGACTTCTTCTTCCAGGGCCAGGCCGGCGAGTTCGTCGGCGTCGATCGGGCTTTCGAAGTCAGGGATCGCCTGGCGGATCAGCAGCGGTTTTTTCTGCCAGTAGTCGCGCAGGAATTCCCGTGCCGTAATGCCGCCCAGAAGTTGAAGAGGGATATCAGGATTCATGTGTAACCTATTGAAAAAAAGCACTTTTCAGACTGAAATAAAAACGCCCGGCGCGGCCGGGCGTCTCAAGGGGGCTTGCGCGAATCAGATGCGCTTGGCTTGCTCTACAGCGTTGCCGATGTAGTTGGCCGGGGTGAGCAGTTTCAGCTCGGCCTTGGCCGCGGCTGGCATGTCCAGGCCGTCGATGAAAGTTTGCAGTGCTTCAGGGCTGATGCCCTTGCCACGGGTCAACTCTTTCAGCTTCTCGTAAGGGTTTTCGATGTTGTAGCGGCGCATCACGGTCTGGATCGGCTCGGCCAGCACTTCCCAGCACGCGTCCAGGTCAGCGGCGATTTTCTGCGCGTTGAGCTCCAGTTTGCTGATGCCTTTGAGGCTGGCTTCGTACGCGATCACGCTGTGGGCAAAGCCCACGCCGAGGTTGCGCAGTACGGTGGAGTCGGTCAGGTCGCGCTGCCAGCGGGAGATCGGCAATTTGCTGGCCAGGTGCTGGAACAGGGCGTTGGCGATGCCGAGGTTGCCTTCGGAGTTTTCGAAGTCGATCGGGTTGACCTTGTGCGGCATGGTCGACGAACCGATTTCACCGGCAATGGTGCGCTGCTTGAAGTAGCCCAGGGAGATGTAGCCCCAGATATCGCGATCGAAGTCGATCAGGATGGTGTTGAAGCGCGCAATGGCGTCGAACAGCTCGGCAATATAGTCGTGGGGTTCGATCTGCGTGGTGTACGGGTTGAAGCCCAGGCCCAGCTCGTCTTCGATGAAGGCGCGGGCGTTGGCTTCCCAGTCGATCTCAGGGTAGGCCGACAGGTGGGCGTTGTAGTTGCCGACAGCGCCGTTGATCTTGCCCAGCAGTGGGACTGCTGCGACTTGAGCGATCTGACGCTCCAGGCGGTACACCACGTTGGCGAGTTCCTTGCCCAGGGTAGTCGGCGACGCCGGCTGGCCGTGGGTGCGCGACAGCATCGGCACGTCGGCGAAACGGATGGCCAGCTCGCGGATGGCTTCGGCGGTCTGGCGCATCAGCGGCAGCATCACGTCATCACGGCCTTCGCGCAACATCAGGGCGTGGGACAGGTTGTTGATGTCCTCGCTGGTGCAGGCAAAGTGGATGAATTCGCTGACCTGGGCCAGTTCCGGCAGCTTGGCCGCCTGCTCCTTGAGCAGGTATTCGATGGCCTTGACGTCGTGGTTGGTGGTGCGCTCGATCTCTTTCACACGCTCGGCGTGCTCCAGGGAGAAATTGTCCGCCAGGGCGTCGAGTACAGCGTTGGCTTCGGCGGAGAACGCCGGCACTTCGCTGATGGCGGGGTGAGCGGCCAAGCGCTGGAGCCAGCGCACTTCAACCAGTACACGAGCACGGATCAGGCCGTATTCGCTGAAAATAGGGCGCAGGGCCTGGGTTTTGCCGGCGTAGCGGCCGTCAACAGGGGAAACCGCAGTGAGCGAAGAGAGCTGCATGGGGTGTTCTCGGACAGTCGGGCAACGAAATGGGGCGCGTATCATACATGAAAAAATCCGCCGGTCCGTTGCCAACTGACCGGCGTATTACGCGTAACGGCTTGAAAATAGCCTGTCGGTGCGACTTATTCGTTGCGCATCAACGGGTAAAGCTCTTTGAGCAATTTGCGTCGGCTGATCACCAGCTGCCAGCGATGACCGCCCAATTGCCGCCACAACCGCGCCGAACGAATACCGGCCAGCAGCAGTGCGCGGATTTTCGAGGCGTTGTTCGGTTGCTGCAGGTTGCGCATGTCGCCGTGCACCTGGATGCGTTGGCGCAAGGTGCTCAAGGTGTCCTGGTACAGCGCACCGCAGGCGGCGATCACATTTTCGTGGGCCGGGCCGAAGTGTTCTACCTGGGACTGGATCTGCGGCAGGCGTTTGCCGATGGTTTCCAGCATGTCTTCGCGCTTGGCCAACTGGCGCTCGAGGCCGAGCATCGACAGGGCGTAGCGCAGCGGCTCACGCTGCAACGTACTCGGGTCGCGCTCCAGGGCGCCGATCAGTGCGCGATAACCTTCACGCAGTGCGAGGTCGTCGCCGCCGTAGACTTCCAGGGTGTCCTTGGGGTCGCGGATCAGCAGGCTGCCGAGCATGCAGGTCAGGCCGGCTTCGGTAACCTGGCCGGTCTTGGCGATCTTGTCCACCAGCACGGCGGAGAGAAATACCCCGCCGAGTGCTGTCAATTGCTCCTGGGTCGGGCTCATGCCGGGTTGCTCCAGGCTTCGGCGACTTCAATCACGCCGCCGCCCAGGCAAATTTCGCCGTCATAGAACACCACGGACTGGCCAGGGGTGACCGCACGTTGCGGGTCATCAAAGGTGGCGCGGTAGCCCGTCGCGGTTTTTTCCAGGGTGCAGGGCTGGTCGCCCTGGCGATAGCGCACCTTGGCAGTCAAGCGGCGCGGGGTGCTCAGGTCGATCGGGTTGACCCAATAGATCTCCGAGGCCAGCAGTGCGCCCGAGAACAGCAGCGGGTGTTCATTGCCCTGGCCGACGATTAGCACGTTGTGCTCCAGGTCCTTGACCAGCACGTACCACGGCTCTTCGCCGGCATCCTTCAAGCCGCCGATGCCCAGGCCCTGGCGCTGGCCGATGGTGTGGTACATCAAGCCATGGTGACGGCCGATCACTTCGCCGTCGGTGGTCTTGATCTCGCCCGGCTGCGCCGGCAGGTACTGCTTGAGGAAGTCGCTGAAGCGGCGCTCGCCGATAAAGCAGATCCCGGTGGAGTCCTTCTTCTTGGCGGTCGCCAGGCCGTGTTGCTCGGCGATCCTGCGGACTTCGGGTTTTTCCAGCTCGCCCACCGGGAACAGGGTCTTGGCGATCTGTTCACCGCCGACGGCGTGCAGGAAGTAGCTCTGGTCCTTGTTCGGGTCCAGGCCCTTGAGCAGTTCGGTGCGGCCATCGATGTCGCGGCGACGCACGTAGTGGCCAGTGGCAATCAGGTCGGCGCCAAGGATCATGGCGTAGTCGAGGAACGCCTTGAACTTGATTTCGCGGTTGCACAGGATGTCCGGGTTCGGCGTGCGACCGGCCTTGTATTCGGCCAGGAAGTGCTCGAACACGTTGTCCCAGTACTCGGCGGCGAAGTTGGCGGTGTGCAGCTTGATACCGATCTTGTCGCACACGGCCTGGGCGTCCGCCAGGTCGTCCATGGCGGTGCAATATTCCGTTCCATCGTCTTCTTCCCAGTTCTTCATGAACAGGCCTTCCACCTTATAACCCTGCTCCATGAGCAGAACGGCGGAAACGGAAGAATCCACGCCGCCGGACATGCCGACGATGACGCGCTTCTTTTGTGTGTCAGAAGGGGCTGGATCACGCATAGGGTTTCAACGGGTGTCTTGAAAAAGGACGCGATTCTAACAGGCCTGGGCCCGCAAGGCTAAAGAGAAGGGCGGATCAATGCCAGGCTGTGACGCTGGCCGGCCAGATAATCATCGATACAGCGGATGATCAGCTCGCTGCGCCAGGCGTCGCGCACGGCCATCAGCTCGTCACGGCTCAGCCAGCGGGCGCGCAGGATGCCTTTGTCCAGTTGATAGTCCGGATGGTGTTTCAGTGCCTTGGCAATAAAGCAGACGCGTTGATAGGTAACCCCGTTGCTGGGTGCGGTGTACAGGTAGATGCCGACGATGCCGGTGGCTTCCACGTCCCAGCCGGTTTCCTCGAGGGTTTCGCGCACGGCGGCCTCGGTCAGGGTCTCGTCTGGGTCGAGGTGGCCGGCGGGCTGGTTGAGCACGGCGCGGCCGCCCTTGAGCTCTTCGACCATCAGGAATTTGCCGTTGTCTTCGACGATGGTGGCGACGGTGATGTGGGGTTGCCAGGTCATGGGGGGGCTCGATTCAAGATATGACGCGGTGTTTGGGCGGAATTGCGGCCAGTGTGGGAGGGGCAAGCACTCTCCCACATTGAATCCGGTTTCTTCTGTTGAGCGGTAGAAACAGAAACCCCGGCGCAGGGCCGGGGCTTCTTTGCATCCTTACAACCTTACTTCAACTTGGCAATTGCCGCGTTGAGGGTGTTGCTTGGGCGCATGGCCTTGCTGGTCAGCTCCGGGTTCGGCGCGTAGTAGCCGCCGATGTCCACTGGCTTGCCCTGTACGGCATTGAGCTCGGTAACGATGGTTGCTTCGTTCGCGGCCAGGGTCTTGGCCAGTTCGCTGAATTGGCCTTGCAGTGCCGTGTCTTCGGTCTGGGCGGCCAGGGCCTGGGCCCAGTACAGCGCCAGGTAGAAGTGGCTGCCGCGGTTGTCGATGTTGCCGACTTTGCGCGATGGCGACTTGTTGTTGTCGAGGAACTGGCCGGTGGCCTGGTCCAGGGTCTTGGACAGCACCAGGGCTTTAGGGTTGTTGTACGTCACACCCAAATGCTCGAGGGAAGCGGCCAGGGCCAGGAACTCGCCAAGGGAATCCCAGCGCAGGAAGTTCTCTTCCAGCAGCTGTTGCACGTGCTTCGGTGCCGAGCCGCCGGCGCCGGTTTCGAACAGGCCGCCGCCATTCATCAGTGGCACGATGGACAGCATCTTGGCGCTGGTGCCCAGCTCCATGATCGGGAACAGGTCGGTCAGGTAGTCACGCAGCACGTTGCCGGTCACCGAGATGGTGTCCAGGCCCTTGCGGGTACGTTCCAGGGTGAACTTCATCGCGTCGACCGGCGACATGATGCGGATGTCCAGGCCTTCGGTGTTGTGGTCTTTCAGGTAGGCCTGGACTTTCTCGACCACGACGCCGTCGTGTGCACGCTTGGGGTCCAGCCAGAAGATGGCCGGGGTGTTGCTGGCGCGGGCGCGGTTGACGGCCAGCTTGACCCAGTCCTGGATCGGTGCGTCTTGGGTCTGGCACATGCGGAAGATGTCGCCGGCCTCGACTTTCTGTTCCATCAGCAGGTTGCCCTTGCTGTCGGTGACGCGGACGACGCCGTCAGCCTTGATCTGGAAGGTCTTGTCGTGGGAGCCGTACTCTTCTGCTTTCTTGGCCATCAGGCCAACGTTTGGCACGCTGCCCATGGTGGTTGGGTCGAAAGCGCCATGTGCCTTGCAGTCTTCGATGACGGCTTGGTAGATGGTTGCGTAGCAGCGATCCGGGATCACGGCCTTGGTGTCGTGCAGTTGGCCGTCGGTGCCCCACATCTTGCCGGAGTCACGGATCATGGCCGGCATCGAGGCGTCGACGATGACGTCGCTCGGCACGTGCAGGTTGGTAATGCCTTTGTCGGAGTTGACCATCGCCAGGGAAGGACGAGCGGCGTAGACCGCCTGGATGTCAGCTTCGATCTGGGCTTGTTGCTCGGCCGGCAGGGCCTTGATGCGGGCGTACAGGTCGCCGATGCCGTTGTTCAGGTTGAAGCCGATCTGTGCCAGCACGTCTGCGTGCTTGGCCAGGGCGTCTTTATAGAACTCGGCAACGATCTGGCCGAACATGATCGGGTCGGAGACCTTCATCATGGTGGCTTTCAGGTGGACCGACAGCAGCACGCCTTGTTTCTTGGCATCTTCGATTTCAGCGGCGATGAAGCTGCGCAGGGCGTTCTTGCTCAGTACCGCGCTGTCGATGATTTCGCCGGCCTTGACGGTGGTCTTTTCTTTCAGGACGGTGGTGGTGCCGTCCTGGGCGACCAGCTCGATCTTGACCGCGTCAGCGGCTTCGATCTGCACGGCTTTTTCGCTGCCGTAGAAGTCGCCGTTGCTCATGTGGGCAACGTGGGACTTGGAGTCCGCAGCCCAGGCGCCCATCTTGTGCGGGTGCTTGCGAGCGTAGTTCTTGACCGACAGCGGCGCGCGGCGGTCGGAGTTGCCTTCGCGCAGTACCGGGTTCACGGCGCTGCCCTTGACCTTGTCGTAACGGGCACGGGTTTCTTTTTCCGCGTCGGTGGTTACGGTTTCCGGGTAGTCCGGCAGGGCATAGCCCTGGGCCTGCAGTTCCTTGATCGCGGCTTGCAGTTGCGGGGTCGAGGCACTGATGTTAGGCAGCTTGATGATGTTGGCTTCAGGGGTAACGGCCAGGTCGCCCAGTTCGGCGAGGTGGTCCGGTACGGCCTTGGTGCCCAGTTGCTCGGGGAAGCTTGCGAGGATGCGCCCTGCGAGGGAGATGTCGCGGGTTTCCACGGCAATATCAGCGGAAGCGGTGAAGGCCTCTACGATAGGCAGCAGTGAATAGGTGGCGAGGGCTGGGGCTTCGTCGGTGAAGGTGTAGATGATCTTCGAGCGGGTGGGCATATTCGGATTAACTCTCTTCTTTGCTGAAAGCGTGCGCAGAAACTCGAGATGCGCCGGGTGGAGCGCGTTCGTTCAAAGTCATCCATGAGCGAAAGGTCGAGGTTTCTTCGCGGTGATGTTGGGTTGCATCAGTCGAGCGTCAAGCGGGTGGACTATTGTATTAGTCCTGCTTTGTAGCGGAGGGCCCTGTTCCAGAGCGGTCTGCCATCGTGACTCTTTGGTCAGCGGCGGCATTATACATAGGTCGCTATGCTTACGCCGAGCCTTCATACAAAAGGTGTGTCGTCCATTGGTCTAAAGGTCGCAGGTACCGGGTTACGCCTAAAGTCGCACGAAGTGCTCAAGATTGGCGCTTTTCCCTTTGCTTTCAGGCTTGTAGGCGACAATTTATGCTGTTTTCGATGCAAATGAGCATGGCGCGAGGTTTCAGTCGCCATTTATCTGGAGTAGGCTCGAACGCAGCCAGATGTTCAATCCATAGATGGAGTTCAGCATGGGATACAAGAAGATTCAGGTTCCGGCAGTCGGCGACAAAATCACCGTCAATGCAGACCATTCTCTCAATGTTCCTGACCAACCGATCATCCCGTATATCGAAGGTGACGGTATTGGCGTCGATATCAGCCCGGTGATGATCAAGGTGGTCGACGCAGCTGTTGAAAAGGCCTACGGCGGCAAGCGCAAGATCTCGTGGATGGAGGTGTACGCTGGCGAGAAAGCGACCCAGGTCTACGACCAGGACACCTGGCTGCCCCAGGAAACCCTGGATGCGGTCAAGGACTACGTGGTGTCCATCAAGGGCCCGCTGACCACTCCGGTAGGCGGCGGCATTCGTTCGCTGAACGTGGCCCTGCGTCAGCAACTCGACCTCTACGTCTGCCTGCGCCCGGTGCGCTGGTTCGAAGGTGTGCCCAGCCCGGTCAAGAAACCTGGCGACGTGGACATGACCATCTTCCGCGAAAACTCCGAAGACATTTACGCCGGGATCGAGTGGAAGGCCGGCTCGCCGGAAGCGACCAAGGTCATCAAGTTCCTCAAGGAGGAAATGGGCGTCACCAAGATTCGTTTCGACCAGGATTGCGGCATTGGGATCAAGCCGGTATCGCTGGAAGGCACCAAGCGCCTGGCGCGCAAGGCCCTGCAATATGTAGTGGATAACGATCGCGACTCGCTGACCATCGTGCACAAGGGCAACATCATGAAGTTCACCGAAGGCGCCTTCAAGGAATGGGCCTACGAAGTGGCGGCTGAAGAGTTCGGTGCGACCCTGCTGGATGGCGGCCCGTGGATGCAGTTCAAGAACCCGAAGACCGGCAAGAATGTAGTGGTCAAGGATGCCATCGCCGATGCCATGCTCCAGCAGATCCTGTTGCGTCCGGCCGAGTATGACGTGATCGCGACCCTCAACCTGAACGGCGACTACCTGTCCGACGCCCTGGCGGCAGAGGTGGGCGGTATCGGGATTGCGCCGGGTGCCAACCTGTCCGACACCGTGGCCATGTTCGAGGCGACCCACGGTACTGCGCCCAAGTATGCGGGCAAGGACCAGGTCAACCCGGGCTCGTTGATCCTGTCGGCGGAAATGATGCTGCGTCATATGGGCTGGACCGAAGCGGCCGACCTGATCATCAAGGGCACCAACGGCGCTATTTCGGCCAAGACCGTGACCTATGACTTCGAGCGCCTGATGGATGGCGCGAAGCTGGTGTCGTCGTCGGGCTTTGGGGATGCGTTGATTTCGCATATGTAAAAGCCTGGTAAAAAAACCGGCCAACCCAAGTCGATCGGGTGGCCGGTTTTTTATCGCATGTCACTCGCTTCGCGGGGTGTCAGGCCGTTTGTTTCTTTTCTTTATGAGCGGTTGATGGCGTGTTTTTTTCATGCGTTTCGGCTTTCGCTGCCTCTTTCACTGCATCGATATTCACGGCGTGCAGCCCTTTCGGTCCTTGAATGATTTCAAAGCTCACAGCTTGGCCAGCCTTCAGCGTTTTGTACCCATCCATGATAATCGCTGAGTAGTGCGCAAAAAGGTCCTCGGTTTTACCTTCTTCATTAACAAAGCCATATCCCTTGGCATTGTTGAACCACTTGACCTTGCCACTGATCTTGACGCCAGACATACCCATATCCCTCTGCACCAGACTCCATCACTGGAGTATCATCCAGTTTATCCGTCCTAACCCGAATAAATAAGGTTGACTGCGCGGACCTTTTTTACCCACTGTGGGTTCTATTGGTTGTAACACCGATTTGCCGATAGTCAAGGCGACTGAACGGTCAGAGTTGAAATTCTGACAGGTCGCCCCCACCACTGTATTTGAACCACTGACGAACCTTTCTTTCCATGCATGCAATCAGCCAGATTCGACTAACATTCAATCAGGATCGACCGGATCACGAACACGATGACGACGGTTCTGCAGGCATTGCTGTTCAGGAGGCCAAGCCTGCTTTACAGGCGCCGCCGATGTACAAGGTGGTTTTGTTCAACGATGACTACACACCGATGGATTTCGTGGTCGAAGTGCTCGAGGTGTTTTTTAACCTGAACCGCGAGTTGGCGACCAAGGTAATGCTGGCCGTTCACACAGAAGGACGGGCAGTATGTGGAGTGTTTACCCGTGACATCGCCGAGACAAAGGCCATGCAGGTCAACCAGTACGCCAGGGAAAGCCAGCATCCGCTACTCTGTGAAATCGAGAAGGACGGTTAACGCCGACCACTTGGGTATGAGGTGAAGCTATGTTAAACCGCGAGCTCGAAGTCACCCTCAATCTTGCCTTCAAGGAGGCTCGTTCGAAGCGTCATGAATTCATGACCGTCGAACACCTGCTGCTGGCACTTTTGGATAATGAAGCTGCCGCCACGGTTCTGCGTGCGTGCGGCGCCAATCTCGACAAGCTCAAGCATGACCTGCAGGAGTTTATCGACTCCACCACGCCACTGATCCCCGTGCATGACGAGGACCGTGAGACCCAGCCAACCCTGGGCTTCCAGCGGGTATTGCAGCGTGCTGTTTTCCACGTACAGAGCTCCGGTAAGCGTGAAGTCACAGGCGCCAATGTGCTTGTGGCGATCTTCAGCGAACAGGAAAGCCAGGCAGTGTTCCTGCTCAAGCAGCAGAGCGTTGCCCGTATCGATGTCGTCAACTACATCGCCCACGGTATCTCCAAGGTGCCTGGGCACGGCGATCATTCCGAGGGTGAGCAGGATATGCAGGACGACGAGGGCGGTGAGTCTTCTTCTTCAAGCAACCCGCTGGATGCCTATGCCAGTAACCTCAACGAGCTGGCGCGCCAGGGGCGGATCGATCCGCTGGTGGGGCGTGAGCTTGAGGTTGAGCGCGTAGCGCAGATCCTGGCGCGCCGTCGCAAGAACAACCCGTTGCTGGTGGGTGAGGCGGGCGTGGGCAAGACCGCGATTGCCGAAGGCCTGGCCAAGCGCATCGTCGACAACCAGGTGCCGGACCTACTGGCCAACAGTGTCGTCTACTCCCTTGACCTGGGTGCGTTGCTCGCCGGGACCAAGTACCGTGGCGATTTCGAGAAGCGCTTCAAGGCGCTGCTCGGCGAGCTGAAAAAACGCCCGCAGGCGATCCTGTTCATAGACGAGATCCACACCATCATTGGTGCCGGTGCGGCATCCGGTGGGGTGATGGACGCTTCCAACCTGCTCAAGCCGTTGTTGTCGTCGGGTGATATCCGCTGCATCGGTTCGACCACCTTCCAGGAATTCCGCGGCATCTTCGAGAAAGACCGTGCCCTGGCGCGTCGCTTCCAGAAAGTCGACGTGTCCGAGCCGTCGGTCGAAGACACCATCGGCATCCTGCGCGGGCTCAAGGGGCGTTTTGAAGCGCACCACGGCATCGAGTACACCGATGAGGCGCTGCGTGCGGCGGCCGAGTTGGCGTCGCGCTACATCAATGACCGGCACATGCCGGACAAGGCCATCGATGTGATCGACGAGGCCGGGGCCTACCAGCGCCTGCAGCCGGTCGAGAAGCGTGTGAAGCGCATCGACGTGCCTCAGGTCGAGGACATTGTCGCGAAGATCGCGCGAATTCCGCCAAAACACGTCAACAGTTCCGACAAGGAGCTGCTGCGTAACCTGGAGCGCGACCTCAAGCTCACCGTGTTCGGCCAGGACGCAGCGATCGACGCGCTGTCCACTGCGATCAAGCTGTCGCGTGCGGGCCTCAAGTCGCCGGACAAGCCTGTCGGTTCGTTCCTGTTTGCCGGTCCTACCGGTGTCGGCAAGACCGAGGCGGCACGGCAATTGGCCAAGGCCATGGGGATCGAGCTGGTGCGCTTCGACATGTCCGAATACATGGAGCGTCACACCGTGTCGCGCCTGATCGGTGCGCCTCCGGGCTATGTCGGTTTCGACCAGGGCGGCCTGTTGACCGAGGCGATTACCAAGCAGCCCCATTGCGTACTGCTGCTCGATGAAATCGAGAAGGCCCACCCGGAAGTCTTCAACCTGCTGCTGCAGGTGATGGACCACGGGACCCTGACCGACAACAACGGGCGCAAGGCGGACTTCCGCAATGTCATCCTGATCATGACCACCAACGCCGGTGCCGAGACGGCCGCGCGGGCTTCGATCGGCTTTACCCACCAGGATCACTCGTCCGATGCGATGGAAGTGATCAAGAAGAGCTTCACGCCGGAGTTCCGCAACCGCCTGGACACCATTATCCAGTTTGGTCGCCTCAGCCATGAGGTCATCAAGAGTGTGGTGGACAAGTTCCTTACCGAGCTTCAGGCGCAGTTGGAAGACAAGCGCGTGCAACTGGATGTCACGGAAGCGGCACGCAGCTGGATCGCCGAAGGTGGCTACGACGCGGCAATGGGCGCTCGCCCGATGGCGCGCCTGATCCAGGACAAGATCAAGCGGCCGTTGGCCGAAGAGATCCTGTTTGGCGAGCTTTCCGACCATGGTGGCGTGGTGCATATCGACCTGAAGGATGGCGAGCTGACCTTCGAGTTCGAAACCACGGCTGAAATGGCCTGATCGTTCTGCAATAACGCAAAAGGCGCCGAAAGGCGCCTTTTTGCTGTCTTGAAATGCAATTCTCAGAATGGGGCTTGCCCCCCTCCCACAGGATTCCTCGGTGTTTGAGAAATCCCATGCACACAAAAACGCCCGGCATAACCGGGCGTCTTGTATTGACTTGCTTAGCGAGCGCGGTAAGTGATACGCCCTTTGCTCAAGTCATAGGGCGTCAGCTCGACGCGCACTTTGTCACCGGTAAGAATACGAATGTAGTTCTTGCGCATCTTGCCGGAGATATGCGCGGTTACGACGTGCCCATTTTCCAACTCCACACGAAACATGGTGTTGGGCAGGGTGTCGACGACAGTGCCTTCCATTTCGAAGCTGTCTTCTTTCGACATGCAGTAAAGCCCTCGGTATCCAGTGAATGGCCCGGTGCAACTGCGCCAGGCAAAAGCGGCGTGCATTGTGCCCGAAAAAGGGTGTTTAAGCCAAGGGGTTCTAGTTAAGCGTGACCCATCTTTGATTAATCAGCAGTTCTATGGGGCGATATTGGGTCTTGTAGTTCATCTTTTTGCAGTTCTTGATCCAGTATCCGAGGTACACCGCCTCGAGTTCCAGGCGCAGTGCTTCACCGATTTGCCAGAGGATCGCGAAACGCCCGAGGCTGCGCCGCTCTTCGGCCGGCTCGTAGAAGGTGTAGACCGCTGACAGGCCGTTAGGCAGCAAATCGGTCACGGCGACGGCCACCAGCCGGCCGTCCGCGCGAAATTCGTAAAAGCGCGAGAACGGCAGGTCACGCACCAGGAAGGTGGAAAACTGGTCGCGGCTGGGTGGGAACATATCGCCGTCGGCGTGGCGCTGCTCGATATAGCGCTGGTACAGGTCGAAATACTCTTCGGTGAATCGCGGCTTGGCAGCTGCCACCGTCAGGTCGGCATTGCGCTTGAGGATGCGCTTCTGATTGCGGTCCGGCAGAAACTGCGCCACAGGGATGCGTGCCGGCACGCAGGCATTGCAGTTCTGGCAGTGGGGCCGGTACAGATGATCGCCGCTGCGCCGAAACCCCATTTCCGAGAGATCGGCATACACGTGCACATCCATCGGCTGGCTGGGGTCGAGGAACAGCGTGGTGGCCTGCTCGTCGGGCAGATAGCTGCAAGAGTGGGGTTGAGTGGCATAAAACTTCAAACGCGCCAACTCGGTCATGATCAACCCTCGGATAAGCTTTGAAATAAGTGTAAGCCAGGAGCGCGCAAGTCGCCTAAGAAACCCACGGTCCTGCGTTGGGTTGGTCCAGATGGTCACGCAGGAAACCTGCAAAGTCGCTGCGGGATATGGCGCGGGCACCCAGGCTGTGCAGGTGGTCGTTGGGCATCTGGCAGTCGATCAGTACAAAGCCCCAGGCCTGCAATTGCCGGGTCAATGTGGCAAAGCCGAATTTCGAGGCGTTGTCGGCGCGGCTGAACATCGACTCGCCGAAGAACAGCCGGCCCATCGCCAGGCCATACAGGCCGCCGACCAGCTCGCCGTTGTCCCATACCTCTACCGAATGGGCGTAACCGCGCTGGTGGAGCGTCAGGTAGGCGCTCTGTATGCCTTCGGTGATCCAGGTGCCATCGGCATACGCGCGCGGCGCGGCGCACGCCTGGATGACGGCGGCAAAGTCCTGGTCGAAGGTCACGGTATAGCGCTGCTGGCGCAATAGTTTGCCCAGGCTGCGGGAGACATGCAGTTCGTCGGGGAATATCACGGTGCGCGGGTCCGGCGACCACCAGAGGATCGGCTGGCCCTCCGAGAACCAGGGAAAGCAACCGTGGCGGTAGGCTTGCACCAGTCGCTCGGCCGATAGGTCGCCGCCGGCGGCGAGCAGGCCATTGGGTTCGCGCATGGCCTTGGCCAGCGGGGGGAATGTCAGTGAGTCGCGTTGTAACCAGGTCAGCATGGCATCCAGGCTTGCGGAAGGGGAGGGGAGTGGCAGGCGGATCGCCTGCCCCAAGGGGTGTGATTATTGTCGACGCAGCGCTGTGGGGCCAGCCCGAATCGGCTGTTGGCGTGCATAAGCGTGAGCGGGTGTTTCTGCAACTCTCTGCGTGAGGCGTGGTCGTAATCGGGTCTGGCCCATGCAGGCCATTTGCCAAGCTTGCCTGGATTGGTAAAAACAGCTCATAAGCCTTTGTCAGCAAAGACAATGCATGCTCAAATTGAACATGTTGTGACACACAATTGGCTATGCTGCCTGAAGAAAGCCAAGTGGCGTGGCAACCGCAACACAAACCCGTACAATGCGGCCATTGTGGCGTTATCGCCATTTCATCCAGCAATCGCCCAGTGTTAAAAGTAGATTCCACGACGTTCGTTCATTTTTCAGCTGCTCGGATTGGGCAGTATTTGCAGTTATTCAACAGATGGACGCGCTAACAGGCGCAGGAAAAGACCCGTTTTGAAGAAATCCGCCGCAACACCTAAAGCAGCCGTCGTGCCGGCCTGGCGCCAGCACCTGCACTATCGACTCAAGGAAGGCGCGCTGATCGCTATCGGCGCGCTGTGCCTGTTCCTGATGATGGCCTTGCTCACCTATGGCAAGGACGATCCGGGCTGGAGCCATAACAGCAAGATCGAAGACGTGCAGAACTTCGGTGGGCCTGCCGGTTCCTACAGCGCCGATATCCTGTTCATGGTGCTGGGTTACTTCGCTTACATTTTCCCCTTGCTGCTGGCAATCAAGACCTGGCAGATCTTCCGCCAGCGTCATGAGCCGTGGCAGTGGAGCGGCTGGCTGTTTTCGTGGCGCCTGATCGGCCTGGTATTCCTGGTGCTGTCCGGTGCCGCCCTGGCGCATATTCATTTCCACGCACCCACCGGCCTGCCGGCGGGCGCGGGTGGGGCGCTGGGCGAGAGCCTCGGCGACCTGGCGCGCAAGACCCTGAATATCCAGGGCAGCACCCTGATGTTTATCGCGCTGTTCCTGTTCGGTCTCACGGTGTTCACCGACCTGTCGTGGTTCAAGGTGATGGACGTGACGGGCAAGATCACCCTCGACCTGCTGGAGCTGTTCCAGGGCGCTGCCAACCGCTGGTGGGCCGCCCGGGTCGAACGCAAGCGCATGGTGGCCCAGTTGCGCGAGGTGGATACCCGCGTCAACGAAGTGGTGGCCCCAAGCACACCGGACCGCCGTGAGCAGGCCAAGGTCAAGGAACGCCTGATCGAACGCGAGCAGGCCCTGAGCAAGCACATGTCGGACCGCGAGAAGCAGGTACCGCCGGTGATCGCCCCGGCGCCGCCCAAGCCGGCCGAGCCCAGCCACCGCGTGCAGAAAGAGAAACAGGCGCCGTTGTTTGTCGACAGCGCCGTGGAAGGCACCTTGCCGCCGATCTCGATCCTCGACCCGGCCGAAAAGAAACAGCTCAACTATTCTCCTGAGTCCCTGGCGGCCGTCGGCCATCTGCTGGAAATCAAGCTCAAGGAGTTCGGCGTCGAGGTGTCGGTGGACTCGATCCACCCCGGCCCGGTGATTACCCGTTACGAAATCCAGCCGGCTGCCGGCGTCAAGGTCAGTCGCATTTCCAACCTGGCCAAAGACCTGGCGCGCTCCCTGGCCGTGACCAGCGTGCGCGTGGTGGAAGTGATCCCCGGCAAGACCACCGTGGGTATCGAGATTCCCAACGAAGATCGCCAGATCGTGCGCTTCTCCGAAGTGCTGTCGACGCCCGAATACGACAACTTCAAGTCGCCGGTCACCCTGGCCCTGGGCCACGACATTGGCGGCAAGCCGGTGATCACCGACCTCGCCAAAATGCCTCACCTGCTGGTGGCCGGTACCACCGGTTCGGGTAAATCGGTGGGCGTGAACGCGATGATCCTGTCGATCCTGTTCAAGTCCGGCCCGGAAGACGCCAAGCTGATCATGATCGACCCGAAGATGCTCGAGCTGTCGATCTACGAAGGCATTCCGCACCTGCTCTGCCCGGTGGTCACCGACATGAAGGACGCCGCCAACGCCCTGCGCTGGAGCGTGGCCGAGATGGAGCGGCGCTACAAACTGATGGCGAAGATGGGCGTACGTAACCTGTCGGGCTTCAACGCCAAGGTCAAGGAAGCCCAGGACGCCGGCACGCCGCTGACCGACCCGCTGTACAAGCGCGAAAGTATCCACGACGAGGCTCCGCTGCTGGGCAAGCTGCCGACCATCGTGGTGGTGGTCGACGAGTTCGCCGACATGATGATGATCGTCGGCAAGAAGGTCGAAGAACTGATCGCCCGTATAGCCCAGAAGGCGCGGGCGGCCGGTATTCACTTGATCCTTGCCACCCAGCGTCCGTCGGTGGACGTGATCACCGGCCTGATCAAGGCCAACATCCCGACCCGCATGGCGTTCCAGGTGTCGAGCAAGATCGACTCACGGACCATCATCGACCAGGGCGGTGCCGAGCAACTGCTGGGCCACGGTGACATGCTCTATATGCCGCCGGGTACCAGCCTGCCGATACGGGTCCACGGCGCCTTCGTCTCCGACGATGAAGTGCACCGCGTGGTGGAAGCCTGGAAGCTGCGTGGCGCCCCCGAATACAACGACGACATCCTTGCCGGTGTCGAAGAGGCCGGCAGCGGCTTCGACGGCGGCAGCAGCGGTGGCGACGACGATGCCGAAACCGACGCGCTGTATGACGAAGCCGTGGCCTTCGTGCTGGAAAGCCGCCGCGCCTCGATTTCTGCGGTGCAGCGCAAGCTGAAGATCGGCTATAACCGCGCTGCGCGCATGATCGAAGCCATGGAAAACGCTGGCGTCGTCACTGCAATGAACACCAACGGCTCGCGCGAAGTCATCGCCCCCGGGCAGATGCGCGACTGATTCCGTGCCGCGTGGCAGCACGCGGCGCGCCCTTACGACTCAATGAGGACTCCCATGCGTCTTATCCGCATGCTGTTGTTGCCGGCACTGGCCCTGACCGCCGTTTCGGCCCACGCTGACCCGGCCTCCGTCGCCAGCCTGAAAAACCTGTTGGACAAATCCCAGACCCTGACCGCGCGCTTCTCCCAGCTCACCCTGGATGCCGGCGGCACCCAGTTGCAGGAAACCGCCGGCGAGATGGCCGTGCAGCGCCCTGGGCTGTTCTACTGGCACACCGAAGGCAAGGCCGAGCAGACCATCGTCTCGGACGGCCAGAAAGTCACCCTGTGGGACCCGGACTTGGAGCAGGCCACCATCAAGAAGCTCGACCCGCGCCTGAACCAGACGCCGGCGCTGCTGCTGTCGGGCGATGTGTCGAAAATCAACGACAGCTTCGACATCACCTCCAAGCAGACCAGCAACGTGATCGAGTTCACCCTCAAGCCGAAATCCAAGGACACGTTGTTTGACACGCTGTCCCTGTCGTTCGGCAACGGCGTGATCAATAACATGCGCCTGGTCGACAGCGTCGGCCAGCGCACCGACATCCTGTTCTCCGGGGTCAAGGCCAACCAGCCGGTACCGGCGTCCAAGTTCAAGTTCGACATCCCCAAGGGTGCCGACGTGATCCAGGAATAAACTGCCCAGAGGTTTCAAACGCTGCCCATGGATCTGTTTCGAAGTGACCCGATTGCCCAGCCTTTGGCCGCGCGCCTGCGCTCGACCAACCTGGATGAGTACGTCGGTCAGGAACACCTGCTCGCTCGCGGCAAGCCGTTGCGCGAAGCACTGGAGCAGGGTGCGCTGCACTCGATGATTTTCTGGGGGCCGCCGGGGGTGGGTAAGACCACCCTGGCGCGGCTGCTGGCAAAAGTCTCGGATGCGCACTTCGAAACGGTCTCGGCCGTGCTGGCCGGGGTCAAGGAGATCCGCCAGGCCGTCGAGGTGGCCAAGCAGCAGGCCGGGCAGTACGGCAAGCGCACCATCCTGTTTGTCGACGAAGTGCATCGCTTCAACAAGTCTCAGCAGGATGCGTTTTTGCCCTACGTCGAGGATGGCACGCTGATTTTTATCGGTGCCACCACCGAAAACCCTTCGTTTGAATTGAACAATGCGTTGCTCTCGCGTGCGCGGGTCTATGTGCTTAAAAGCCTGGACGAAGCCGCGATGCAAAAGCTGTTGCACCGCGCCCTGAGCGAAGACAAGGGCCTGGGCAAGCGCCAACTGAGCCTCAGCGATGAAGGCTTCAAGATCCTGCTAAGCGCCGCCGATGGTGATGGCCGGCGCTTTCTCAACCTGCTGGAGAACGCCTCCGACCTGGCCGAAGACGGCAGCGAGATTGGCGTCGACCTGCTGCAAAGCCTGCTCGGCGATACGCGTCGGCGTTTCGACAAGGGCGGCGAAGCCTTCTACGACCAGATTTCGGCGCTGCACAAGTCCGTGCGTGGCTCCAATCCGGACGGCGCGCTGTATTGGTTTGCGCGCATGATCGACGGCGGCTGCGACCCGCTGTACCTGGCGCGCCGCGTGGTGCGCATGGCCAGTGAAGACATCGGCAACGCCGACCCGCGCGCCCTGAGCCTGTGCCTGGCCGCCTGGGAAGTGCAGGAGCGCCTCGGCAGCCCGGAAGGCGAGCTGGCGGTGGCCCAGGCCATCACGTACCTGGCCTGCGCGCCGAAAAGCAACGCGGTGTACATGGGCTTCAAGTCCGCCCTGCGTGCCGCCGCCGAACACGGCTCCCTCGAAGTGCCGCTGCACCTGCGCAATGCGCCGACCAAGTTGATGAAACAACTGGGCTACGGTGATGAGTACCGCTATGCCCATGATGAGCCGGACGCCTATGCCGCCGGCGAAGACTATTTCCCCGATGAACTTGAGCCGCAGCCGTTCTACCAGCCGGTGCCCCGTGGCCTGGAGCTGAAGATCGGTGAAAAGCTCAATCACCTCGCCCAACTCGACCGCCTCAGCCCCAAACAGCGGAGAAAGTAGTGTTCAAGACGATTCTTGCCGTGTCCGCAGCCGGCATCGCTGGTACATTATTGCGTTTCGCCACTGGTACGTGGGTGAGCGCCCATTGGCCGAAGCATTTTTATGCGGCGACCCTGGCGGTCAACCTGGTGGGTTGCCTGATCATCGGGTTGTTGTACGGCTGGTTCCTGTTGCGCCCGGAAGTACCGATTGAAATTCGCGCCGGCTTGATTGTCGGCTTTGTAGGCGGTCTGACGACCTTTTCATCCTTTTCACTGGATACGCTGCGCCTGCTGGAAAGCGGGCAGGCCCTGGTCGCCTTCGGGTACCTGGGCATCAGCGTGTTCGGCGGGCTGCTCGCCACCTGGGCCGGCCTGTCCTTGACCAAACTTTGATAAACGAGAGACCGACATGCTCGATTCCAAACTGTTACGTAGCAACCTTCAGGACGTAGCGGACCGCCTGGCATCCCGTGGCTTTGCCTTGGATGTTGCGCGCATCGAAGCGCTGGAAGAACAGCGCAAGACCGTCCAGACCCGCACCGAAGCACTGCAGGCTGAGCGGAATGCGCGTTCCAAATCCATCGGTCAGGCCAAGCAACGTGGCGAAGACATCGCGCCGTTGATGGCGGACGTCGAGCGCATGGGCACCGAGCTGTCCGACGGCAAGGTCGAGCTGGAAGGCATTCAGTCCGAGCTGGACTCGATCCTGCTGGGCATTCCCAACCTGCCGCACGAGTCCGTGCCGATTGGCGACGACGAAGACGGCAACGTCGAAGTGCGTCGCTGGGGCACGCCAACGGCCTTTGATTTCGAGATCAAGGACCACGTCGCCCTGGGCGAATTGACCGGTGGCCTGGATTTCGAAACCGCCGCCAAAATGTCCGGTGCGCGCTTTGCCCTGCTGCGCGGCCCGATCGCACGCATGCACCGTGCCCTGGCGCAGTTCATGATCAATCTGCACACCGGCGAGCACGGTTACGAAGAGGCTTACACCCCGTACCTGGTGCAGGCGCCGGCGCTGATGGGCACCAGCCAGCTGCCGAAGTTCGAGGAAGACCTGTTCAAGATCAGCCGCGATGGCGAAGCCGATCTGTACCTGATCCCGACCGCCGAAGTGTCGCTGACCAATATCGTTGCGGGCGAGATCCTCGATGCCAAGCAACTGCCGCTCAAGTTCGTCGCCCACAGCCCGTGCTTCCGCAGTGAAGCCGGTGCGTCGGGGCGTGACACCCGCGGCATGATCCGCCAGCACCAGTTCGACAAGGTCGAGATGGTGCAAGTGGTCGAGCCGTCGACCTCCATGGAAGCCCTGGAAGGCCTGACCGCCAACGCCGAACGCGTCCTGCAGCTGCTGGAGCTGCCGTACCGCGTGCTGGCGCTGTGCACCGGCGACATGGGCTTCAGCGCCGTGAAGACCTACGACCTCGAAGTGTGGGTACCCAGCCAGGACAAATACCGCGAGATTTCATCGTGCTCCAACTGCGGTGATTTCCAGGCCCGGCGCATGCAGGCGCGTTTCCGTAACCCGGAAACCGGCAAGCCGGAGTTGGTGCACACCCTCAACGGTTCGGGCCTGGCTGTAGGTCGTACCCTGGTGGCCGTACTGGAAAACTACCAGCAGGCTGATGGCTCGATCCGCGTACCTGAAGTGCTCAAGCCATACATGGCGGGCGTCGAGGTTATCCGCTAAATGGAATTCCTGCCGCTGTTTCATAACCTGCGCGGCAGTCGTGTGCTGGTCGTCGGTGGGGGGGAGATTGCCTTGCGCAAATCCCGCCTGCTGGCTGACGCCGGCGCCGTGCTGCGGGTGGTTGCTCCCCAGATCGAAGACCAGTTGCGCGAGTTGGTGCAGGGCAGTGGCGGGGAAATGATTCTGCGCGGTTATCAGGAGGCCGACCTGGAAGGCTGCACCCTGATTATCGCGGCGACCGACGACGAGCCACTGAACGCGCAAGTGTCCAGTGACGCCAAGCGTCGTTGCGTACCGGTCAATGTGGTGGACGCGCCGGCCTTGTGCAGCGTGATCTTCCCGGCGATTGTCGACCGTTCGCCCTTGGTGATCGCGGTGTCCAGCGGCGGCGATGCGCCGGTGCTGGCGCGCTTGATCCGCGCCAAGCTGGAAACCTGGATTCCGTCCACCTACGGCCAGTTGGCCGGGCTGGCGGCGCGCTTTCGTGCCCAGGTCAAAGGTTTGTACCCGGATGTGCAGCAGCGTCGGGCGTTCTGGGAAGAAGTGTTCCAAGGGCCGATTGCCGACCGTCAGTTGGCCGGGCAGGGCGATGAGGCTGAGCGTCTGTTGATCGAAAAGGTCAACGGCGCACCGCCTTATGCGCCGGGAGAGGTGTATTTGGTAGGGGCAGGCCCGGGCGACCCGGACCTGCTGACCTTCCGTGCCCTGCGCCTGATGCAACAGGCCGACGTGGTGCTGTACGACCGTTTGGTGGCACCGGCCATTCTGGAGCTGTGCCGTCGTGATGCCGAGCGCATCTACGTCGGCAAGCGCCGCGCCGACCACGCCGTGCCGCAAGACCAGATCAACCAGCAACTGGTGGACCTGGCCAGGCAAGGCAAGCGCGTGCTGCGCCTCAAGGGGGGCGATCCGTTCATCTTTGGTCGTGGCGGTGAAGAAATCGAGGAACTGGCGGCTCATGGCATCCCGTTCCAGGTGGTGCCGGGGATTACCGCCGCCAGTGGTTGCGCGGCGTACGCCGGGATTCCGCTGACCCATCGCGACTATGCGCAGTCGGTACGCTTTATCACAGGGCACTTGAAGAATGGGACGTCGGACCTGCCTTGGAGTGACCTGGTGGGGCCGTCACAGACCTTGGTGTTCTACATGGGCTTGATTGGCTTGCCGATCATCTGTGAGCAACTGATCAAGCATGGGCGTGCCGCGGATACCCCGGCGGCGTTGATCCAGCAGGGCACCACGTCCAACCAGCGCGTGTTTACCGGCACCCTGGCGGACTTGCCGCGCATGGTGGCGGAGCATGAAGTGCATGCGCCGACGCTGGTGATCGTCGGTGAGGTGGTGGTGCTGCGCGAGAAGCTGAAGTGGTTTGAAGGCGCCCAGTCACAAGTCTAGTACCTGCACACACATCAACTGTAGGAGTGAGCTTGCTCGCGAAAATCGTCAACGATAACGCGCCCATCCTGAATGCACGCGGTGTTTTTGAGTTCTTCGCGAGCAAGCTCGCTCCTACGGGTCTTGTATCAGCTCCAAACGCCCTTGCTGGTTAGCCGCGCTCGATCATGCCCGGCATCAAACGCCTGCAACGGCCCCTTCGGCACAATCGCCGTCGGGTTGATCGTGCGGTGGCTCCCATAGTAATGCCCCTTGATGTGTGCGAAATCCACCGTCTCGGCCACGCCCGGCCACTGATACATCTCCCTCAGCCAGTTTGACAGGTTCGGATAATCGGCAATCCGCCGCAGATTGCATTTGAAGTGGCTGTAATACACCGCGTCAAAACGAATCAGCGTGGTGAACAAGCGCACATCCGCCTCGGTCAGGTACTTGCCAGCGAGGTAGCGATGGTCGCCCAAGTGCTGCTCCAGGTGATCCAGTTCGGCAAATACATCGTCAAACGCGCTTTCATACGCGCGTTGTGAGGTGGCAAAGCCTGCGCGATACACGCCATTATTCACGGCCGGGTAGATCTGCTCGTTGAGCCCATCGATGGTCGCCCGCAGCGGCTCGGGGTAGAAGTCCAGGGTGTTGCCGGTCAGGCCGTTGAACGCGCTGTTGAACATGCGGATGATCTCCGCCGATTCATTGCTGACGATGCGGTTGAGCTGCTTGTCCCACAGCACCGGCACGGTGACGCGGCCGGTGTAGTCGGCGGTGTCGGCGGTATAGCGCTGGTGCATGAATTCGAAACCATCGAGCTTATCGCCGGTGGAGCCGTGGGCCTTGTCGAAGGTCCAGCCGTTTTCCAGCATCAGCCAGCTGACCACGGACACGTCGATCACGCTTTCCAGGCCCTTGAGCTTGCGCAGGATCAGGGTGCGGTGGGCCCAGGGGCAGGCCAGGGACACATAGAGGTGATAACGACCGGCCTCGGCCTTGAAGCCGCCTTCGCCGCTGGGCCCAGGCTGGCCATCGGCGGTCACCCAGTGGCGGCGCTGGGCCTGTTCGCGCTGGAAAGCGCCATCTGCGCTACTTTCGTACCACTGGTCTTTCCAGTGTCCTTCGATCAGCAAACCCATGACTGGCTCCTTGGCTAATAAGCGTTGGAGCCCAGTCTAAAGGGATGAGTTCGAACTAAAAGCGCAAAGACCGGGCGTGAATGATCGATTAAATCGATTTGTCCCGTGCATCCCAGTATTGCCGGGCCAATGCGAACGCCTGTTCCCGTGGGTGGCCGAGGCCGCGCAAGGCCAGGGCCATGGTGGCGACCAGCGCCAGTTGCGGGTAGCTGTCTTCTACGTCGCCGCGCCACACGGCCTTCAAGTGTTCAGGCTCCAGGGTTGCCGGCTTGACGTGGCGCTGGTCGGAGAGGGCAGGCCATTCTTCATCCCAGCTTTCGCCACCGGTGGTGCCATAGAGGTGGCTGATCGTGTCGGGGTTGATCTCGACTTCGCCGCCGTCGCCCTTGACCACGATCACATGATCGCCAAGCAGGCCGCTGGCATCGCGGTGCACGCCCTGGTAACCGGGGTGGAAAATGCTTTGCAGCCCGCAGCGCGCATTCAGCGGGTTGAGCAGGCGCGCCAGGGAGTGGATCGGCGAGCGCAGGCCCAGGGTGTTGCGCAGGTCGATCATGCGTTGCAGTTGCGGCGCCCAGTCGCCCAGCGGGATAAACGCCAGGTTGCCTTGTTCGAGCGCGGTCCCGACCTGTTGCCAATTGCGGCACAACGGGATGTGCAGGGTTTCGAGCAATTGTTCGGTGTACAGCCGGCCCGCCGTGTGTGCGCCGCCGCCGTGCATGAGGATGCGCACGCCATGTTGCGCCAGGCACTTGGCCGCCAGCAGGAACCACGGCAGGTGGCGCTTCTTGCCGGCGTAGGTCGGCCAGTCGACGTCCACATTCAGTGCGGGGGCGTCCAGGCGTTCACGCACGGCTTGGGTAAAACCGGCGAGTTCTTCCGGGCTTTCTTCCTTGTGGCGCAGCAGCATCAGGAAGGCGCCGAGCTGGGTGTCTTCGACTTTTTCGTCGAGCAGCATGCCCATGGCGTCGCGGGCCTCTTCGCGGGTGAGGTTGCGCGCGCCGCGCTTGCCTTTGCCCAGGATGCGCACGAACTGCGCAAACGGATGCTCGGCGGGGGTTTCAAGGGTCAGTGGGGCAAAGTCGGTCATAAGCAATTCGTCGGCCGGGGCAGGCCCGCCAGCTTGGCGGCGAGTTTGGCGGGAGTGCCGTTGAACAGTGTGTTGAGGTGCAGGCTGTTGCCCTTTTGCGGGCCCAGCTTCAAGGCGGTGTACTTGATCAGCGGGCGCGTGGCGGGGGACAGCTGGAATTCGGCATAGAACTGGCGCAGCAGCTCGAGGACCTGCCAATGGTCCGGGGTCAGCTCCAGGGCCTCGGCGGCAGCCAGGGCCTCGGCCACCTCAGGGGACCATTCGTTCAGGTCGACGAGGTAGCCGTCCTTGTCCAGCTCGAGGGTACGCGCGCCTACGGTCAGGGTGTTCATAGCCAGGTGTTGACCTTGCTGTAGTCGAGCGACAGCTGCACGAAACCCGGGTAGTCCACGCTGTCGGCCCAGTCCGGCAGCGGCAGATTGCGCGCCTGCATGTCTTCCGCCAGCACGAACACCTTCACGCCCTTGGTGCGCAGGGCCGGGTCGTGCAGCCCGTAGGCGCCATCGCCGCAGAGCAGGATCGCATCCTCGGCGCCACAGATACGCAGGCAACTGGCGAGGCGGCTATCGGTAAAAGGAGAGTGAGATACCACATGTAAAGTCGACATCAGAGGGTTATCACCTGGTCGTAACGGTCAATCAGCCTGGAGATCGCTTCGCTGTCCAGCGACTGGGCATTGGCCGGCTGCGTCAGCCCGCGCTCACCCAGGCTATGGCGGCAGGCGAATACCTCATCAATGCCGAACAGGCCCAAGGCCTGCAGGTTGGCGCTGAGGTCTTTTTGCTGCACGGCCTTGGCGTCCTGGTGCGGCGCCAGTTGGAACACGCCGTCATCCATGAACAGCACGCCGATCGGCAGATCAAACGCGCCCCCGGCCAGCACGATATCCAGCGCTTCGCGCGCGCTCGGCCCGGACCAGGGCGCCTGGCGGCTGATCACTAGCAAGGATTTGGACATGTCACGGCCCTCCAAAACAGATCAGGCGGTCGGCGGCCTGGGCGGCGTCGTGCAATTGACCCAGGCCCGACAACGCCCAGGGCGCATCCAGGTTGGTCGCGCTGCGTTGATAGCGCGTGGCTTCCTCGGCATTCAGCACGCCACGACGCAAGGCGGCAGCGATGCACACCACGCCATCGAGTTGATGCGCATTGACCAACTCGTGCCATTGGCGGGCAATGTCCTGCTCATCCTGGGGTGCAACGATGTTATTGGAGGCGCCGTAGACGCCGTCCTGATAGAAAAACAGCCGCACAATCTCATGCCCGCCGGCCAACGCTGCCTGTGCAAACAGCAGGGCGCGGCGCGAGGAGGGCGCGTGGGCGGCGGAAAACACTGCAATCGCAAACTTCATGGAACACTCTGCAAGCAAACGTGGGGCAATGATAAAGCCGCTGCCACGAAAAAGCCCGCCATGATCAAAACGGTCACCCTCGATGATCGTTCTGACGATTGCCGGTAGGCGCCAGGCTGCCTAGTCTGTGGGAATTCGAAACCCAAATGGAGTCTCCATGTCAGGTCCCTTGGCGTCCCTCAAAGTACTGGATTTTTCCACCTTGCTGCCCGGCCCGTTTGCTTCCTTGATGCTGGCGGACATGGGCGCCGAGGTACTGCGCATCGAATCTCCCACGCGCACGGACCTGCTGCGGGTGCTGCCGCCCCATGACCGGGGGACTTCGGCCAGCCATGCCTACCTCAATCGCAACAAACGCAGCCTGGCGCTGGATTTGAAACAGCCCGAAGGGCTGGAGATCGTGCGCGAACTGGTCAAGGACTACGACATTGTCCTCGAACAATTCCGCCCCGGCGTGATGGAGCGCCTGGGCCTGGGCTATGAGGCGCTGAAGGCGATCAACCCGCGGCTGATTTATGTGTCGATCACCGGTTACGGCCAGACCGGGCCCTATAAGGACCGCGCCGGGCATGACATCAACTACCTGGCGCTGGCCGGGGTCGCCAGCTACACCGGGCGCCGGGACAGCGGTCCACTGCCCTTGGGCGTGCAGTTGGCGGACGTGGGCGGCGGTTCGCTGCATGCGGTAGTGGGGCTGCTGGCGGCCGTTATCGCCCGGCAGCAGAGCGGGGTCGGCCAATACCTGGATGTGAGCATGACCGATTGCTCGTTCAGCCTGAATGCCATGGCCGGCGCGGGTTACCTGGCGTGTGGTGTAGAGCCTGAGCGGGAGAGCCATGTGCTCAATGGCGGAAGTTTCTACGATTACTACCGCTCGCGAGATGGGCGCTGGATGTCGGTCGGCAGCCTGGAACCGGCTTTCATGCAGCAGTTGTGTGAAGCGTTGGGCCGCCCGGAGTTGGCCGCGCAGGGCTTGAAGCCTGAGCAGCAGCCGGCGCTTAGGCAGGCCTTGCAGGTGGAGTTCGAGAAGCGCAGTTTCGAGCAGTTGTGCGAGCTGTTTGCCGGGGCGGATGCCTGCGTGGAGCCGGTGCTGACGCTCAGCGAAGCCGTGGCCCATCCGCAGTTGAAGGCGCGGGTGCTGGTCAGCCAGGTGCCCAGGGGCGATGGCTCGAGCCAGGCGCAGATGGCCTGCCCGTTGAAGTTTTCGGAAGGGTTGCCAGCGCCCCGGCACATTGGCGTCGCCGTGGGCGCGCACAGTGATGAAGTGTTGGCGGAGCTGGGCTTGAGCCCGCAGCGCATCAGCGAACTGCGCAGCTCCAAGGTGATTATGTAGTGGCTGGGCTTGCTCCCGATGAGGCCTTTATTCCACCCTGGTTTCGCCGGTAAACACCAAGGTCTGCCGACACCGCCTGCACAGATACCGCCGCCCCTGAGCCACCATGCCATGGCGTTGCGATGAAAACGGGAAGTCGCTGTCGGCACACGGGCACCGGTAGATATAACGGGTCACCTGGCGACGCTTCACGGCATAGGTGTGGCAGCGGTCCGGCGGCAGTTCGTAGACCCCACGCATGATCAGTTGCCATTCCTCGCCATGGGGCTGGATGCGCTCGCCAAACAATTGGTGGGCAATCAGGTGCGCCACCTCATGGGCCACGGTCTGTTTCAGGAAGTGTTGGCTGTTTTCTCGGTACAACTGTGGGTTGAAGCGCAGCAGGTTCTCGTGCAAATGCGCGACACCGGCCTTCTGACCCCGCAGCTTGAGGCTGACCTGGGGGCGTTTGAAGCTTCGTTTGAAAAAGGATTCGGCTTGCAGGAAACAATCTTCGACGCGGGTATTGAGTTGCTCGGGCATGCTGTACATATCTCCAGAGACGTCCAGTATGCCGCAAAACCGAGTGTTTCCGAATCTGTCAGGCGCCGAATGGTCATCCATCACGCACAAAGCCACCTTGCGGTGGCCTTGCCTTTGCCATTGAACGGGTCAGTTCGTGTAGATCGGCCCCACGCCCAGGCCCCAGACGATCACGGTAAACGCCATGATCGCCACCAGCACCACCAGCCCTACGGCCAGTATCGAACTGGAAAACAGGAAGCCTTCATCCGGGTCGATGCTCATGAAGGTCGGTACGCCGACATACAGCAGGTACACCGTGTAGCAGATCGCCGCAGTGCCCACCACCATGCCCAGCCACATATGCGGGTAGAGCGCCGCCAGCCCGCCGATGAACAGAGGTGTCGCGGTATAGGTGGCAAACGCCACGCACCGCGCCATGCTGGGGTTGGCGTCGTAGGTGCGAGCCATCCAGTGGATGAACGCGCCCATGACCGCGACGCCGCCGAGCATGGCCGCGTAGGACATGAGAGTCATCCACAGCGCACTTTCCTGGGTCAGCATGACCGGGGAGCGGTTGCCGATGACCCAGCCGACCTGGGTGGTGCCGATAAAAGCCGATACGGCGGGGATCGCCGCGAGAATCAAGGTGTGAGTGAGGTACATGTGGCCGATGCTTTCTTCTTTATCGCCACGAATTTCCCGCCATTCCTGGTCGGGATGGGTAAACAGCCCCACGACGTGATGGATCATGCCAGTCACTCCTGTCGTTATTACCATCGCCCCCCATCGGAGCGCCCACGGGCCAAATGGCCACAAAGGTCTGGATATATGTGTGCGACCTCAAGTCGCAGTATAGGAAGGGATGACCGGAATAACCGTAAGGCCTTTAGAGCAAATTGCGCTGTAAACAGGGGGCATAATCGCGGCGGGGTCTTTTACTGTTAGCCCTTTAGCTGTTTTTTTTGCGTAAAATACCCGGCTTTTCGTCACACACCTCCAGCGGATCCAAGCGCCATGGGCACTCTTACGGTCAACCAGAACAAACTGCAAAAACGCCTGCGCCGCCTGGCCGGTGAGGCAGTCGCCGATTTCAACATGATCGAGGACGGCGACAAGGTCATGGTCTGCCTCTCCGGCGGCAAAGACAGCTACACCATGCTCGACGTGCTGCTGCACCTGCAAAAGGTCGCGCCGATCAAGTTCGAGATCGTTGCCGTCAACATGGACCAGAAACAACCGGGCTTCCCCGAGCACGTGCTGCCGGCCTACCTCAAGGCGCTGGGCGTCGAGTACCACATCGTTGAAAAAGACACCTATTCGGTGGTCAAGGAACTGATCCCTGAAGGCAAGACCACCTGCTCGCTATGCTCGCGCCTGCGCCGTGGCACGCTCTACACCTTTGCCGATGAGATCGGGGCGACCAAGATGGCCCTGGGTCATCACCGCGACGATATCGTCGAGACCTTCTTCCTCAATATGTTCTTCAATGGCTCGCTCAAGGCCATGCCGCCCAAGCTGCGTGCCGATGACGGGCGCAACGTGGTGATCCGCCCGCTGGCGTATTGCAACGAGAAGGACATCCAGGCCTATTCCGACTTCAAGCAATTCCCGATCATCCCGTGCAACCTGTGCGGCTCCCAGGAAAACCTGCAGCGCCAGGTGGTCAAGGACATGCTGGTGGATTGGGAGCGCAAGACCCCGGGGCGTACCGAAAGTATTTTCCGCAGCCTGCAGAACGTGCAGCCGTCGCAATTGGCCGACCGCAACCTGTTCGACTTCACCAGCCTGAAAATCGATGAGACTGCCGCGTCGCGTTTCGTCAATGTTGTGAACCTCTGAGCTCATTCAACGCTCTGACACACGGCGCTCGCGGGCGCCGTTTTCAATTCCATTGCCAGCATTCAACAGCAGGAGAGGGCATGCGCGATTACAAGTGGCTGCACGAATATTGTCTGAACCGCTTCGGTTCAGCGGCCGAGCTGGACGCCCACCTGCCGGTGCCCAAGACCCCGGCGCAATTGCGCAAGATCAGTGATGATCGCTACCTGTCGACCTTGGCGCTGCGCGTGTTTCGCGCCGGCTTGAAACACAGCGTGGTGGATGCCAAGTGGCCGGCCTTCGAGCAGGTCTTCTTCGGCTTCGACCCGGAAAAAGTCGTGCTGATGGGTGCCGAGCACCTGGAGCGGCTGATGCAGGACACGCGCATCATTCGTCACCTGGGCAAGCTCAAGAGTGTGCCGCGCAATGCGCAGATGATCCTGGACATCGAGCAGGAAAAAGGCAGCTTCGGCGCATTTATCGCCGACTGGCCGGTGACCGACATCGTCGGGTTATGGAAATACCTGAGCAAGCACGGTCATCAGCTGGGCGGGCTGTCGGCCCCGCGCTTTTTGCGGATGGTGGGCAAGGATACTTTTGTGCCGAGCGATGACGTGGTGGCGGCATTGAATGCGCAGAAGATTGTCGACAAGGCACCCACCAGCCTGCGCGACCTGGCCACGGTGCAGGCTGCGTTCAACCAGTGGCATGCCGAGAGTGGGCGGCCGATGTGCCAGTTGTCGATGATGCTGGCCTATACGGTGAATCACTGACGGGGTTCTAGGGTGTGGCCAGCCGGCGGTTCAACTGGTGCCGCCAGCGCACATACAGCAGCGCCGTGCAAAACACCGCCAGGCTGGCCAGCATCTCCAGCACCCCGAACCACTGCCGGTTCGGGTCATACGCCGCCAGCGCGCCCTTGATGAAATACAGGTTCACCGCAAAGCACATCCATGAATGCCCGCGCGTGCTGCCGATGATCATCCCCGGCGCCAGCACCAGCAGCGGCACCAGTTCGATCAGCAGGATCACCCACGGGCGTGCCCCGTGCAGGTCGGCGACGAACAGGTAGTAGCCGCACAACAAACCCACCAGGGCGAAAAACGCCAGCAGGCTTAACGCGCGTGCCGCCTTGACCCGTGGCTCCAGCCACGCTTGCGGCGGTAGAACCTTAGGCTTCCTGGCCACGGCCGTTCTCCAGCAGCGTGGCGGTCTTGGCCAGGCGCAGGCCCAGGGCCCGGCACAGGGTGATTTCATGCGGGTCGAGCAGGCGCTTGCCATCCGGCCCGGCATGGTGGCTGGCGCCGTACGGTGTGCCGCCGCCCTGTGTGTCGAGCAGTGCCTGTTCGCTGTAGGGCAGGCCAGTGATCAGCATGCCGTGGTGCAACAGCGGCAACAGCATCGACATCAGCGTGGTTTCCTGGCCGCCATGCAGGCTGGCGGTGGAGGTGAACACCCCGGCCGGCTTGCCGACCAGCGCACCGGTGAGCCACAGGTTGCTGGTGCCATCGAGGAAGTACTTGAGCGGCGCGGCCATGTTGCCGAAGCGCGTCGGGCTGCCCAGGGCCAGGCCCGAGCAGTTTTTCAAGTCATCGAGGCTGGCGTACAGCGCGCCTTCGTCCGGGATGCTCGGCGCCACGGCTTCGCATTCGGTGGAGATCGCCGGTACGGTGCGCAGCCGCGCTTCCATGCCGCCTTGCTCGATGCCCCGGGCAATCTGCCGGGCCATTTCGCTCACCGAGCCATTGCGGCTGTAATACAACACCAGCACATACGACGCAGTCACGGCAGGATCTCCAGCACGTTCTCTGGCGGACGGCCAATGATGGCTTTATCGGCGGTTTCCAGGATCGGGCGTTCCATCAGCTTGGGGTGTTCGGCGATCGCGGCGATCAACTGCGCTTCGCTGAGGCTGGCGTCGGCCAGGTTGAGGGCCTTGTATTCGTCTTCGCCGGTGCGCAGCAGTTGGCGGGCGCTGATGCCCAGCTTGGCCAGCAGTGTCTTCAATTGTGCGGCATTCAGCGGGTTTTCCAGGTAACGCACCACGGTGGGGGCGAGGCCTCGGGCTTCCAGCAGTTCGAGCGCACCGCGGGATTTCGAGCAGCGCGGGTTGTGATAAAGCGTCAGATCGGTCATGTGCGGGTCGCATCTTGCGTAAGGTGGCGGGTATTCTACCTGCGCGGCGTCCTGTCCTTAAACCGTAAGAGGCGATAGGTCGCAGCCAACGTTCATTTTTGCGAAGGATTACCCCATGACAAGGCGACTGATCGGTGCATTGGCGATCATCACAACCCTGCTGCTCAGCGGCTGCGGCAATGACTACGGCGTTGACCAGTACGGCCAGAAGGTCGCGGCCGAGCGCCTGGACAAACAGTGGCTGGTGGTCAACTACTGGGCGGAATGGTGTGGCCCGTGCCGTACGGAAATCCCTGAGCTCAACGCCCTGGCGGAACAGTTGAAGGGGCAGGGCGTGGGGGTGTTCGGGGTCAACTTCGACAATGTGCAGGGTGCAGAGCTGAAGGAAGCCAGCGACAAACTGGGGATCAAGTTCACCGTGCTGGCACAGAACCCGGATGGGATCTTCGAGATTCCGCGCAGCGAAGCGTTGCCGGTGACCTATATCATCGATGACAAGGGCAAGGTGCGCGAGCAGTTGATGGGTGAGCAGACGGCGGAAGGGGTGCTGGCCAAGCTCAAGGCCTTGCGCGGCTAGAGTATTGTCCTCGATCAAATGTGGGAGGGGGCTTGCCCCCGATAGCAGTGTGTCAGTCAATACATTTGTGACTGTTACACCGTCATCGGGGGCAAGCCCCCTCCCACATTTAAATCTCACCAATCTGTAGATCGGTGGAATCAGCCCTCTTCGAGCCACAGGCGAATCGGCTTGCCTTCGGCCGGCCAGAAGCGAGTCTGCTCGATCGGCGAGATGTCCCAGCGCTGTACGCCTTGCAGGGCCTGGAAGAAGCGCTGTTCCTGCTCCATCAGGGCCTCGGCGCAGAGCTTGCGGGTGCTGCCGAGCTTGCCGAAGCTGAGTCTGTCGCCCTCAAGGGTGTACGGCGCGAACCAGTGGTTGCAACCGCCGTTGCCGTAGGCACGCCCATCGGCGCCGAGGGTGACGGTCAGGTGTGCGTAATCCATCAACGGCCGCTCACCAATCCACTCCACCACGTAGCTGTGATCCTGCTTGAGCTTGGCCGCGTCACCGGCGCAGCCACTCAGAGCCGCACCGACGGCGGCGAGCAGAAGCAGGCCTTTCATTGCCCGGCCTTCTGACACTTCGGGCAACGGTGCTTGTCGCCTTCGCTGGTCCAGCCCAACTCGGCAATGCGCGCGTTGGCGGCCGGTTGCAGCGGCTCCTTGGTCAGCTTGGTTTCCACCGCGAATTCAAACTCCAGCACGGTGTCGCAGCTGTCGCAGTTGACCTTCCAGGTGTGAATCTCCAGCTCGCCGAACTTCGGCCCGCGGGCCATGGCGACCCACTGGCCGGCAGGGCGGATGGAGTAGCGCGCGTCACCTTCGACGGTAAGGCGCATGGACAAGGTTTTACTGCCGCGCAGGGTGACGATCAGCACGTCGTCATGCTTGATCGAGCCACCGTTGCCGGTGACCTGGTAACGGCCCGGCACCAGGGCACGGCATTCGATCAGGGTGTGTTGCGGGCTCAGCAAGCTGAAGCGGAAATCGTGTTCGGCCATGGATCCTCCAAATAGGCGCGGCATCCTATCACGGGTGCCTGCTGATCATGAGCCTGGTATGTGACCGCTGATCATCCTTCGACGAGGTTCTGCGCCCGGCCATCGGCCCATGCCGCAATATTGGCCAAGGTAGTGCCGGCAATCGCCGCCAGGGCTTCGCGGGTGAGGAACGCCTGGTGTGCGGTGACGATCACGTTGGGGAAGGTCAGCAGGCGCGCGAGCACATCGTCCTGCAAGGGCAGGTCGGAGCGGTCCTCGAAAAACAGCTGGGCTTCCTCCTCGTACACATCCAGCCCCAGGTAGCCGAGCTGGCCGTCCTTGAGTGCTTCGATCAGCGCCGGCGTGTCGACCAGGCCACCGCGACCGGTGTTGATCAGCATGGCGCCGGGTTGCATCCGCGCCAGGGAGTGCGCATTGATCAGGTGCTTGCTGTCGGCGGTCAGCGGGCAGTGCAGGCTGATGATCTGGGCCTGGGCCAAGAGCTCCGGCAGGCTCACATAGTCAGCGCCGAGGGCCTGGACCTGGGGGTTGGGGAACGGGTCGTAGGCGAGCAGCCGGCAACCGAAGCCCGCCATGATCCTGGCGAACGTGGCGCCGATCTGGCCGGTGCCGACCACGCCGACGGTCTTGCCCACCAGGTCGAAGCCGGTGAGGCCATGCAGGCTGAAATCGCCGTCGCGGGTGCGGTTGTAGGCGCGATGCAGGCGGCGGTTGAGGGCGAGGATCAGGGCCACCGCGTGTTCGGCGATCGCATGGGGCGAATAGGCCGGGACGCGCACGATGGTCAGGCCCAGGCGTTTGGCGGCAGGCAGGTCCACATGGTTGTAGCCGGCCGAACGCAACGCGATCAACCGCGTGCCGCCCTTGGCCAGCTGTTCCAGCACCGGGGCACTGAGGTCGTCGTTGATAAAGGCGCAGACCACCTCGTGGTGTTCGGCCAGGGCGACGGTATCGAGGTTGAGCCGGGCGGGTTGGAATTGCAGTTCCAGGCCGCGCGGCAAGGGTTCGCCGAGGAAACTGTCGCGGTCGTAGGTCTGGCTGCTGAAAAGAATCACGCGCATCAAAGGCTTCCTTTTTGATGAATTCAGGCGCTGACCCGCGCTTCACTGGCCAGCCGTGCAATGGCCATGTCCAGCTCGTCCAGCGCGGTCATGGCCTTGGCGTCGTCCTGCTTGAGCAGGGTTTCGGCGCGCTGGCAGGCGGCGCGCAGTTGCGGCACGCCACAGTAGCGGGTGGCGCCGTGCAGGCGGTGGACGCGTTCGATCAGGGCCAGGTTGTCCTTGGCCTCACGGGCGACGTGAATGGCCTGGCGGTCGGCTTCCAGGGAGGCCAGCAGCATGGCCAGCATGTCGGCCGCCAGGTCCATCTTGCCGGCGGCTAGGCGCAGGCCTTCCTCGTGGTCCAGCACCGGCAATTGCACCCCGGGGCCCAGGCCTTCGACGGCGCGCTCCGGCACCTGGTTGCGCAGGGCCAGGCCGGTCCATTTCAGCACTACCTGGGCCAGTTGCCGTTCGCTGATGGGTTTGGTCAGGTAATCGTCCATACCGCTTTGCAGCAAGGCGCGCTTCTCGTTGGCCATGGCATGGGCGGTGAGGGCGACCACCGGCAAGGGCGTGCCATGGCGCTCGCTTTCCCACTGGCGGATCGCCTCGGTGCTCTGACGTCCGTCCATGCCCGGCATCTGCACGTCCATCAGCACCAGGTCGAAGGTGTCCTGTTTCACCGCGTCGACCGCCGCGTAGCCGCTTTCCACTGCACGGACCTGCGCGCCCATGTCTTCCAGCAGGGTCTGCACCAACAGCAGGTTTGCCGGGTTGTCGTCGACACACAGCACACGCGGCGCACGGCTGGACAACGGCTCGCCCGGTTCACTGCGGGACGGCCGCGGGCTGATCAGGTCGGACAGCGCACGGCGCAGCTTGCGGGTACACGCCGGCTTGGCCTGCAACTGGCTGTTGGGGTTGGGTACCGACTCGTTGAACAGCATCTGTTCGGTGGTGGGGCACAGCACCAGCACCTTGCAACCCAGGTGTTCGAGGTCCCACAGGTGCTGGTTGAGGCGCTCGGGCGGAATATCGTTGGCGGTCACGCCGAGTACCGCGAGGTCGATAGCCTGCTCGGTCTGGTGAGCGCTGGTGATGCCGTTGGTCAGGCTTTCCAGGGTATTGAACGGCGTTACTTCCAGGCCGCAGTCTTCCAATTGGTGCTGCAGGGCCTGGCGCGCCAGGTCGTGGTTTTCCAGTACCGCCACGCGATGGCCCAGCAACGGCGCGCAGGGCAGGTCTTCGACGTCGTCGCGGGTCTTGGGCAGGTTCAGGCTGATCCAGAATTCAGAACCTTCGCCCGGCGTGCTGTCGACGCCGATTTCACCGCCCATTTGTTCGATCAGGCGCTTGGAAATCACCAGGCCCAGCCCCGTGCCGCCGGGCTGGCGCGACAGTGAATTGTCGGCCTGGCTGAACGCCTGGAACAACGCCCGCACGTCCTGGCTGGACAGGCCGATGCCGGTGTCCTGCACGCTGATGCGCAGTTGCACGCTGTCTTCCTGCTCGTCCTCGATCATCGCCCGGGCCACGATGGTGCCTTCGCGGGTGAACTTGATCGCATTGCTGATCAGGTTGGTGAGGATCTGCTTGAGCCGCAGCGGGTCGCCCACCAGCGCCAGCGGCGTGTCGCGGTACACCAGGCTGACCAGTTCCAGTTGCTTGGCATGGGCGGCGGGAGCGAGGATGGTGAGGGTGTCTTGCAGCAGATCCCGCAGGTTGAAGGGAATGCTGTCGAGCACCAGCTTGCCGGCCTCGATCTTCGAGAAATCGAGGATTTCGTTGATGATGCCCAGCAGGTTGTCGGCGGATTTTTCGATGGTGCCCAGGTAGTCAAGCTGGCGCGGGGTCAGCTCGCTTTTTTGCAGCAGGTGGGTAAAACCGAGTATGCCGTTGAGCGGCGTGCGGATTTCATGGCTCATGTTCGCCAGGAACTCGGACTTGATGCGGCTGGCCTCCAGGGCCTCCTTGCGCGCCAGGTCCAGCTCGATGTTCTGGATCTCGATGGTTTCCAGGTTCTGGCGCACGTCTTCGGTGGCCTGGTCGATGCTGTGCTGCAGTTCTTCCCGGGCATTTTGCAGGGTTTCGGCCATGCGGTTGATGCCCGATGCGAGTTGATCCAGCTCCTGGCTGCCCAAGGGTGGCAGGCGGGTTTCCAGGTTGCCGTCCTTGAGTTGGGCCACCGCTTGCTTGATCAGGCCAATCGGCGCGTTGATCGTACGGCTGATGCGCAAGGCCAGGGCCGCGGTGCAGATCAGGCCGATGGCAATCAACAGCAGGCTGGCGAACAGGCTGCGATAACCGCGCAGCAACATACCGTTGTGGGACAACTCCACCTCAACCCAGCCGAGCAGGCGATCGGCTTCATCGGGGATCAAATCGCCCGCCAGGTTGCGATGGCGACCAAACACCGGCAGCAGGTAGCGTGTGGCGTCGTTGCCGGTGCGTTGCAGCAGGTGGGAGCTGTTGCCGACCGGCGGCTGGTTGAGCATGGTCGGGCCGGCGTGGGCCAGGGGCGTGCGGTCCGGCGCGAGGAACGCCACGGTGCGCACGTCCGTCTGTTCCAGGGATTGGGTGGCGATACGCTCCAGCAGGTCGGTATTCCTGCTGCCCATGGCCGGAGCCACCAGGGGCGCCAGCTGCTCGGCGATCATTTCGCCGCGTTGCAGCAGTTGGGCCTGCAACTCCGAGAGCTGCATCCAGGTGAAGTACCCTCCCAACAACAAGGCCATCAGGCTGGTCGGTAATAAGGTCAGCAACAGTACGCGGCCTTTTATCCCCATTCTTTTAAGCACGCCACTCTCCTGCTACCACACTGATATCAATCTTCCGCGCCGGCATCCGGCCCGCGCCACCTGCGCAGTGTAGCCATTTGCGCGGCCTGGAATCTTGCAAATTAATGACAGAGGGCAATCTTCGGGCCGTTGGGCACTGTGTGGCGATTGCCTGCGGCGGGGTTATCTTGAATAATCAGTGATTGAGAATGACTTGCAGACGCTAATGAATCCCGCGGCAGTTGGCCTACCCCGTATCCTCACAATTGAAGATGACCCCGTGCTGGGTGCCTATGTGCATGAGCATTTGGGGCGCTGTGGCTTCCAGGTCACCTGGTGCCAGAACGGTCAGCAGGGCCTGGAGATGGCGCGCGACCAGGCATTCGACGTGGTGTTGATGGATATTCTGCTGCCGGGCCTGGATGGCTTGTCGATCCTCACCCATCTGCGCCGGAGCCATTCGATTCCCGTGATCCTGATGTCGGCCCTGGGCGCTGAAACCGATCGCGTCAGCGGTTTTCGCCTGGGGGCCGATGATTACCTGCCCAAGCCCTTCAGCATGGTTGAGCTGCGCGTGCGTATCGAAGCCATCCTGCGTCGGGTGGCCCTGGATCGGCGCCCGTTGCCGACGCTTGCGCCCGTGCGCGAGGACACCCGCACGCTGCGTTTCGATGATGAGCTGTGCGATGTTTTTCATCAAGGCCACTGGGCGGGCCTGACCCGCAGCGAATATCGCCTGCTGGAAACCCTGCACCGCAACGCTGAAGAAGTCCTCAGCAAAGCCTTCCTCTACCAGCACGTGTTGCAACGGGGTTATGCGCCCCATGATCGCAGCCTCGACATGCATATCAGCCAGATCCGCCGCAAGCTCAAGGCCATCGGCTACACCGAGCGTGAGGTGCGCACGGTGTGGGGCAAGGGCTATGTGCTGAGCGGTCACGACGATGGGCTTTGAGGCATCGCTGAAACGGCTGCCGGGCAGGCACTCGTTATTCTGGAAGCTCGCCTGCCTGCTGATCGCCTTCTGTTTGCTGATGATCTGGCTCAGTTGGTCCTGGGGTCGGTACATGGAGCAAAAGAACGCCTACCTGTCCGATGAGGCCAGGAGCACCTTGAGTGGTTATGCGGCAGGCGCCGAGCAGGCCTGGAACCAGGGCGGCAATGCCGGCGTCGATGCGTGGCTGCAGGCAATGGGCAAGCGCGAAAGCACATGGATCGGGGTGATCGGCAATGACTTGCAGTCGTTGAGCAGCTACCCGCTGACCGACACGGAAAGCCAGCGCCTGACCTTCCTGCGGGGCCTGGACTGGCCGGTCAGTCGCCACGTCAAGGGGTTGCCGTGGTTGAAGATCCCGTTTGCGGTGGACCCGGGCGCCGGTTCGCTGGTGATTGAACTGCCGCAGCGCTTTATGCCGGGGCGCTACCAACTGTTCTGGCGGGTGGTGACCAACGGCGTGATTCCCGGCCTCTTTACCTTATTGCTGTGCATCGGTCTCTATCGGCTGCTGATCATGCCCCTCAATCAACTGCGCGAGCAGGCCAACGCATGGCGTGCCGATCAGTTGAATACGCGGATGTCCCACGACGCCACCAGCCGCCAGGACGAATTGGGCGAGCTGGGGCGCGCGTTTGATCATATGTCCGAGCGCTTGCAGGGTACCGTGATGCTGCAACAGCAGCTGTTAAGGGACATGTCCCATGAACTGCGCACGCCCTTGAGCCGTTTGCGGGTGGCTTGTGACAGTGAGCAGGATCTTGCGCGCCTGCGTGAGCGGCTGGGTCGGGAGATCGACGCCATGCAGCGCCTGGTGGAAGACAGCCTGCAACTGGCCTGGCTGGATACCGAGCGGGCGCCGCTGCCCAAAGAAGATATTCAGGTGCAAGCGCTGTGGGACATGCTGCGCGAGAACGCGTGCTTTGAAAGCGGTTGGCCGGCATCGCGGCTGCCCTGCCTTCTGGGCGCCGACAGTTGGGTGAGGGGCAACCTGAATGCCCTGGCCCAGGCCCTGGAGAATATCCTGCGCAACGCCATACGCCATTCCCCGGCGGAGGGGGGCGTGTGCCTGGATGGCTGCCGCGAGGGGGAGTATTGGCACCTTTGGTTGGAAGACCAGGGCGGGGGAATCGATGAGCAGGATCTGGAGCGAATCTTTGCGCCGTTTACGCGGCTGGACGGTTCGAGGCCCGGCGATGGTGGCTTCGGGCTGGGCCTGAGCATCGCGCGTAATGCCGTGCAACGCCAGGACGGCAGCCTGTGGGCGGAAAATACCGGCCAGGGCCTGCGTGTGCACCTGCGGTTGCCGGCGCGATAGGTCTCAGCCTCGGCGCTGCTTGCGCTTTTTCCATTGGTGCGCGACCCACCAGCGCCAATACCCCATGGTCAGGCAGTAGGCCAATGCGCCCAGCACCAGCCCCAACACCACCGAACCCAGCAGGAAGGGTTGCCACAGCGTGCTCAACTGGCCGCTGATCCACTCCCAGGTCAGGTCGTCGGGCAGGCTGCGCGGTGGCACATTCATCAGCCAGGCGCCGGTCATGTAGGTGCAGATGAACACCACCGGCATGGTGATCGGGTTGGTCAGCCATACCAGGCTGATAGCGATGGGCATATTGCCGCGCACGGTGATCGCCAGCACTGCCGCCAGCAGCATCTGCAACGGGATCGGGATAAACGCCGCGAACAAACCTACGGCCATGGCGCGTGCCACGGAGTGCCGGTTCAGGTGCCAGAGGTTCGGGTCGTGCAGCAACGTGCCAAGAAACTGTAATGACTTGTGTTCCCTGATACTGGTGGGGTCGGGCATGTACCGTTTGAATAAGCGCCGAGGCATAGGGGGTCCAGGTCAGTTCGAGGGGCAAGTATGCCCGCATTCTATAAACAGAAAATTCAGACTTTGTGACAAAACATCATAGGACACGCTGGGCCCTCGTCTAAGACTGAGTGGATCACTTGAAAAGGAGGGTTCATGAAGACAGGGATGTTCGCGCTCGCGCTGGGGTTGCTTGCCTTGCGCTTTCTACCGGCGCTGCCGCCGACGGGATGGCTGATAGCCATGCTGGTGCTGGCATTGATGCTATTGCCCTTTCGTACGTCGCCACTGGCATTTTTCCTGTTGGGCTTGAGCTGGGCCTGCATCAGTGCGCAGTGGGCGCTGGATGATCGACTACGGCCGGTGCTGGATGGCCAGACGCGATGGCTGGAAGGCCGTGTAACCGGGTTACCGCAGCAGACAGAGACGGGCGTGCGTTTTGAGCTGGCCGACAGCCAGGCGCGCAACGCCCGGTTGCCCAAGCGCATCCGGGTGTTTTGGCACGGCGGGCCGCCGGTACGCAGTGGCGAGCGCTGGCGTATGGCCGTGACGCTGAAACGGCCTGCCGGGCTGCTCAATTTTCATGGTTTCGATCAGGAGGCCTGGCTGCTGGCCCAGCGCATTGGCGCCACCGGCTCGGTGAAGGATGGTGAGCGCCTGGCGCCGGCGCGTCATGCCTGGCGTGACACTGTTCGCCAACGCCTGATGGCGGTGGACGCCCACGGCCGCGAGGCGGGCCTGGCGGCTTTGGTGCTGGGGGATGGCTCCGGGCTGGCGGCCGAAGACTGGCAGGTGTTGCAGGACACTGGCACGGTGCACCTGCTGGTGATTTCCGGCCAGCACATTGGCTTGCTTGCGGGGTTGATCTACGGGTTGGTCGCGCTACTTGCACGCTACGGCTGCTGGCCCCGTACCTGGCCGTGGCTGCCGTGGGCGTGCGGCCTGGCGTTTGCCGCCGCGCTGGGGTACGGCCTGCTGGCAGGGTTTGGCGTGCCGGTGCAACGGGCCTGCGTCATGGTGGGGCTGGTGTTGGTGTGGCGCCTGCGCTTTCGTCATCTGGGGTTCTGGTGGCCGTTGTTGCTGGCACTCAATGGCGTGCTGATCCTGGAGCCACTGGCCAGCCTGCAACCGGGATTCTGGCTGTCCTTCATGGCTGTCGCAGTGCTGGTCCTGGGATTTGGTGGGCGCTTGGGGCCGTGGAGTGTCTGGCAGGCATGGACACGTCCCCAGTGCTTGATTGCCGTTGGTCTGTTTCCTGTGTTGCTGGTGCTCGGCTTGCCCGTCAGCGTCAGTGCGCCGCTGGCCAACCTGGTTGCCGTGCCGTGGATCAGCCTGGTGGTGTTGCCCCTGGCCTTGCTGGGGAGCGCATTGTTGCCGCTGCCGTATGCCGGGGAGGGTTTGTTGTGGCTGGCGGGCGGGGCGCTTGACGGGTTGTTCCGGGGCTTGGCATGGCTCGCTGGGCAAATGCCTGCCTGGATACCGGCCGAGGTGCCCCTGGGTTACTGGCTGATCAGCCTGGTCGGCGCGGTGCTGTTACTGCTGCCCAAAGGCGTGCCGTTTCGGCCACTGGGCTGGCCGCTGCTGTTGTTGGCCGTGTTTCCACCCCGCGAGCTCGTGCCCCATGGGCGGGTGGAGGTGGTGCAGCTGGATGTCGGGCAAGGTCAGGCCTTGATCCTGCGTACCCGCCATCACACGTTGCTCTACGATGCCGGCCCGCGTTCGGGGACGGTTGACCTCGGTGCCCGCGTGGTAGTGCCTGCGTTGAAAAAGCTCGGCGTCGGGACGCTGGATATGATGCTGCTGAGCCACGCCGACGCCGATCATGCCGGTGGGGCGTCGGCTGTGGCCCGAGGGTTGCCGATCCGGCGTGTCGTGGGCGGTGAAACCGAGGGGTTGCCCGCGTTTCTCGCCACCCAGCCCTGTGTCAGCGGCGAACGGTGGGAGTGGGACGGTGTGGCATTCGAGCTGTGGCAGTGGCCTGATGCGATTGATGGTAACCCCAAGTCCTGTGTTCTGCAGGTCCAGGCCAATGGTGAGCGGCTGCTGCTCACGGGGGATATTGATCGGGCTGCCGAGCGAGCATTTCTCGCGTCTTCGTTGGCCGTGCGCACCGATTGGCTGCAATCCCCTCACCATGGCAGCCGCAGTTCGTCGTCGTGGCCTTTTCTACAGCGGCTGGCGCCCACGTCGGTGCTGATTTCCCGTGGGCGTGGCAATGCGTTCGGCCATCCTCACCCGCAGGTGGTGGAGCGCTACCAGCGACTGGGCAGCCAGATATACGACAGTGCCGAGCAGGGCGCGGTGCGTGTGCAATTAGGGGCTTTCCAGCCACCGACTGTTGCGCGTAGTCAACGCCGTTTTTGGCGCGAAACGTTACCCTGAGCCGGCCATGCCAAAGACTGGCGCCTGGGACAGGCGGGTCCATGGCCGACGAACCCCGCCGCCGAACCTATATGGTAAAGTGGCGCACTTTTTCGAGGGGACATTCACTGTGTGGGAATTGGTCAAATCTGGCGGCTGGATGATGTTGCCGATCATCCTGAGCTCCATCGCCGCACTCGGCATCGTTGCCGAACGTTTGTGGACCCTGCGCGCCAGTCGCGTCACCCCCGAGCATCTGCTGGGGCAGGTCTGGAGCTGGATCAAGAACAAGCAGCTGGACAAGGACAAACTCAAGGAACTGCGCGCCAACTCGCCGCTGGGTGAGATCCTCGCCGCCGGCCTGGCCAATTCCAAGCATGGTCGCGAGATCATGAAAGAATGCATCGAAGAGGCCGCCGCCCGGGTTATCCATGAACTTGAGCGCTATATCAACGCCCTCGGCACCATCGCAGCCATGGCGCCGTTGCTCGGCTTGCTGGGGACGGTACTGGGCATGATCGATATTTTCAGTTCTTTCATGGGCTCGGGCATGACCACCAACGCGGCCGTGCTGGCCGGCGGTATCTCCAAGGCCCTGATTACCACGGCGGCGGGCCTGATGGTCGGTATTCCTTCGGTGTTCTTCCACCGTTTCCTGCAGCGGCGCATCGATGAACTGGTGGTCGGTATGGAGCAGGAAGCCATCAAGCTGGTGGAAGTGGTGCAGGGTGACCGTGATGTGGACCTGGTTGGGGGCAAAGCGTGAAATTTCGCCGCAAGCAACGGGAAAATGTCGACATCAACCTCGCGTCGTTGATCGACGTGGTGTTTATCCTGCTGCTGTTTTTTGTCGTCACCACCACCTTCACCCGGCAGACCGAACTGCGTGTCGACCTGCCGGAAGCCGTGAGTGGTTCGCCGGCCGAAGACCAGGAAGTCAAGCAACTGGACATCGCCATCAGCGCCGACGGGGCGTTTTCGGTGAATAACCAGGTACTCGAGAAAAACGACCTCGCCAGCCTCATGGCGGCCCTGGAGAAAGAGTCCGGCGGCGATACCAAGATGCCGTTGTCCATCAGTGCCGATGGCAAGACCCAGCACCAGGCCGTGATCACGGCGATGGACGCCGCCGGCAAGCTCGGTTTCAGCCATCTGCGCATGAGCACTGTCGAGGCGGCGAGCCAACCCTGATGGCCATGTCCGATCGTTTGCTCAAGGCTTGGTATGAGGGCCATCCGGCGCTCGCGTTGTTGCGTCCGCTGGAATCGTTGTATCGCCGGGTGGTGCAGCGCAAGCGTGCGCGGTTCCTGGCGGGAGAGGGCGAGATCTATCAATCGCCGGTGCCGGTGGTGGTGGTCGGTAATATCACCGTGGGCGGCACCGGCAAGACGCCGTTGATCCTGTGGTTGATCGAACACTGTCGGCGCAGTGGCCTGCGCGTCGGTGTGGTCAGTCGCGGCTATGGTGCCAAGCCACCGCAGTTGCCCTGGCGCGTCGAGGCCAGCCACAGCGCCACGGTGGCGGGTGACGAGCCTTTGCTGATCGTGCAGCGCTGCGGTGTGCCCCTGATGATCGATCCCGACCGCAGTCGTGCGGTGCAGGCCCTGCTTGCCAGCGAGGCCCTCGACCTGATCCTCTCCGACGACGGCCTGCAACACTACCGCCTGGCCCGTGACCTGGAACTGGTGCTGATCGACGCCGCCCGGGGTCTGGGCAATCGCCGTTGTCTGCCGGCGGGGCCATTGCGCGAACCGGTTGAGCGTTTGCACAGTGTGGATGCACTGCTCTACAACGGTGCCGGCTCGGATCGCGACGATGGATTTGCGTTTCGCCTGCAACCCACCGCGCTGGTCAACCTGCACAGCGGTGAGCGCCAGTCGGTGGCGTACTTTCCTGAGGGGCAGCAGGTACATGCGGTCGCCGGTATCGGTAATCCACAACGTTTCTTCAACACCCTTGAAACGCTACACTGGCAGCCGATTCCCCATGTTTTTGCCGACCACGCGCCCTACAGCGCCGAGGTCTTGAATTTTACCCCGTCATTGCCACTGGTCATGACCGAGAAGGACGCGGTGAAGTGCCGCGCCTTTGCCCAGCCCGACTGGTGGTACCTTGCGGTGGATGCGGTGCCGTCGCCGGCGTTCGTCGCCTGGTTCGACACGCAGCTGATGCGCCTGCTGCCCGCCCGTCTTTTGCCTTAAACGCTTTTTTCCAGGAAACACTCATGGACACCAAACTGCTCGACATCCTCGCTTGCCCGATCTGCAAAGGCCCGCTCAAGCTCAGCGCCGATAAAACCGAGCTGATCAGCAAGGGCGCCGGCCTGGCGTACCCGATCCGTGATGGCATCCCGGTGATGCTGGAAAGCGAAGCCCGCACCCTGACCACCGACGAGCGCCTGGATAAATGACCACAGCCTTTACCGTTGTCATTCCTTCCCGCTACGCCTCGACACGCCTGCCGGGCAAGCCGCTGCAACTGATCGGCAGCAAGCCGATGATCCAGCTGGTGTGGGAACAGGCCTGCAAAAGCAGCGCTGAGCGTGTCGTGGTGGCCACTGATGACCCGCGCATCATCGAGGCCTGCAAAGGGTTCGGCGCCGAAGCGGTGCTGACCCGTGAAGATCACAACTCCGGCACTGACCGCCTGGCCGAAGTGGCCACGCAGTTGGGCCTGGCGCCAGACGCCATCGTGGTCAATGTACAAGGCGACGAACCGTTGATCCCGCCGGGCGTGATCGACCAGGTGGCCGCCAACCTGGCTGCCCATGGTGAAGCGCGTATGGCGACCCTGGCCGAGCCGATTGAAGACATCGACACCCTGTTCAATCCGAACGTGGTCAAGGTGGTCAGTGATGTCAACGGCCTGGCGCTGACCTTCAGCCGTTCGACCTTGCCCTGGGCGCGCGACGCCTTCGCCAGGAACCCTGACCTGTTGCCGGAAGGCGTGCCGTACCGTCGCCATATCGGCATCTACGCCTATCGTGCCGGTTTTCTGCATGACTTCGTCAGCTGGGGTCCGTGCTGGTTGGAAAATACCGAATCCCTGGAGCAACTCCGAGCCCTTTGGCACGGCGTACGCATCCACGTGGGCGATGCTCTGGAAGCACCGCCTGCGGGTGTCGATACCCCGGAAGACCTTGAGCGCGTCCGTCGCCTGCTGGGGGCCTGATGGAGGTTCTGTTTGTCTGCCTGGGCAATATCTGCCGCTCGCCCACCGCTGAGGGCGTACTGCGCCATAAATTGCGCGAAGCCGGGTTGGCGGGGCAGGTCGACGTAGCGTCCGCCGGCACCGGCGAATGGCATATCGGCAACCCGCCGGACCAGCGCAGCCAACGTGCGGCACTGGTGCGCGGCTACGATTTGTCGGCCCAGCGGGCCCGGCAGGTCTCCCGCGCCGACTTTGCACGCTACGACCTGATCCTGGCCATGGATCACAGCAACCTGCGCAACCTCAAGGCCATGCAGCCCGGCCAGGGCAAGGCGGAGCTGGACCTGTTCCTGCGGCGCTATGAGGCTGAAGTGGACGAGGTGCCGGATCCCTACTATGAAGGCGAACAAGGCTTCGAACGGGTCCTGGACTTGATCGAGCAGGCGTGTGATTTACTGGTGATCGAATTGAAGGGACGGTTATGACCTTGCAAGTGCGGGCGCAGGTGTCGCTCAAGCCATTCAACAGCTTTGGCATTGATGTGCGTGCCCAACTCTTCGCCGAGGCCCGCAGTGACGCCGATGTGCGCGAGGCACTGGCCTATGCGTCGACCCAGGCGTTGCCCTTGCTGGTGATCGGCGGTGGCAGCAACTTGCTGCTGACCCAGGACATTCCTGCCCTGGTGTTGCGCATGGCCACCCAGGGCATTCGGGTGCTACAGGATGATGGCATGCAGGTGGTGGTCGAAGCCGAAGCCGGCGAAGCCTGGCACCCGTTTGTACTGTGGACCCTGGAACAGGGCTTCTGCGGCCTGGAAAACCTCAGCCTGATCCCCGGCACCGTCGGTGCTGCCCCCATGCAGAACATCGGCGCCTACGGCGTGGAAATCAAGGACGTCTTTGTCGGCTTGACCGCCCTCGATCGCCAGACCGGCGAGTTGCGCGATTTCAGCCTGGAAGAATGCAACTTTGCCTACCGCGACAGCCTGTTCAAGCACGAAACCGGGCGCTGGCTGATCCTGCGGGTACGCTTTGCCCTGAGCCGCGCCAGCCACCTCAAGCTCGACTACGGCCCAGTGCAGCAGCGCCTGGCAGGGCAGGGGATCACCGAGGCGACACCGAGCGATGTCAGTCGCGCGATTTGCAGCATCCGTAGCGAAAAATTGCCCGACCCGGCAGTGCTTGGCAATGCCGGCAGCTTCTTCAAGAACCCGCTGGTGTCCAAGGCCCTGGCTGAAGAGTTACAGGCGCAGTATCCGGACCTGGTGGCTTACTCGCAGGCGGATGGGCAGATGAAGCTGGCCGCTGGCTGGCTGATCGACAAGGCCGGCTGGAAGGGCTTTCGTGACGGCGACGCCGGCGTGCATGCCCTGCAGGCGCTGGTGCTGGTCAACTATGGCGGCGCCACAGGCCACGATATTGCCAACCTGGCCCAACGTATCCAGCGGGATATCGCCCAGCGTTTCAAGGTCGAGCTGGAAATGGAACCCAACCAGTACTGATACCCCGAAAACAAAAATGCCCCGCATCTGTCGATACGGGGCATTTTTTATGCAGCGAGTAAATCAGTCGTCGCGGCTCATGATGCCGAAGATCTGCAACAGGCTGATAAACAGGTTGTAGATCGACACATACAGGCTGACGGTCGCCATGATGTAGTTGCGCTCACCGCCGTGGATGATGGCGCTGGTCTGGAACAGGATGCACACGGAGGAGAACAGCACAAAACCCGCGCTGATCGCCAGTTGCAGGCCGCTGATCTGGAAGAACATGCCCGCCACCACCGCCGCCAGCAACACGAAGAAGCCTGCGGTGATGAAACCACCCAGGAAGCTCATGTCCTTGCGGGTGATCAGCACGTAGGCCGACAGACCACCGAACACCAGGGCGGTCATGGCAAACGCCGAGCTGACCACTTCCGCACCGCCGGCCATGCCGAGGTAACGGTTGAGGATCGGGCCGAGGATAAAGCCCATGAAGCCGGTCAAGGCAAACGCCGACACCAGGCCCCAGGCCGAGTCACGCAGCTTGTTGGTCAGGAAGAACAGGCCATAGAAACCGATCAGTACGACAAAGATATTCGGGTAGCCGACGTGCATCTGCTGGGCCACGAACGCCATTAAGCCGCTGAATGCGAGGGTAAGGGCGAGCAGTCCATAGGTGTTGCGCAACACGCGGCTGACTTCAAGCTGCTCAGCCTGCGCGTTACCATTCACTGCGTAATTCTGTTCGCGCATGGCGACACTCCTTCGGTTTTGAAACGTTCAGTCGCAAAGATCATAACAGACGCTCTGTAACAAGCGATGGCGAGAGTTTGACAGTGTGTTTCATTCGGGTATTATGGCGCCCGCTGAGACAGGATGGGCTATCCTAATCCTGTGATGCACAAGGGAAATTGGCAGAGTGGTTGAATGCACCGGTCTTGAAAACCGGCGAACGTTAATAGCGTTCCCAGGGTTCGAATCCCTGGTTTCCCGCCAAGATTCAAACGAAAGCCCCGCGATTGCGGGGCTTTTGTGTTTCTGGGGTTTGGCGATCTTCTGCTTACTGTGCCCTGTAGCAGACTCGTGCAGCTAATACTGATGATTGCCGATGCAGCCCGGGACCTGAATCAAGCAACTGAAGCCACTTCCACTGGCTCATTAAATTCGTGGTTTTTCCAGCCAGCTTTTGCTCGTCATCTTTTTATTTTTTTACTACTATCGTTCATCTGCGCACTCAAGGAAGAGAGGCTGAGCGCCTTGAGGCTGGTAGAAAAATTACACTCGATGATTGAATGAGTTACTACTTTTACCCAGAACCTAACGACTCAGCCATCCGTAATTACCTCTTGGTGGAACCGATGGATAAAATGTGTGGCATCGTTGTAGTGGTAGGGCTTGCCCTCTCTGGATGCGCTACGAAAACTCCCGAAAAACCTGATGTGACTCCACCTCCTGCCGTCGTCCAGGAAGCACCGCCTGAAGTCGCACCTTCGACCCCAGAAAAGTGGACTGTGCGATATGAGGCTGCACCTGCGAACGCCAGTGTTGACGCCCCGAAAGCAGCTTCTCCGGAGGCGGCTCAGTCAGAATCAGAAACAAACTTGAACCAAAATCGCGCTGAGCAATGCCGTAAAGAATTGGATGTTTTAAAGGTCTACAACAAAGCGTCTTACGATAAATACGAGGCGCAATACCAGGCCATTGCTGCCAAGACTGCCAAATACATGGAAATTAAAGACTCATTGGGTCCCGATTTAAACTACATGGTTATGCCGGCTTATCAATTTCAAATTCGTGAGTTCTGCTTCCGAGTTAAGACCCGTCTGTCGGAGCTTGTGCTTCGCCAAGCCCGATAATGATTCCGCGTCCGGGGACGTCTTTTGCCCGCTAGGGAAACGCTGAAAAAGACTTCCATCTCGGGTGAAACAAGCGCTGCATTGTCCGAAAGATGACGAGGGTCCCAGGCGTGGTTTCCCGCCAGGACTTAAACGAAAGCCCCGCCTTAGCGGGGCTTTCGTGTTTCCGGCCCCAATGTCGCGAACGTTGTGAACCCGTTGGCATTAACCCATATGCGCAGGGAACGATGTTAATGGGCCATGTTCCAACCTGCCGTGCCAAGCCTGCCCAGTGGGGGCACGGCTCAATCGGCTCCGCGTAAACCGCGGCGCGCGCTACCCCATTACAAGGACGCAAGCGTTATGCAGTCATCCCCCTCCCAAGCGCCTTCCGCCACCGGCGAACTGATCGCCAGTTTCCGTCACGGCAAGGGTTTTCTGATTTTCAGTGTGATATTTGGCGTTGTGTTGTTAGGTCTCGCCGGGTTTGTGTTGTATCTGGGCACGATCCTGCCACCGGGCAATGAAGGGCCGGTCAGCCTCCAGACGTCCCGTGGCATGGCCTTCAACTTCAGCAGCCCCCATACCTTGATTTACGCCACCAGCGCTTTGCTGGCGGTTCTCGGGCTGGGTGTATTTGCCGCTTACGCCTGGCACAGGAAACTGCGTGCGCCGCTTTACGACGTGTATGAACATGGTATCGAGCGCATCATCAACGATCAGCGCGAATACACCGCCTTTGCCGAGATTGATGACCTGTATCTGTTTGGCTCCGGGCAAACCGTGCTGACCGGCATGATCACCAACCTGGCCTACCGTCGTAATGCCAGCGAGCCGTTTCATCGAGTGATCGAGAGCCTCAAGGGCTTTCACGATTTCCAGCAGTTGGTCCGTGAGCTGCACGTACGTGCACGTCTGCCGGGGGTGCTGGCGACGCTGGAGGCGGGTGGGGCGGTCAGGTTCAATTGCATCAGCTCCGGGCAGGTCTGGGGCAAGCGCGTCAGCGGCAACTTCCTCAAAGTCACCACGACGCCGATTGTGGTGAGCCAGGATCTCCTCGAATACCAAGGGTGCAAGGTGCCGATGTCGTCGCTGCGTACCGTCGACCTCAACGCCTGGACCGAAAAGGTGGTGATCAAGGACGAGAGCGGCAAACCCGTGTTGTCGACCATCGCCACCGGCATTCTGAGCCACGACCTGTTCCTCAACACACTCGATGCCGTGTTTGCGGCTGAAGAGCAAGCACGCGAGCCGGCTTGAGCCAATCGTGTCATTCATGAGGATTAAACGATGATCTATCGCGGCGCAGGCTGGCTGACACTGTTCACGCCGGTGGCCATGGTGTTGTTGCTGATGGGGGTGTGGCCCGACCCCAGTGTCAAACCCGGCAATACCTCACTGATGCAACTGTTGATGGGGGTGGGGATTGGCTCGGCCATCAACACCGTGCTGGGCTTTGTCCTGAATCGGCAGGTGCATGAAGATGGCGTGCACCATCACTTCTTTTTCATGCCCATGCAGTGGCCGGCGCTGGCGATCATGATTGTCTGCGCGGTGATTGCCCTGCTCAAGTAAGGCTGCCCGTAGGCGGGCGTCCAACTAACGGTTTGAGGGGAATGCGAAGGTTCCTGGCTTTTCGCCCATTATTGAACGCTGCAACCCCTGGAGCCTGCTGGATGAACCGTCAAGACCCACCTCACCGCGTCGCCACGCTTCCTGGAGCGCCAAGCACTGGAAACCCTGTCGCGCACCCACCCACCTGGTATTACGGCCCTGATCTACCGAGCGTTGGCGGCAGTGGTCGGGGGATCCTGGGGTTCTACATTGCGCTACTGATGCTGTTGCCGGGCTACGGGCTGGTGATGTTGCTCCTGGCTGGGCTCGGAGCGCTGCAGGGCGCGCCGGCCAGCGCTGAATCGAGTTTTACGACGTCGACGCTCATCCTGTTCATGCTCGGTACCGCATTGCTCATCGGTGCGATGTTTGCCTGGATGGCCTCTACGCCTCATGTGGAGGCCTTTACGTTCGATGAAAACCAGCAACTGCTTAGCCTCACGGTTATCCGTCGTGGCCGCGGGCCCTACGAAGTGCGCGTGCCATTCAGCAACATCATTTACGTCTGCCCCTATGTCCTCGCCCGGTTTGATCGCTATGGGCATTTCCACCTCGTGGGTCAGGGACCCAAGGACAAGGTTTTCGAATATCAGTTGGGTGAGGGTATCTCTCTGGACGAAATGGCGTTCCACGCTGAATGGTTGCGGGGAATGATAGGGGCGCGGATGCACGAGCTGGTGAATCTGGATAAATGAAACATTCGCGTTAATACCAGACGCGTAGTGTCGGGCCGTCCGCGCTTGAAACCCGCGCGAACGCTACTGCGGCAGCAATGGCATTTAAGTTGATGGGCCCAAATACAGGGCGAAAACTGCCCCAGCCACACTCGCAGCTGATCTTAAAGGCAGTGACCCATGGCTCAGCAGAAAAGCTGAGCCACCGATAGCAGGCAAATCACCTGGACAAAAATCTGAGCTCGAATGGGATGTTTCATCTGTGCGACCCTCCTGTACAGCTGCGGGGGAGAAGTGCCGTACGCGATGTAGATCCTCCCTGGATCGCCAACAACACTCGCAACTGTTCCATTGAGTATAGGCCCTGAAACGAATCTTTCACGATTGGGCCGATTCAGCGCCCGGCATGCTCTGCTTACAACTATCTGCCCAGCCCATCGCACTTTTTTTCATTTCTCCAATCTATCTTTGTCCCAGCCCTGCCGATTTCCCGCGCGGGCAAAAGAACCAGATCGGGTGCCGATGGCTCGCACGTTACTTTTATTCAAGACTCGACAAGTGCGTCGGCCACTGTGGCTGGCCGTGGTGTTAATGCTCTGCGCCAGTGGCTGTACCCAGCAGCAGGGACGCGACATCGCCAAGCAGTTCAGTAACGGCAAACCCGATGAATTCTTCCAGACCAGTGTCGATCGCATGGCAACCCTGGGCATGCGCGACAACTTGCAAAGCCTGTATTTGCTCATGAACAAGCTCTACCTGCGCAACCCCAACCAGTGGCGCCAGTCGGGTTATCCGGATGCGGTGAGCGCTGCGCGGGAGATCCGCCTGGCCATTGAGCAGCGCCGCTCGTTGCCCGCACTCGGGGAGCGTCGCGACCTGGCGGCGCTGAGTTACTCCTTGAGCCCCGAGTTTCAGGGCGATCGGGTCGGGGCGTTTATCTATGCCATCGGCAGCATGATCGTGACCGCCCACGGTGGGCGTACCGAGTTCTACATTACCGACTCGATCAACCCGCAGTTCGTCAGCAACGCCGCGCGCAATATCGAGAAGGCCACCTGGCTGCTCAGCAAGCGCCAGGATGCAAATGGCGTCCTGCTCCTGTTTTCCAACGAGATCTCGGAGGAGGGCAGCAACCTGAGTTTCGCCGTCGAGTTCGGCAAGATTGTTGCGCGCCTTGACCTGTTGACCCAGATGCTCGACGAGCGCTACCGCCGTATTGGGCTTAACTATGCACAAAGCCTGTTGCTGATGAATTTCCTGCCCGTGCAGTAATGCATTTCGTCGGCAGTGAGTTAAGCCGTACCACCGATGGCCGATGCAATGATGACGCCTGTGACTTGAGGAGAGTGTTATCAAACATCTAACGGTTGAAGAGTTGGACGCCATTACGGAGATTGAAACCACGTCCAACATTTTGCGACTCACCACGCGTTTGACTGGAATGCGGTTTTCCGCCATTTCCAAGATGACCGAGAGTCACTGGGTGGCCTGTGCCGTGCACGATGAGTTGCATTTCGGGCTGGAGGTGGGCGACGAGTTGCGGGTCGAAGCCACCCTATGCAACCAGGCACGCGCCAATCGCAAGTCGATCATCATCGAGCACGCCAGCAAGGATCCGGTGTTCTGGGAGCATCCGTTGCCCAGGGCCCATGGGTTTGAGAGTTATATCTCGTTGCCCATTGTGTTTTCGGATGGCACCGTCTTCGGCACTTTGTGCGCCCTGGATGTGTTGCCCAAGCAGCTTGAGAACCCACAGATGTTCGAAATCCTGAGCATATTTACGCGGCTTATCGGCACCACCTTGGAGTTGCAACGCAGCCGGGCATGAGCCGAGCTTATTTTGCCGGCGGCAAGCCTTTTAAGCGTTGAATGTGGCCTTGGGGAGTGCTGTTTCTCTTTCTGCTGTAGGAATTTGCCTATCTTGCATCCCGATGCTTGAAACACCTGTCTGTGCACAATAGCCTCGGATTTTTCTGAAAAAACGAGGCCCTACCTTGGGTAAGCGAAAAACGGCTTGGCCGACGGACCGCGAAATACGCCTGCGCTTTATCCTCTTCGCTGTGATCGACGCTGCCAGCGTTCAGGGCGTTCCCTCCGAGTTGTTGCTGCCCGCGCATAAACTGCTGCGAGACTCGCCGACAGAAGCGCAGTTGCTCGCCGCTCTGGATGAAATTCTTGCCGCTGATGAAATGCATGGGTTCAGGTTGCCACCGGGGTCGGAGGCCGATGAATTGATGCAGTCGCTGGAGAAGCCCGACGGCTAGGGGCATCCGTTAGACCGTTTATTTCCTTAAGGTTGGACGAGATTCCTCAATCGAATATCCATGACGTCCATTCACGCCAGGGAACGGATGCAAGTAACGCAATAGCGTCCGATTCATTGTCATCGCACCTGTTGCAGCTGTCTTGTTCGACCAAGCGTCCCCGGGAGCATCCATTCCTGCTGCTCTGCCGGCGTCTTGCGCAGCCCTCCGGCCTCTCTAGAATCGGCGCCAGAACCTAGCCATTTCCTGTCGATTACGGAGTTTCGAACATGATGAATGCAATGCAGATGCCGATGAACACCTCCATGCCAATGATGCCGATGATGGGCATGCCGATGATGATGGCAACCATGAAATGCGAAATGGCCGCTGACGCCATGATGTGCACCCTGAAGCCGGCAGCCGGCATGGACATGGCCCAGTTCAAGATCAATGCCGAAATGATGGCGATGATGATGAACTGCGGCATGCCAATGATGATGCAGTGCGCCAACCTGTCGATGATGTGCATGTCGGCTGACGCCATGGCCATGATGACCGGCATGAACATGATGCCGATGATGGGCATGCCCATGCCGATGATGAAGTGCGTCATGGAATGCACCATGATGGCCGACGGCATGATGTGCAAAATGATGCCGATGCCGGGCATGAGCATGGACATAATGAACAACTGCTGCATGCTCATGAACAAAATGATGAACGACTGCGCCATGCCCATGATGATGAGCTGCAACGGCATGCCGATGATGTGCTGCACCTGCTGACAGGTCCCGCGCGATGAAAAAACGCCCCGATAAGTCGGGGCGTTTTTTTTGCCGTGATTAATCCAGCCGCTCGGGGTAGGTGATCACCAGGAACGCCACGGCTTCGCTGTCCGCCGGGTTGCGGTAGCGGTGGGGCTGGTCGGCGTAGAACAGGATTGAATCGCCGGTGGACAGCAGGTAGCGCTCGTCATTGACGCTGACTTCCAGCACGCCTTGGGCCACCACCAGGTTTTCCTGGATGCCCGGGCCGTGGCCCTGGGACACTTCCTCGCCGAGTGCCCGCAGGCGAATCTCGTAGAATTCGGACTGGCGTGCCGTATCGTAGGGAAACAATGCGCGGCTGATAAACGCGCCATCGGCACTCACCAGGCGCTTGCTCTGCTGCGCCGGCAACACTTCCACCCCTTCGAACGCGCGATCTTCCAGGAACGCCGCCACCGACACCTTCAAGCCCTTGGCAATTTTGCACAACACCTTGATCGACGGCACGCTGCGCCCGGATTCGATCTGCGCCAGCATTGCCCGGCTCACGCCGCAGGCGCGTGCCAGGGCGTCCAGTGACAAGTGCCGTTTGCTGCGCAGGCGTTGCAGGTTATGCGCCACGCACAAGCTGATCACATCGTCATCGGTGCTGGGCTTGGGCAGCGGTTCGGGCGGTTCGGGAATCACATGCAGGAAATTCATAGGCCTACGCCCGGCGTGTATCGCTGGGCGTTGCGGCGTGGGTGGTAAACACCGCCAACCCTGCGCGCGCCGCGTACATCGCCCACATCAACTCGGCCGCTGCACGTGCCTGGCGGCGTTTGCGGTGGAGGGTAAAGTTGATGACGGTGGCGGATGCAGGCATGGGAGGCGATCTCGTAGGTGACTCGATGGCTCCACAGTAATGGGTACTGGTTATTTCTTTAAATACTGAGTTTGCATGTATTAATTCGATTTTGGACTTAAAAAATAAATCCGGTCCGACGCTGTTGTGGGAAGGGTCTGGTCCGTTATCAAGGCGTGACTTGGCGGGCATCGTTGTCTTCCCATCACTGTTCGCGTGACGGCCCAGCCTTTCACGCCCCCGAATTCCAAGGATCCGCCCATGCTGCTGCGCCCACCTCCGTTCCTGTTCGCCGCCCTGACCTTTAGCTCGCTGGTGCATGCCGAAGACCTGCAATTGGCACCGGTCGAAGTCACCACGCCCGAGGCCGGCGCCGGCGAAGTGGCCCAGGCGCAGCTCAAGAGCGTGCCCGGCGCCACCAATTACATCGACATGAGCAGCGTGCAGCAGGGGCGGGTGAGCACCAACGAAGACGTGTTCAAGTATCAGCCGGGTGTGTATGCCAAGGCGGCGAATAACGAAGGGGTGAAGCTGTCCATTCGCGGTTCGGGCCTGAACCGCAGCCCAGGCGCCCATGCTTCAGGGCTGTACGAAATGTTCGATGGCTTGCCGCTGACCGGCCCCGGCGGCACCCCTTATGAACTCAAGGACCCGCTGTGGCAAAGCCGCGTCGAGGTATTGCGCGGCGCCAACGGTTTTGATCAAGGCGCGTTGGCCCTGGGCGGCGCGGTCAACTACGTGACCCATACCGGCTACGATGCGCCCAAGCTGCAAGTGCGCTACGAAGCCGGCAGCCGTGGCTATGCCCAGCGCGAGATCAGTTCGGGCCAGGTGCTGGGGGATGCCGACTACTACATCAGCCTCACCGACTCGGAATCCGACGGCTACCAGCGCCAGAGCGCCGCCACCGGCAAGGGCATGGCCGCCAACTTCGGCTACCGCTTCAACCCGGACCTGGAAACCCGTTTCTATTTCCGCTACCGCGAAACCACCAACGACACCCCCGGCAAACTCACCCGCGCCCAGATCAGCCACGACCCGCGCGCCGCCAACAGTCTCAACGCTGCCCGCGATTCCAAGCGCCTGCAACCAGGCTCCACCTGGATCGCCAACAAGACCACCTTGCAGTTGGACGACAATTCGCGCCTGGAAGTCGGGCTGGCCTATCACGATTACCCGATGGACCTGCGCGAAGGCACCAACCGTCTCAAGGTGGCCTACACCGATATCAGCAGCACCCTGAATTACATCCGCCAGGACACGCTGTTCGGCCACGACAGCAAAACCACCCTCGGCCTGCGCACCACCCAGGCGATGCCCAACAACGGCACATCGGAATACGTGCGCACGCCAGCTGGCAACACCGCAACCTACGCCCCCGGCACCAAGACCCGCGACTATAGCTACCTGGGCTCCGACACCGTGCTGCATATCGGCAACGACCTGGAACTGGTCCAGGACCTGTGGCTGACCACCGGCCTGGCCGCGATCTACACCCGCCGTGAGACCCAGGTCACCTATCCCGAAGGCCAAGCGCCGCTCAGCCAGCATGACTGGGACTACGCGCCGCGCATCGGCCTGCGCTATGACTTCACCCCGCAATTGCAGGTGTACGGCAACTTGAGCCGCTCGGTCGAGCCGCCGCATGCGTGGTCGATGATCTGGGGTTCCAACAAGTACTTTCCAGCGGGCAGCGGCCCGGCCACTGGATTACAGCGCGAAGGCGTCAGCCTGAAAAACCAGACTGCCACCACCCTGGAAATCGGTGGCCGTGGCGAAGCATGGCTCGGCCAGTGGGACCTGGCGCTGTACCGCTCCGAAGTGCGCCATGAACTGCTCACCGTGGAAACCCAGGCCCAGACCTCGACCAGCAATGCCATCGTCGCCGAATCCAACGCCAGCCCCACCGTGCACCAGGGCGTGGAACTGGGCCTGCTCAGCCCGCTGTGGGACGGTGGCCGCAGCGGTAAGCTCGACCTGCGCCAAGCCTATACCTTCAGCGACTTCCACTACCGCGACGACGACCGTTTCGGCGGCAACCGCTTGCCGGGCATCCCCCAGCACTACTATCAGGCGCAACTGCGCTATAGCCACCCGACGGGTTTTTACACCGGCCTCAATACCGAGTATTCCTCACGGGTGGCGGTGGACTACGCCAATTCCTATTACGCCGCGTCCTACACCCTTCTGGGCGCGACCTTCGGCTACGACGCACCCAAGCAGGACTGGCAAGCCTGGGTCGACCTGCGCAACCTCACCAACCGTCGCTACGCCAACACCGTCACGCCGGGCTACGACGACAAGGGCCTGGATGTCGCACGCTCAACCCCGGCCGACGGCCGCGGAATCTACACCGGTGTCTCATGGAGCTGGCGCTAAGCCGCAGCTATCCAGCCCCCTGTGGCGAGCGGGCTGCGACGGGGAGGGCCTTGCTCCTACACCGTTTTACTGGCATTGTTTGCGCAATTGGTAACTCTTCCCATTTGAGACTCTTTTGCGCATGCATGACATTCCGGCCGCGCTGGGCGATTCAGTGCGTCAGCAGACCCTTACGGCGATGTACCGCGAGCACCACGGCTGGTTGCAGGGCTGGCTGCGCAGAAAACTGGGATGTTCCCAGCACGCCGCCGACCTGGCCCACGATGCCTTCATCCGTGTGCTGATGCTGGCCGAGCCGCAAAATATCCAGGAGCCCCGGGCATTCCTGGCCACCACCGCAGGGCGTTTGCTGATCGATGGCGCCCGGCGTCGACGCATTGAAAAAGCCTACATGGAAGCCCTGGTGATCCAGAGTGAGGACGCCGGCATGCCCGATCCGGCCGCGATCCATGTGGCCCTGCAAGCCCTGGAACGCATCGCCGAAATGCTTGCCGGCTTGCCCGCCAAGGCTCGCGAAGCCTTCCTGTTGAGTCGCCTCGACGGGCTGACCTACAGCGAAATCGCCACGCGCCTGGAGGTGTCCGCCAGCACTGTCAAAAACTACATCTCCAGCGCCCTGGTGCACTGTTACCACAGCCTGCACGCGGCAGACCCGCTGGCATGAGTTCCGAACAGATCATCCAGCAAGCGGCGAATTGGCTGACCCGCCTGCACGACGAAGAGGTCAGCGACGCCGAGCGTCAGGCCTTCAACGCCTGGTGCCAGGCCGACCCTCGCCACGCCGTCGCCATCGAGCGCATGCGCGCGCTGTGGGGCAGCCTCGACACCTTGCCTGCACAACCCGCACGCGTGGCCCTGAACCGCGCATTTGCCCCGCGTCGCGCGCGCGGTGCCCAGGCGATGGGCGTGCTCGGCGTATTACTCTGCGGCTGGCTGGGCCTTACGCACCTGCCGGTGTGGATGGCCGACCAGCGCACCGGCGTGGGCGAGCGGCGCCAGATCGCCCTTGAAGACGGCAGCCAGTTGCAACTCAACAGCAACTCGGCGGTGGACGTGAAATTCGACGGTCACCAACGGGTGATCGAACTGCTGCAAGGCGAACTCTGGGTCGACGTGGCCAAGGATGCGCAACGGCCCTTCGTGGTGCGTACCGACCAAGGCACGGCGACGGCACTGGGCACGCGTTATTTGGTCAAGCGCGCGCCAGACGGCACGACGGTGGTGACGGTGATCGAGTCCATCGTGGCGGTCAAAGGGGACAGCAGCGAAGGGGTCAAGGTCACCGCCGGCCAGCGTTCGATCCTCGACCATGGTCGCGCCCAACCGCCCCAGGCCACCGACGACACCGACCCGGACGCCTGGACCCGTGGCCTGCTCAAGGTCAACGACCAACCCCTGAGCGAAGTGCTGCAAACCCTGGCCAGCTACCGCCACGGCCTACTGCGCTTCGACCCCCAGGCCTTGCAGAACCTGCGGGTGACTGGGGTGTTCAAGCTGGATGACACGGCGGCGGCGCTGTCGACCCTGGCGGATAACCTGCCGATCCAGGTGGAGTACTTCACCGACCTGCTGGTGGTGGTCAAGCCGCGCTAGCGTTCGTTCTGGCGCAGGCGCTTGTACAGGGTGTTGCGGCTCACGCCCAGCTCCCGCGCCAGGTGGGAAATATTCCCGCCGGCGGCCTTCAAGCGCTGGGTCAGGTCGATGCTGGCATCCAGGTGTTCACTGGCGGGCAGTGGCGCCGTCAGGTTCAAATCGACAAAAAAATCGTCCGGCAGATGCTCCGGACGGATCGGCTGTTCCTCGGCCATCGCCAGCGCCACCTGCAGCACGCTGCTCACCTGGCGCAGGTTGCCGGGCCACGGGTGCTGTTCGAACAGTGCCAGCACCTCGGCGCTGAGCCCGGCCCATTGGCTTGGCTCCCGGTGTTGCTGCCACAGCTGCTGGAACAGCGCCCGCTTGTCGCTGCGCTCGCGTAACGGCGGCAATTCAAGGGTCAGGCCGCCGATGCGGTAGTACAAGTCCTCGCGAAAGCGCCCGGCCTGGACCTGCTCGCGCAAGGCTCGGTTAGTGGCCGAGATGATGCGCAAATCCACCGGGAACAACTCGCTGCTGCCCACCGGCTGCACACAACGCTCCTGCAATACCCGCAGCAGGCGCGCTTGCGTCGGCAGCGGCATATCGCCGATTTCATCGAGGAACAGCGTGCCCTTGTCGGCCTTGCGGATCAGGCCGATGCTGCCTTTCTGGTTGGCGCCGGTGAACGCGCCTTTTTCGTAGCCGAACAGTTCCGATTCCACCAGCTCGGCGGGAATCGCCGCACAGTTCACCGCGATAAACGCCTGCTGGCTGCGGGAACTGGCCTGGTGCAGGGCCTTGACGAAGACTTCCTTGCCCACCCCGGTTTCCCCGTGGATCAGCAGCGGGATGTCCTTCTCCAGCAGGCGCTCGGCCTGGCGCACGGCTTTTTCCACGCGCACATCACCAAAGTGCAAGGTCTTCAGGCCAATCGCGGCGGGCTTTGGCGCAACGGGCTCGCTGAACACGCGGGCCTGCACCGGCATCTGCTTCGGCCGCTTCAGCAGGCACTGGAAGCGATTGCGTCCCGCTGCCTGCAACGAAAAGGGCAGGCCCTCCGGTTGATTGAGCAACTCCAGCAACGACACCTTGAACAAACTGTCGATCATCACCCGCGACAGACTGATGCCCAGCAGGTTGTCGGCCCGGCGGTTGGCCGAGAGCACCTGGCCGCTCTCATCGAAGATCAGCAGGCCCGCCCATTGGCTGTCGAGGTTGCTCAGGCCGGTGTTGAAGGTCAGCTGGAAGTGTTCGCCGCGAAACAGGTTGAGGATCAGCCGGTTTTCCACGGTCTGGCTCATCATCTTGACCATGCCCAGGGTGTGGGAGGGCGGCAGGTAGCTGTCACTGGAGACATCCAGCACCGCGATGATTTCGCGCCGGGCATCGAAGATCGGCGCTGCCGAGCCGGTCATGAAACGGTTGGCCTTGAGGAAGTGTTCGTCATGTTCGATATGCACCGCCTGGGCACAGGCCAGTGCGGTGCCGATGGCATTGGTGCCGCTGGAACGCTCCATCCAACTGGCGCCGGCGCTGAACCCCCGGGCCAGCTTGGGCTCGATAAAGCGCTGGGTGCCCCAACTGGTCAATACCTGGCCCTGGTTGTCGGCCAGCATGATCAGGCAGTTGGAATTGCTCAGGATGTTTTCGTAGTAGGGCAGGACTTCCTGGTGCGTGGTCTGCACCAGGGAATGCTGGCTTTCCAGCAATTGGCTGATGCCCTCGGCGGGCAGTTGATCGAAGCTGGGCGTGCTCTGGTGGTCCAGGCCGAAGGCGCGGCAACGGCGCCAGGATTCCTGGATAAGGGTGTCGTGAGCCAGGGGTTCGGCCATGGGGCGACCTTCTTTTTATTGTTTTGGGGTCTTGCACAATCAACGGATGCAACGAAGTCAATCGGGTTCAAAGAGTGTTGTTCATAACTGTTCATTGTCAACCCCCGGATTGTTCAGTTGTTCAGCCAGACCTGTTCATTTCTGTTCGCTCCTGAACATCACGTTCAACCCATTTCCTTGCGGATCAAGCACCTGCCGTTTTTGGCATGAAACTCGCTCTGACGACTGGCCAGATTCATTCCAATAATAAAAAAGGTCGTGTCATGTCATTGACCCTGGAACATGTCTCCCGCGTCGTCGAAGGCCAAACCTGGATCGACGACGCCAACCTGCGCTTCGAAGCCGGCTCCTTCAACGTCCTGCTGGGCCGCACCCTGTCCGGCAAGACCAGCCTGATGCGCCTGATGGCGGGCCTGGACAAGCCCGACAGCGGGCGCATCCTGATGAACGGCGTGGATGTCACCCACAAACCAGTGCGCCTGCGCAACGTGTCGATGGTGTATCAGCAGTTCATCAACTACCCGACCATGACCGTGTTCGAAAACATCGCCTCGCCGTTGCGCCAGGCCGGTGTGTCTAACGAGCTGATCCAGAGCAAGGTGCTGGAAACCGCGCGGATGCTGCGCATCGAGAAATTCCTGCAACGTCACCCGCTGGAGTTGTCCGGGGGCCAGCAGCAACGCACGGCCATGGCCCGCGCGTTGGTGAAAGATGCCGAACTGATCCTGTTCGACGAGCCGCTGGTGAACCTGGACTACAAACTGCGCGAAGAGCTGCGTCAGGAAATGCGCGAGCTGTTCAAGGCGCGGCACACCATTGCCATCTACGCCACCACCGAGCCCAACGAGGCCCTGGCCCTGGGTGGCACCACCACCATTCTTCACGAAGGCCGGGTGATCCAGAGCGGCAAGGCTGCCGAGGTGTATCACCAGCCCCAGACCGTGTTGGCCGCCGAGCTGTTTTCCGAGCCGCCGATCAACCTGATGCCGGGGCGTATCAGCGGTAACGAGGTGAGCTTCGCCAATTTCGTGCACTTCCCGCTGAACGTCGACCTGCGCCCCATCGGCGAAGGCGAATTCCGCTTTGGTGTGCGCCCCAGCCATATCAGCCTGGTGCCGAGTAACGACGACGACCTCGAACTGGCGGTGACCGTGGAAGTCGCCGAGATCAGCGGCTCGGAAACCTTCCTGCATGTGCGCAGCGAGCACTTCCTGCTGGTGCTGCACCTGCCGGGGGTACATGAGTACGACGTCGACGCGCCGATTCGTGTGTACATCCCCACCCATAAACTGTTTGTGTTCGATGGCCAGGGCCGTTTGGTCCAGGCCCCCGGGCGCCGCGTCGCGAGGGTTGCCTGATGGCCGAGATCCATTTGCAGAACCTGGCGCACAGCTACAGTCCCACGCCGAGCGGCCCTGAGGACTACGCTATCCGGGCAATGAATCACGTGTGGGAGCAGGGCGGTGCCTACGCCTTGCTCGGGCCGTCGGGCTGCGGCAAGTCGACGTTGCTCAACATCATCTCCGGCCTGCTCAGCCCGTCCGAAGGGCAGGTGCTGTTCGATAGCAAAGTGGTCAATGACCTCACCCCGGAAAAACGCAACATCGCCCAGGTGTTCCAGTTCCCGGTGGTGTACGACACCATGACCGTGTTCGATAACCTGGCCTTTCCCCTGCGAAACCAGGGCATGGCCGAGGCGAAAATTCACAGCAAGGTGCAGGAAATCGCCGAAGTCCTCGACCTGCAAAACCTGCTGAGCAAAAAAGCCCGCAACCTCACCGCCGACGAAAAACAGAAAGTCTCCATGGGCCGTGGCCTGGTGCGTGACGATGTGTCGGCCATTCTCTTTGACGAACCGCTGACGGTGATCGACCCGCACCTCAAGTGGAAGCTGCGGCGCAAGCTCAAGCAGATCCACGAGCAGTTCAATATCACCATGGTCTACGTCACCCATGACCAGCTTGAGGCCTCGACCTTCGCCGACAAGATCGCGGTGATGTACGGCGGGCAGATCGTGCAGTTCGGCACGCCCCGTGAGTTGTTCGAGCGGCCCAGCCACACCTTTGTCGGCTATTTCATCGGTAGCCCTGGGATGAATCTGATCGAAGTGCACGCCGAGGCCGGTGGTGTGCGCTTTGCCAGCACGCTTCTGCCGTTGTCCGAGGCCTTGCAGCAACGCATTGCCGGCAGCGACTACAAGACGCTGCAGGTGGGGATCCGCCCGGAATTCATTCACGTGTGGGACGAGTACAACCCTGACGCCCTGCAAGCCGATGTCACTCACCTCGAAGACCTCGGCACCTACAAGATCATGACCCTCAACCTTGACGGCGCCACCCTCAAGGTGCGCCTGGCCGAAGACAAACCGGTGCCCGAGGGCAGGGCGTCCATCAGCTTTCCCGCGCAGTGGCTGATGGTGTATGCCGACGACTACCTGCTGGAGGTGCAGCCATGAACAAGGTGCAGAACAACAAGGCCTGGTGGCTGGTGTTACCGGTGTTCCTGCTGGTGGCATTCAGTGCGGTGATCCCGATGATGACGGTGGTCAACTATTCGGTGCAGGACATCTTCGACCAGTCCAGCCGCTACTTTGTCGGCGCCGACTGGTACAAGCAGGTGCTGCTCGACCCGCGCCTGCATGACTCGCTGCTGCGCCAGTTCATCTATTCGGCCTGCGTGCTGCTGATCGAAATTCCCCTGGGCATCGCCATCGCCCTGACCATGCCGACCAAGGGCCGCTGGTCGTCGCTGGTGCTGATCATCCTCGCCATTCCGCTGCTGATTCCGTGGAACGTGGTGGGCACCATCTGGCAGATCTTCGGCCGCGCCGATATCGGCCTCTTGGGCTACAGCCTCAACGCCCTGGGCATCAGCTACAACTACGCGGCCAACACCATGGACGCCTGGGTCACCGTGCTGGTGATGGACGTGTGGCACTGGACCTCACTGGTGGCGCTGCTGTGCTACTCCGGGTTGCGGGCGATCCCGGATGTGTACTACCAGGCCGCACGTATCGATCGGGCTTCGGCGTGGGCGGTGTTCCGGCATATCCAGTTGCCGAAGATGAAAAGCGTGCTGCTGATCGCGGTGATGCTGCGCTTCATGGACAGCTTCATGATCTACACCGAGCCCTTCGTCCTCACGGGCGGCGGGCCGGGTAATGCCACGACGTTCCTCAGTCAGACGCTGACCCAGATGGCCGTAGGCCAATTCGACCTGGGCCCGGCGGCGGCGTTTTCCCTGGTGTACTTCCTGATCATCCTGTTGGTGTCCTGGCTGTTTTACACCGCCATGACCCACTCCGACGCCAACCGCTGAGGCCGCCAACATGAGCAAGCGCAAGGTTATTCCGCTGCTGATCTACATCCTGTTCCTGCTGGTGCCGATCTACTGGCTGCTGAACATGTCCTTCAAGAGCAACACCGAAATCCTCGGCGGGCTGACCCTGTTTCCGCAGGATTTCACCCTGGCCAACTACAAGGTGATCTTCACCGACCCGAGCTGGTACACCGGTTACCTCAACTCACTGTACTACGTGAGCCTGAACACGGTGATTTCCTTGAGCGTGGCGTTGCCGGCAGCCTATGCCTTCTCGCGCTACCGCTTCCTGGGCGACAAGCACCTGTTCTTCTGGCTGCTGACCAACCGCATGGCGCCACCGGCGGTGTTCCTGCTGCCGTTTTTCCAGCTGTATTCGTCCATCGGCCTGTTCGACACGCACATCGCCGTGGCCCTGGCCCACTGCCTGTTCAACGTACCGCTGGCGGTGTGGATCCTGGAGGGCTTCATGTCCGGGGTGCCGAAGGAAATCGACGAAACCGCCTACATCGACGGCTATAGTTTTCCCAAGTTCTTCGTGAAGATTTTTATCCCGCTGATCGGCTCCGGCATCGGTGTGACCGCGTTTTTCTGCTTCATGTTTTCCTGGGTCGAGCTGCTGCTGGCGCGCACCCTGACCTCGGTCAACGCCAAGCCCATCGCCGCGGTGATGACCCGTACGGTGTCGGCCTCGGGTATCGATTGGGGCGTGCTGGCAGCGGCGGGGGTGTTGACCATCCTGCCCGGCATGCTGGTGATCTGGTTTGTTCGCAACCACGTGGCCAAGGGCTTTGCCCTGGGCCGGGTCTGAGGAGTCGATGATGGAATGGATGGCCTGGACCACCCCCACAGCACTGTTCTTTGGCGGCATTGCCCTGATTCTGGCGGGCATGACCACCTGGGAGCTGCGCTCGCCGAGCATCCCGCGGCGCGGCGTCCTGCCGATCAGCACCACCCGTGGTGATCGCTTGTTTATCGGTCTTCTCGGCAGCGCCTACCTGCATTTGCTGGTGATCGGCGTTACCGACTGGAGCATCTGGGTAGCGTCCGCGCTCTCCCTGGTATGGCTGTTGAGTGTGATGCGTTGGGGCTAGTGCCCCGACACCTTGTAGGAGCGAGCTTGCTCGCGAAAATCGCCAACGATAACGCGGGCATTCTGGATGTACGCGGTGTCCTCGGGTTTTTCGCGAGCAAGCTCGCTCCTACAGGGGGTTGTGGCGTTTGTAGTCCTTTTTGAAATTAACCAGGAGGTCTCTATGTTGAATAAGAACAATAAGCTGCGACATAGCATTTCATTGGCCGCCGTACTGGCCCTCAGCGGTTTGAGCGCTTCGGCCTGGGCTGATGCGTATGAAGATGCGGCGAAGAAATGGATCGGCAGCGAGTTCAAGCCGTCGACCCTCACGGCCGACCAGCAGCTTGAGGAGTTGAAGTGGTTTATCAAGGCCGCCGAACCGTTCCGTGGGATGAAGATCAACGTGGTGTCGGAAACCCTCACCACCCACGAGTACGAATCCAAGGTGCTGGCCAAGGCCTTCAGCGAAATCACCGGCATCAAGCTGACCCACGACCTGCTGCAGGAAGGCGACGTGGTGGAGAAACTGCAAACCCAGATGCAGTCCGACAAGAATATCTATGACGGCTGGGTCAACGATTCCGACTTGATCGGTACGCACTTTCGCTATGGCAAGACCGAATCCATCACCGACCTGATGGCCAACGAAGGCAAGGCCTTCACCTCGCCGACCCTGGATATCAAGGACTTTATCGGCATCTCCTTCACCACCGCGCCGGACGGCAAGATCTACCAGCTGCCCGACCAGCAGTTCGCCAACCTCTACTGGTTCCGCGCCGACTGGTTCGAGCGGCCGGAGCTGAAAGCCAAGTTCAAGGAAAAATACGGCTATGACCTCGGCGTGCCGGTGAACTGGTCGGCCTATGAAGATATCGCCAAATTCTTCAGCGAAGACGTCAAGGAAATCGATGGCAAGCGCATCTATGGGCACATGGACTACGGCAAGAAAGACCCGTCCCTGGGCTGGCGCTTCACTGATGCCTGGTTCTCCATGGCCGGCGGCGGCGACAAGGGCCTGCCCAACGGCTTGCCGGTGGACGAGTGGGGCATCCGCGTGGAGGACTGCCACCCGGTGGGCTCCAGCGTCACGCGTGGCGGCGACACCAACGGCCCGGCGGCGGTGTTCGCCACGCAGAAATACGTGGACTGGATGAAAGCCTATGCGCCACCGGAAGCGGCGGGCATGACCTTCTCCGAATCCGGCCCGGTGCCGTCCCAGGGCAACATCGCCCAGCAGATCTTCTGGTACACCGCGTTTACCGCCGACATGACCAAGCCGGGCCTGCCGGTGGTGAACGCCGACGGCACGCCGAAATGGCGCATGGCGCCGTCGCCGGTCGGACCGTATTGGGAAAAAGGCATGAAGAAGGGGTACCAGGACGTAGGTTCCTGGACCTTCCTCAAGTCCACCCCGGAGAAACAGAAACTCGCGGCCTGGCTCTACGCGCAGTTCGTCACCTCGAAAACCGTGTCCCTGAAGAAAACCATCGTCGGCCTGACGCCGATTCGTGAGTCCGACATCAACTCCCAGGCCATGACCGACATGGCGCCGAAACTCGGTGGCCTGGTGGAGTTCTACCGCAGCCCGGCGCGGGTCGAGTGGACCCCGACCGGCACCAACGTGCCGGACTACCCACGCCTGGCGCAACTGTGGTGGAGCAATATCGCCGCCGCCGCCAGCGGCGAGAAAACCCCGCAACAGGCCCTCGACAACCTGGCCAAGGAGCAGGACGCGATCATGACGCGCCTGGAGCGCTCCAAGGTGCAACCGGTGTGCGGCCCGAAAATGAACCCCGAGCGTGACGCGCAATACTGGTTCGACCAGCCGGGCGCGCCGAAACCGAAACTGGCCAACGAGAAACCGAAAGGCGAGACCGTGGCCTATGGCGATCTGCTCAAGCAGTGGGAGGCAGCGCGTAAGTAAACGTGCCGGGGCGTGAACCACAAGACGGCACCCAGGTGCCGTTTTGTTTTGGTGCAAACATGAAGGCGCAGCTCTGTGACCGATGGCGCGCGGTGGTCAGGTAATCCTGAGTATGGGTGTCTACACAATTTTCATTGGTCTGTGGCGAGGAAGCTTGCTTCCGTGGCGGCCTTCGGGCCGACCATGTATTTGGAGTTGACCGAGTACATATCCGTTGCTGCGGTCACGGCTGCCTATGGTTCCGCTCTTACAGCGGGTCACTTTTGGAAAGACCCAAAAGTAACCAAAAGGTCTTCGCCCCACCACTCGGCACCTCGCCTAGGCTCGGTGTGCCCTCACTCCGGCTTTGGAGCGTGGGCCGCCGTCATGGGCCATCCCTGGCCCAGGACGGCTAACCCGGCGTCCTGCCGGGTTACCCACGCTCCAAAGCCTACGTTCGGCCAGCGTGTTTAACGGGGCGATTTGAAATCAAAAGCCAAAGCGCGGCGGCCTTAGAGCCGACCGGAGTTGGGTCTGGTGTACTGGGTTAAAAATGTGGGAGGGGCGGTGCGACGATTCGACTTGCCCCCGATTGCAGTGGGTCAGTACCAAATCCATCAACTGACACTCCCTCATCGGGGCAAGCCCCCTCCCACATTTGGATCTCCACATATCAGCTAGAACTCGGTCTGCTTCTGCTCTGCTTTTGCTCTGGCTTTTGATCTTGATCCTAGGCGCCCCGTTAACCATGCTGGCCGAACGCAGGCTTGAATCCGTGGGTAACCCGGCTTGAATCCGTGGGCCGCCGTCCTGGGCCAGGGATGGCCCATGACGGCGGCCCACGGATTCAAGCCGGAGTGAGGGCATACCGAGCCTAGGCGAGGTACCGAGCGGTGGGGCAAGAGCCCTTTTGGTTACTTTTGGGGCTCTTTTCCAAAAGTGACCCGCCGTAAGGGCGGAACCCATAGCCGCCGTTACCGCAGCAACGGATATGTACTCGGTCAAACCCAACGACATGGTCGGCCCGAAGGCCGCCACGGAACCCAGCTCCCTCCCACCGTTCAACCCGCCACACTTTCTGCCGCCCCCACCCCCGTGCTTAAGCCTCTGCACCCCGAAAAGCCCCCTAAAAGCGCACAAACACTGGCCCTGCCCAAGCCTGGCGCGCACCGCAAAGTCTGCTGAGCCCGGCCACCAAAACGGTGGTTTGTATTGAGCGCAGGTCTTTTTAGACGGCATATGCTGATTTCACAGTGGTGTAATGAACCTGTGCTGCAACGAGGCCAACGCGCCGCCAGGGCAGCGAACGCTTGTCACACTCAACGAACTCCAGGACCGCACTCAATGAGCTTTCTTCGTCCCAAATTCATTACGTTCGACTGCTACGGTACGCTGACCAACTTCCATATGGGCACCATGACCCGCGAGCTGTTCGCCGATCGCATCACGCCCGAGCAGATGGACCAGTTCGTCAAGGATTTCTCGGCCTACCGCCTCGACCAGGTCATGGGCGACTGGCGCCCCTACGATGAAATCCTCAAGACCGCCCTGGCCCGTACCTGCAAACGCTGGGGTATCGACTATCGCGAGGAAGGCCAGCTGTATTACGACGCCGTGCCGACCTGGGGCCCCCATGCGGACGTGCCGGCCGGGCTGTCGAAGATTGCCGACAAGATCCCCCTGGTGATCTTCTCCAATGCCAGCGACAGCCAGATCATGTCCAACGTCGACAAGCTCGGCGCGCCGTTCCACAAGGTGTTCACCGCCGAGCAGGCCCAGGCCTACAAGCCGCGCCTGGCCGCGTTTGAATTCATGCTCGACAACCTCGGCTGCGGCCCGGAAGACATCTTGCATGTGTCGTCCAGCTTCCGTTACGACCTGATGCCGGCCCATGACATGAAGATCAAAAACAAAGCCTTCGTTGCCCGTGGCCACGAAGTGCCGGGCAACGCGTTCTACGGTTACCAGCAGATCACCGACATCGGTGGGCTGCCGGCGCTGGTCGGTCTGTAATCGCACACCTCTGAGGGCAAGACATGGGCAGCGAATCCTATTGGCTCGACACCGCACCGGCGTTTACCGGTGCCCGGCTGGGTGATTTGCCCGGCCAGGTCGATGTGGCTGTGGTCGGCGGTGGGTTCACCGGCCTGGCGGCAGCGCGGGCGTTGGCGCTCAAGGGCGCCAGCGTGGTGGTGCTCGACGCCGGGCGGGTGATCGGTGAGGCCTCGGGGCGCAACGGTGGGCAGTGCAATACCGGGGTGGCCCAGGATTACGCCGGGTTGCACGCCAGCCTCGGTGCCGCCAGGGCGCGCGCCTACTACAAGGCCTATGAAAGTGCCGTGCAGACGGTGGTGTCACTGGTCGAGCAGGAAGGGATCACCTGCGACCTGGTGCGCAACGGCAAGCTCAAGCTGGCGGCCAAGCCGATGCACTACGAAGGCCTGGCCCGCACCTGCGAGCTGATCCGCCAGGAGGTGGATGCCGAGGTCGAGCTGCTCAGTGCCGAACAGACCCGTGCTGAGGTCAATTCGGCGCAGTTTCATGGCGGCCTGCTGCAGCGCAACGGCGTGCAGATGCACGTCGGCCGCTTCGGGGTCGGCCTGGCCGAAGCGGCGGTGCGGCGCGGCGCGATGATTTACGAGCACACCCAGGTCAAGGATTGGCAGGCCCAGGCCGGCGGCTACCAGGTCAACACCGCCAAGGGTTCACTGCACGCCGGGCAAGTCCTGCTGGCAACCGGTGCCTGCCAGCATGGCGACCTGGGTTGGTACCGTCGCAGGATTGTGCCGGTGGGCAGTTTTGTCATCGCCACCGAAGTCTTGTCCCAGACGCTGATCGACCAGTTGCTGCCGCAACATCGCGCCTATGTGACCAGCCGCATGATCGGCAACTACTTTCGCCTGACCCCGGACAACCGCCTGCTGTTTGGCGGGCGTGCGCGGTTTGCCATGTCCGACAGCGTCTCCGACGCCAAGAGCGGCAAGGTACTGCAAGCGGCGATGCTGAACATGTTCCCGCAGTTGGCGCACGTGAAGATCGACTACTGCTGGGGTGGCCTGGTGGACATGACGTCCGACCGCCTGCCCCGCGCCGGCCAGCATGGCGGCGTGTTCCACTCCATGGGCTACAGCGGCCATGGCGTGCAGATGTCGGTGCACATGGGCCAGGTGATGGCCGAGGTCATGGCCGGCAATACCGCGGCCAACCCCTGGCGCGAACTGGAATGGCCGGCGATTCCCGGGCATTTCGGCAAGCCGTGGTTCCTGCCGTTCGTGGGGGCTTACTACCGCTTCCAGGACTATTTGCACTGAGTTGCCGTTGTTGCGTCACCGTCGTTTGTGTTTCCAGGACGCTCCGGACATCCGTGAGCACTCGATTCTTCCGATTATCGACAGGTAGCCTTGCTATGACTGACAACAAAAACACCCCCGAACTCATCTCCGGCCAGGACAGCCTGCGGGTGTTCGAACGTCTCAATCGTGGCATGTCGCGCCGCAACGCCCTGCAAATGCTCGGTGTGGCCGGTGTCGCCGCCGCCGGTGCGGGCAGCCTGTTCGGTGCCGCCGGCAAGCTGTTCGCCGACGAGGCCGCCGTGGCCGGCAAAGGCAAGCCAGGCGGCAGGATCCGCGTGGCCGGCATGTCCAGCTCCACCGCAGATACCCTCGACCCGGCCAAGGGCGCGCTGTCCACCGACTATGTGCGCCACTACATGTTCTACAACGGCCTGACCCGCTTCGATAAGCACCTGGTGCCGCAACTGGAACTGGCCGAGCGCATCGACAACACCGACGCCACCGTCTGGACCATTACCCTGCGCAAGGACGTGACCTTCCACAACGGCAAGGCCCTGACCGCCGCCGACGTGGTGTTCTCCCTGAATCGCCACAAAGACCCGCTGACCGGTTCCAAGGTCATGCCGCTGATGGAGCAGTTCGCCGAGATCAAGGCCAGCGGGCCGAACGAAGTGCAGATCCGCCTCAGCGCGGCCAACGCCGAATTGCCGTCGATCCTCGCGGTGTCACACCTGTTGATCGTCCCCGAGGGCACCAGCGACTTCAGTAAAGGCATCGGCACCGGACCGTTCACCGTGGGCGAGTTCAAGCCCGGCGTGCGTTCGATTGCGGTGCGCAACAAGAACTACTGGAAACCGGGCCTGCCGTACCTCGATGAGATCGAGTTCATCGCGATTGCCGACGAGCCATCGCGGGTCAATGCACTGCTGTCGGGCGACGTGCACATGATCAACGAGGTCAACCCGCGCTCCACCACGCGCATCAAGGCCAGCGCCAAGCATCGCGTGGTCGACGCACCGTCGGGCAACTACACTGACCTGATCATTCGCCAGGACCAACTGCCCGGCAAAAGCCCGGAATTCACCCAGGCCATGAAGCTGCTGCTCGACCGTGAACAGGTCAAGTCCGCGGTGTTCCGTGGCTTTGCGGTGGTGGGCAACGACCACCCGATTGCGCCGGGTTCGCGCTACTTCAACACCGACTTGCCGCAGACGGTCTACGACCCGGAAAAAGCCAGGTTCCTGCTGAAGAAAGCCGGCATGGAAAGCATCACCATGCCCGTGATGGCCTCGCCTGCCGCCACCGGCTCGGTGGACATCGCCGTGCTGTTGCAGCAGTCGGCCAAGCAGGCCGGGCTCAAGCTCGACGTGAACCGCCTGCCGAGCGACGGCTACTGGTCCAACCACTGGATGAAGCACCCGCTGAGCTTCGGCAACATCAACCCCCGGCCGAATGCCGACGTGATGTTCTCGCAGTTCTTCCAGTCCAAGGCGCCGTGGAACGAGTCCGGCTGGCAGAACGAGCAATTCGACCAGTTGCTGATGCTGGCCCGTGGCGAAACCGACGACGCCAAGCGCGCCAAAATGTATGGCGACATGCAGGTCCTGGTGCACGACCACTGCGGCATCGGCGTGCCGGTGTTCATCAGCAATATCGACGGCGTCGACCAGCGTATCAAAGGCTACGACAGCAACCCACTGGGCGGTTTCATGGGCTACATGTTTGCCGAGCAGGTGTGGTTGGACGCTTGAGGAGGGTGGTGGGATGAATAGCAATACACTGTGGTTGATCGGCCGGCGCTTCGGCGCCGGGGCCTTGACCTTGTTGATCGTGTCCATGGTCGTGTTCGCGATCACGGCGGTACTGCCGGGGGACGCGGCGCAACAATCCCTGGGCCAGTTCGCGACCCCTGAACAGGTGGCGGCCCTGCGCCTGAAACTGGGGTTGGACCAGCCCGGTGTGTTGCGGTACCTGCACTGGTTGATGAGCCTGCTCAGCGGCGACATGGGCGTATCGGTCTCCAACGCCATGCCGGTGGGTGAACTGATGGCGGGCCGGGTGCCCAACACCCTGATGCTGGCGGGCGCCACCGCGCTGGTCTCGGTGCCGGTGGCACTGGTGCTCGGCATCGGCTCGGCGATGGGCCGGGGCGGGCGCATCGACAGCTGCCTGAGCTTTATCACCCTGGCGATGGTCGCGGTGCCGGAATTCCTGGTGGCGACCCTGGCGGTGCTGATCTTTGCGGTCAACCTCGGTTGGTTGTCGGCTCTCTCGTATGCCAGCGACATCAGTTCACCGCTGCAATTTCTGCGCACCTATGCCTTGCCGGTGATGACGCTGTGCTGCGTGATCGTTGCGCAAATGGCGCGCATGACCCGCGCCGCCGTGATCGACCAGCTCGACAGTCCCTATGTGGAAATGGCCCACCTCAAGGGCGTCAGCCCGATCCGCATCGTGCTGCGCCATGCCTTGCCCAATGCGATCGGGCCGATTGCCAATGCCATTGCCCTGAGCCTGTCGTACCTGTTGGGCGGGGTGGTGATCGTCGAAACCATTTTCAACTACCCCGGCATTGCCAGTTTGATGGTCGATGCCGTGACCAACCGCGACATGGCGCTGGTGCAGGCGTGCACCATGTTGTTCTGCGCGGCGTACCTGGGCCTGGTGCTGCTCGCCGACCTGTGCGCGATCCTGTCCAATCCGAGGCTGAGAAACCAATGAACAACCTCATTGCGAAATCCAAGCCTGTCTCCTCCGCCCTGGCACTCGCCAAGGTGTCCAGCGGCCCGTCGTGGCTGGGGCTGCTGGGCGGCGTGGTGTGTGTCGCCTGGCTGCTGGTGGCGCTGCTCGGCCCGTGGCTGGCGCCCCATCCGGTGGGGGAGGTGGTGTCCGATAACATCTTCGAAGGCTTCAGCCTCGCGCATCCATTCGGCACCGATTACCTGGGCCGCGACATGCTCAGCCGGGTGCTGGTGGGCGCGCGCTTTACTGTCGGGCTGGCGCTGGTGGCGGCGTTGCTGGCCAGCACCTTCGGCACCGGCTGCGCGCTGTTGTCGGTGGTCTCGCCCAAGTGGCTGGACGAAATCATCAGCCGCATCATGGACGCCTTTATTTCGATCCCGAGCAAAATGCTCGCGCTGATCATGGTCTCGGCGTTTGGCTCATCGGTGACATTGCTGATCTGTACGGCCGTGATCAGTTATATCCCCGGCTCCTTCCGCGTCGCCCGCAGCATGGCGGTCAACATTGAAGCCCTGGAGTACGTGCAGGTCGCGCGTACCCGTGGCGAGCGCCGGCTGTACGTGGCGTGCGTGGAGATCCTGCCGAACATGCTCAACCCGGTCCTGACCGACCTGGGGCTGCGTTTCGGCTACATCGTGCTGTTGCTCAGCGGCATGAGTTTTCTTGGCCTGGGCGTGCAACCGCCGGATGCCGACCTCGGCTCGCTGGTGCGGGAAAACATCGGTGGCCTTAACCAGGGCGCGCTGGCCATCATCCTTCCGGCGCTGGCCATCGGCACGCTGACCATCGGCGTGAATCTGCTGATCGACTATCTGTCCTCGCGACGCAGTCGACGCACGGGAGGCCATTGAAATGACTGAATTGATTCGCGTCGAAGACCTGCGCGTGGTCGCCTGTGGCGAACGCGGTGAGGTGGAAATCGTCAAGGGCGTGAGCTTTGCCCTGAAACAAGGTGAAGTGCTGGCGTTGATCGGCGAGTCCGGCTCGGGCAAGACCACTATCGCCCTGGCCTTGCTGGGGTATGCACGGCGCGGGTGTCGGCTGTCCGGCGGTGTGGTGCAGGTCGGCGAGCACGACATGCTCGCCCTGGGCGAACACCAACTGCAAGGCCTGCGCGGCAACCGTGTGTCCTATATCGCGCAAAGTGCCGCCGCCGCGTTCAACCCGGCGAAAAGACTCATCGACCAGGTCATCGAAGGCGCACTGATCCATGGCCTGGGTACTCGGGCCGAGCTGTACGCCAAGGCTATCGGCCTGTTCCGCGACCTGGCGCTGCCAGGCCCGGAACGCATCGGCCAACGCTACCCGCACCAGGTCTCCGGCGGGCAACTGCAACGGGTGATGGCGGCGATGGCGCTGATCAGCGATCCGCTGCTGGTGGTGCTCGACGAGCCGACCACCGCCCTGGACGTGACCACCCAGATCGACGTGCTGCGTGCCTTCAAACGCGTGGTGCGCGAGCGCGGTGCCACGGCGGTGTACGTGTCCCACGACCTCGCGGTGGTGGCGCAAATGGCCGACCAGATCGTGGTGCTCAACGGCGGGCAAATCCTCGAACAGAGCGCCACGGCGCCGCTGCTCAATGCCCCGGCTCACGCCTATACCCGCAGCCTGCTAGCCGCCGCACGGCCCGACAGCAGCATTCGCCCGCCCTGCGGCGTCGCCGGGGAGGTACCGCTGCTGACCATCACCGGCCTCACCGCCGGCTACGGCAACAAGAACCTGCACGGCATGCCGTCGATTCGGGTATTGGAAGACATCGACCTCACCGTGCGCCGTGGCCAGGCCATCGGCGTGATCGGCGAGTCGGGCTCGGGCAAGTCCACCCTGGCCCGGGTGGTGGCGGGGTTGCTGACCCCGGCCCTCGGCGGCCTGGCCTTCGATGGGCAACCCTTGGGCGGCAGCCTCGCCGAGCGCACCCCGGAACAATTCCGGCGGATCCAGATGGTGTTCCAGAACGCCGACACCGCGCTCAACCCGATGCACAGCGTGGCGGCCATCATCGGTCGGCCGTTGAAAATGTATTTCGGCCTCAAGGGCGCGGCGCTGCAAGCCCGGATCGGTGAACTGCTCGACCTGGTGCGCCTGCCCCGGGACCTCGCCGAACGGCGCCCGAATGAGCTGTCCGGCGGGCAAAAGCAGCGGGTCAACCTGGCCCGCGCGCTGGCGGCCAAGCCCGACCTGATCCTCTGCGACGAAGTGACCTCGGCCCTCGACACCGTGGTGGGTGCGGCGATTCTCGAACTGCTGCGCGACCTGCGCCAGCAACTGGGGGTGTCGTACCTGTTTATCAGCCATGACATTTCCACCGTGCGCGCGCTGTGCGATGACATCGTGGTGATGTACAGCGGCCGCAAGGTCCAGGCCGGCAGTCGCCAGGCGTTTGCCGAGCCGCCGTTCCATCCTTACACCGACCTGTTGATTCACTCGGTGCCCGAGTTGCGCCAGGGCTGGCTGGAAACCTGCGGTACTGCAGGCGACACGCTGCCGGCGCTCGGCGAGCGGGCCAATGGGGCGGAACTGTGCACCTTCCTCAATCGCTGCCCGGTGCGCGTCGACGGCCTGTGCAACCGCACCGCGCCGCCGCGCCGTCGCCTTGACGACGGTGGTGAAATCCTTTGCCACCACGACAGCGCCCACTTGCTGGATACCCAGCAGGGCGTCAACACCCTCACTGTGGGAGCCTATGCATGAACGCGCGTTTTGTGAGGCTGGCCGAACAGGGCCGGCCGACGGTCAGCCTGACCGTGGATGGCGCCGCCGTCCAAGCCCTGCAGGGCGACACCCTGATGGTTGCGCTGCTGACCCAGGGCAACGCGCTGCGCCAGTCGGAATTCGACAGCGGCCGCCGTGCCGGTTTCTGCCTGATGGGCGCGTGCCAGGATTGCTGGGTGTGGACCCGCAGCGGCGAACGCCTGCGCGCCTGCTCCAATGAAGTCCGTGACGGGCTGGATATCGTTACCACACAACCGGAGGCGACATGGCCACTGCACGGGTAGTTATTGTGGGCGCCGGACCGGCCGGGGTGCGCTGCGCCGAAACCCTGCTGGCGGCCGGGATCAAACCGATCCTGATCGATGAAAACCGCCGCGACGGGGGCCAGATCTACCGGCGTCAGCCAGAAGGCTTCACCCGCGACTACGCGACCCTGTACGGCAGCGAGGCCGCCAAGGCCCAGGCGCTGCACCAGAGTTTCGACCGCCTGCGCGACGCCATCGACTACCGCCCCGACACCCTGGTGTGGAACCTCACGCCGGGGCAACTGTGCTGCGTGAGCCAGGGCCGCCACACCACGGTGGATTACGATGCACTGATCCTCTGCACCGGCGCCACCGACCGCCTGATGCCCATCGAGGGCTGGCAACTGGCGGGCACCTACAGCCTGGGCGGGGCGCAGATCGCCTTGAAAAACCAGGCCGTGTCCATCGGCCATCGCGTGGTGTTCATGGGCAGCGGGCCGTTGCTGTACCTGGTCGCCAGCCAGTACGTGAAGGCCGGCGCCGACGTGGCGGCGGTGCTCGACACCTCAGCCTTGAGCCTGCGCCTGAAAGCCTTGCCCAAACTGCTGGCGCGGCCTGGCGTGCTGTTCACCGGGATCACCCTGTTGGCGCAACTGTACCGCGCCAAGGTGGCGGTGCACCTCGGGGTCAAGCCGCTGCAAGTGATGGGCGACGCGGCCAATGGCGTGAGCGGTGTGCGCTTCGCCACCGGCAACGGGCAGGCCGTCACGGTGCAGGCCGATGCCGTTGCGCTGGGTTACCACCTGCGCCCGGAAACCCAGCTGGGTGACCTGGCCGGCTGTCGCATGGCGTTCGATGAGGCATCGAGCCAATGGTGGCTGGCCACGGATGACGCTGGACGCACCTCGGTCAAGGGCGTGTACGCGGCCGGTGACGGCGCGAAAATTCGCGGCGCCGATGCTGCCGAGCATGCCGGGCGCCTGGTGGCGCTGGTGCTGCTGGAAGACCTGCAACAACCGGTCGACGCCGGCCTGCGGGATGAACAACAGCAGGCCCTGGCGGTGATGGATCAATTCCGCCTGGGCCTGGCCCAGGCGTTCCCGTGGCCGAGCGAACAGGCCAAGGCGTTGCCGGACAGCGCCATCGTGTGCCGCTGCGAGATGATCAGCGCCGGCGAGTTACGCCGCACGGTGAAAGAGAAGGGCGCCTGCGAAGTCAATCGCGCCAAGGCGTTCAGCCGCGTGGGCATGGGCCGTTGCCAGGGGCGTTACTGCTCCCAGGCCGGGGCTGAAGTGATCGCCGCCGCTGCCGGCGTGCCGGTGCAGGCGGTCGGGCGCCAGCGCGGCCAGGCGCCGGTCAAACCGTTGTCGATGCTGATCACCGAGGAGGTCTCGTCATGAGCGTGCAAAAAGCCGATGTGGTGATTGTCGGCGGGGGGCTGATGGGCTCGGCGACCGCGTTTTTTCTGCGCCGTCGCGGGCAGTCGGTGATCCTGCTGGAGCGCGACCAGATCGGCCAGTACGCCAGTGGCGTCAACTTCGGCAATGTACGCCGGCAAGGGCGTTTCCTCGGCCAACTGGCCCTGGCCAACCGCTCGTGGGCGCTGTGGAAGCGCCTGCCGGAACTGATCGACGATGATCTGGAATTCATCCCCAGCGGGCATATGCGCGTGTGTTACCGCGAAGATGAAATCGCCGAGCTGGAGGCCTACGCCGCCGCACCCGAAGCGCAACAACTGGACCTGAAGATTTATCGCGGTGCCGAACTGCATCAACGCTTCGGCTTCCTCGGCCCGGACGTCAAGGGCGGCTCCTACGCGCCCCACGATGGCCATGCCAACCCGCGCCTGGCCGCACCGGCGTTTGCCCGCGCCGCCCGGCGCCTGGGCGCGCAGATCGAAGAGCGCACCGAAGTGGCCGAGGTGCAGAAAGTCGGCGCCGACTTTCAGGTCACCACCACCGATGGCCGACAGTTCCACGCCGCGCAACTGTTGATCACCGCCGGCGCCTGGGGCCAGAAGCTCTCGGCGCAGTTCGGCGAACCGGTGCCGCTGGACACCCACGGCCCGCAAATGGCCGTCACCGAGCCGGTGCCGTATGCCTTGCCCACGGTGATCGGCGTGTACACCAAGGTGCCCGAAGAGGTGATTTACTTCCGCCAGATTCCCCGGGGCAATATCGTCATCGGCGGCGGCTACCGCAGCAAGCCGGACATGCTCAACCGCCGCGCCTATGTGGAACCGCGCAGTATCCTCAACCAGGTCAGCCAGATGCGCCGCCTGCTGCCGGGTGTCGGCAACCTGAACATCATCCGCGTGTGGAGCGGCATCGAAGGCTACCTGCCGGACTCGCTGCCGGTGATGGGCCCCAGTGGCAGCGTCGACGGGCTGTTCTATGCCTTCGGGTTCTGCGGCCACGGTTTCCAGCTGGGCCCGGGCGTCGGCGATGTGATGGCCGAGCTGCTCGCCACCGGCAGCACCAGCACCCCGATCGAGCCGTTCTCCATCACCCGGTTCGCCCCATCTGCCGAGCAACGGAGCCAGGCCTCATGAAACCCCGCGTATTGGAGATTCTGAAACAGCTGATGGCCTTCGACACCGTGTCATCGGCGTCGAACATGGCCTTGATCGAGTATGTGCGCGACCTGCTGCTGAGCAAGGGCATCGACTCGCTGATCGTCAAGGACCCCAGCGGCAAGAAAGCCAACCTGTTCGCCAGCACCGGGCCCAAGGAACAGCCCGGCGTGCTGCTGTCCGGGCACACCGACGTGGTGCCGGCGGCGGGGCAGGCCTGGACCTTTCCCGCCTTTGCCGCCACCGTGCAGGACGGGCGCATTTATGGGCGCGGCAGCTGCGACATGAAGGGCTTTATCGCCCTGGCCATCGACGCCATGCTGGATGCCGCCGACCACACGTTGAACCGCCCGCTGCAACTGGCCCTGTCCCATGACGAAGAAATCGGCTGCGTCGGCGTGCGGCGCTTGCTCGACGTGCTGCACCTGGCGCCGGTGCGGCCGTTTCTGTGTGTGATCGGTGAGCCGACCAACATGCAGTTTGTCCTCGGCCACAAGGGCAAGGGCTCCTACCGCACGTACTGCCGAGGCCAGGAGGCGCATTCATCCCTGGCGCCGCGCTCGGTCAACGCCATCCACGTGGCCTGTGACTTTATCGCCGCCCTGCGTGACAGTCAGCAGCAGTTGCAACGCCATGGCGCCCAGGACAACGACTATGACGTGCCCTACAGCACCGTGCATGTCGGCCAGATTATCGGCGGCAAGGCGCTGAATATCGTGCCCAACCTGTGCACCCTGGACTTCGAAGTGCGCAACCTGCCGGCCGACGACCTGGACGCGTTCCTGGAGCAGATGCGCGAGCGCGCCGAGGTGATCGTGCGTGAGGCGCAGAAGCTGTCCAGCGTGGCGGCCATCGAGATCGAAACGATCAACGTCTATCCTGGCCTCGACACCCATCCCAGCGTCGAGGCGGTGCGCTTTCTCAAGCAATTCGCCGCGCCGGGCACCGGCACTTCCAAGGTCTCGTTCGGCACCGAAGGCGGCCTGTTCAAGCAGCGTCTGGACGTGCCGGTGGTGGTGTGCGGGCCGGGCTCCATCGAGCAGGCGCACAAGCCCGACGAGTTTATCGAGATCAGCCAGATGGACGCCGGCGAGCGCTTTTTGCAAGGCTTGCTCGGTTCGCTGACGGCCTAGCAGAGCCTGCCGTCCTGGGCGCAATTTCAGCACGCCACGCTGCTTTAACCGCGCTTTCGGCATCCTCGTTTGCGGTACCTCCCTAGACTGGAGCGTGTCTCGGATCAGGACTCGACCATGCTCAAGAATCGCTTGCAAGACCCCAGCCTGCTGGCTGAACTCGCCTACGTAGATGGCCAGTGGATCGCTGCCGACGGCGGCGCCACCCTGGACATCCGCGACCCGGCCACCGGCCACGTGATTGCCCAGGTGCCGGCCATGGACGCGGTGGACACCCGCCGCGCCATCGAAGCCGCCGAGCGTGCCTGGCCTGCCTGGCGCGCACGCCCGGCTGCCGAACGTGCGGCGCTGCTGGAGCGCTGGTACCAGGCGATGATCGACAACCTCGATGACCTGGCGCTGATCATGACCTGCGAGCAGGGCAAACCCCTGAACGAAGCCCGTGGCGAAGTGCGCTACGGTGCCGGTTTCGTCAAATGGTTCGCCGAGGAAGCGCGCCGGGTCTACGGCGAAACCATGCCCGCGCCCAGCGGTGATCGGCGTTTGCTGACCCTCAAGCAACCGGTGGGCGTATGCGCCGCCATCACCCCATGGAATTTCCCCAACGCGATGATCACGCGCAAATGCGCACCGGCGCTGGCCGCCGGTTGCCCGATCATCGTCAAACCCTCGGACCTCACGCCGCTGTCGGCCCTGGCCCTGGCGGTGCTGGCCGAGCGCGTCGGCATTCCGGCCGGGGTGTTCAATGTGATCACCGGCTTACCCGCCGGCATTGGTGAAGAGCTGACCGGCAACCCGGCGGTGCGCAAGATTTCCTTTACCGGCTCCACCGCGGTCGGCCGCCTGTTGATGCGCCAGAGCGCCGAGCACATCAAGCGCTTGAGCCTGGAACTGGGCGGCAATGCGCCGTTTATCGTGTTCGACGACGCCGACCTCGAACAGGCGGTGGCCGGGGTGATGCTCAGCAAGTTTCGCAACGCCGGGCAAACCTGCGTGTGCGCCAACCGTATCCTGGTGCAGGACGGTATCTACGCGCGTTTCGCGGCGCGGCTGGTGGAAGAGGTGGGCAAGCTCAAGGTCGGCAACGGCCTGGACGACGGCGTGACTATCGGCCCGCTGATCAACCCCGCAGCGGTGAGTAAAGTCGCGCGGCATATCGACGACGCCCTGAGCCAGGGCGCCCGGCTGCTGTGCGGCGCCGTCCCCGGCGGCGACAGCCAGTTCGTGCAGCCCACGGTACTCGGCGATACCCACGCCGGGATGTTGCTGGCCAATGAAGAAACCTTCGGCCCGGTGGCACCGCTGATGCGCTTTACCGACGAAGCCCAGGCCCTCGCCCTGGCCAACGCTACCCCGTATGGCCTGGGCGCCTACTATTTCACCCAGGACCTGCAGCGCTCCTGGCGTTTTGGCGAGGCCCTGGAGTTCGGCATGGTCGGGCTCAACACCGGGATCATCTCGATGGAAGTCGCGCCGTTCGGCGGCATCAAGCAATCGGGACTGGGACGCGAGGGCAGCAAGTACGGCCTGGACGAATACCTTGAAGTCAAAGCCTTCCATATCGGCGGCTTGAACTGAATTTTTGCGAGGCATGCACCATGAGCAAGGCATTCAGAATCGCCGCGATTGCCGGCGATGGCATCGGCAAGGAAGTCCTGCCCGAAGGGCTGCGGGTACTGGAACAGGCTGCCAGGATCTGGGACCTGGACCTGAGCATCGAAGTGCTCGACTGGGCCCACTGCGATTACTACCTGGAACACGGGCAGATGATGCCCGAGGACTGGTTCGAGCAGCTCAAGGGCTTTGACGCGATCTACTTCGGCGCCGTGGGCTGGCCCGACAAAGTCCCGGACCATATTTCCCTGTGGGGCTCGCTGCTCAAGTTCCGCCGCGACTTCGACCAATACGTGAACATCCGTCCGGTGCGCCTGTTCCCCGGCGTGCCGTGCCCGTTGGCCGGGCGCGCGCCGGGGGACATCGACTTTGTGGTGATCCGCGAAAACACCGAGGGCGAATACTCCTCGGTGGGCGGCAAGATGTTCGAAGGTACCGAGCATGAATTCGTGCTGCAGGAATCGGTGTTCACTCGACGCGGGGTCGACCGCATCCTCAAGTTCGCCTTCGACCTGGCCCAGACCCGCCCGCGCAAGAAGCTGACGGCGGCGACCAAGTCCAATGGGATTTCCATCAGCATGCCTTACTGGGATGAGCGCACGGCATTGATGGCGGCGAACTATCCCGAGGTAGCTTGGGACAAGCAGCACATCGATATTTTGTGCGCGCGGTTTGTGTTGCAGCCGGACCGCTTTGATGTGGTGGTGGCCTCGAATCTGTTCGGCGACATCCTGTCGGACCTGGGGCCGGCGTGTGCGGGGACTATCGGGATCGCGCCGTCGGCGAACCTGGATCCGGAGCGGCGGTTTCCGTCATTGTTCGAGCCGGTGCATGGGTCGGCGCCGGATATCTATGGGCAGAACATTGCCAATCCGATTGCGATGATCTGGTCGGGGGCATTGATGCTGGACTTTTTGGGCAATGGGGAAGGGCGTTATCGGGACGCGCATGATGGGATATTGCGGGCGATTGAGGCGGTGATTGCAGAAGGGGTGGTCACGCCGGATCTGGGGGGCCGGGGATCGACTCAGGATGTGGGATTGGCAATTGCGACGCGGTTGGCTGAGGCGAATTGATCAACGCGCGGCGGCCTTATAGCCGATCGGCGTTCTGCCTGGTGTACTGGGTTAAAAATGTGGGAGGGGGCAAGCCCCCTTCCACCGTTTGATCTGCATACATCAGGTAAACCTTGGCCTGCTCTTGCGGGCTTGGAACCGACGGCCTTGTAACCGACTGCCTTGGAACCGAATAGCTACTCAATACCCCCGCAACCGATCCACCTCACCCACCATCTCCTCCCCCCGCTCAAACCGCCGAATATTCTCCAGCAACACCGCAAACGCACTCTCCGGCTGGGTCATCGCCGCAATATGCGGCGTCAACAACACCTGCGGATGCCCCCAGAACGGATGCTCCGGTGCCGCCGGCTCTTCCCGCAGCACATCCAGCACCGCCCCACCCAACTGCCCACTCTCCAACGCCTCGAGCAAATCCTCTTCAACCAGGTGCCCCCCACGGCCCATATTCACCAACCCCGCCCCCCGTGGCAGTTGCGCAAACAAGCGCCGGTCCAGAATTCCCTGGGTCTGCTCCGTCAACGGCAACACGCACAGCAAAATATCGCACTGGCTGAGAAACGCCGGCAGTTGCGCTTCCCCCGCATAACACTCAACCCCCGGCACCTGGTGCGCACTGCGCGCCCAGCCGGACAGGGCAAAGCCCAGGGGGGCCAAGGTCGCCAGGATCTGCTGGGCCTGGGCTCCCAGGCCCATCACCCCCACGCGCCGGTTCGCAGCCGGCTGCAACAGGTGCGCCTGCCAACAGCGCGCCACCTGCTGCTGGCGGTAGCGCAGCATGTCGCGGTGCAGACTCAGCACTGCCCAACTGGCGTACTCGCACATGCCGCGGGTGATGCCCGGGTCCAGCAGGCGCACCACCGGCAGGCCCGCAGGCAGGCGATCAAGGTCCAACTGATCGACACCGGCCGACAGGGCGAACAACACCTTCAGGTTGGGCAGCACGCGGGCCAGATCTTCCGGTGCCTGCCAGGCGGCCAGGTAGTCGACCTCGGCGGGGTTGCCGAGGTCGGGCCAGGTGCGCCATTCGATGTCCGGCGCGTGTTGGGCAAAGAGTGCCTGCCAGTGTCGGCCGCGCACCGGGTCAGCTTTGTAGAGCAAGGCCATGGGCATTTCCTGCTGAATAAACGGAAGCATCATCATCGCCCAAAGCCCGGCGCAGGATCTGTTGAAACGCGGGGCGAAAACAGTTGATCCGAATTTCTCACGGGGCAAGTTCGGCGTAGTTGGTTGCCCGCAGGCCGTACTCTGGACTGCATCGCAACCACCTTCCGGTTGCCGGACTCACGATGGGAAATGCCATGAATAGCAAAGTCGACGAAACCCCTCATTTGCTCCGTCAGCGCGAGCAGTTCGTGCCCCGTGGCCTGGTGACCGCGCACCCGCTGGTGATCGACCGCGCCCAGGGCGCCGAATTGTGGGACGTGGATGGCAAGCGTTACCTGGACTTCGTCGGCGGTATCGGCGTGCTCAACATCGGCCATAACCACCCCAAGGTGGTCGCCGCCGTGCAGGCCCAGTTGCAGAAGGTTTCCCATGCCTGCTTCCAGGTGGTGGCCTACCAGCCTTACCTCGACCTGGCCCAGCGCCTGTGTGAAATGATCGGCGGCCAGGAAGCCTATAAAGCGGCGTTTTTCACCTCCGGCGCCGAGGCGGTGGAAAATGCGGTGAAGATCGCCCGCGCCCATACCAATCGCTCGGCGGTCATCGCCTTTCGTGGCGGTTTCCACGGGCGCACATTGCTGGGCACCACGCTCACCGGCATGAGCCAACCCTACAAGCAGAACTTCGGGCCGTTTGCGCCGGAGGTGTTCCATACCCCGTACCCGAACGCTTATCGCGGGGTGACCAGCGACATCGCGCTCAAGGCCCTGGATGAGTTGCTGGCGACCCAGGTAGCGCCGGAACGGGTGGCCGCGATCATCATCGAACCGGTGCAGGGCGATGGCGGTTTCCTCACTGCGCCCCCTGAGTTTCTCCAGGCATTGCGAGCGTTGGCCGACAAGCATGGCATCGTGTTGATCATCGACGAAATCCAGACCGGTTTCGGTCGCACCGGCACCTGGTTCGGTTTCCAGCACGCGGGTATCCAGCCCGACCTGGTGACCGTGGCCAAGAGCCTGGCCGGCGGCTTGCCGTTGTCCGGCGTGGTCGGCAAGGCGCAGATCATGGATGCACCGCTGCCCGGCGGGCTGGGCGGCACCTACGGTGGTAATGCGCTGGCCTGTGCGGCGGCGCTGGCGGTGATCGACGCGTTCGAGCAAGAGCAATTGCTGGCACGCAGCCAAGTGCTGGGCGAGCGCCTGCGCCAGGGGTTGCTCGATTTGCAGGCGCGCTACTCGCGCATCGGCGATGTGCGCGGCACCGGCTTTATGTTGGCGATGGAGTTGATCAAGGATGACCCGGCCCGCACCCCGGATGCCGACCTCAATCAACGCCTGATCGATGCAGCCCGGGCCGGTGGTTTGCTGGTGATCAAGTGCGGGGTACATCGCAATGTGCTGCGCTTCCTCGCGCCGTTGGTGACCAGCGAAGCCCAGGTCGACGAAGCGCTGGAAATCCTCGACGGCGCCTTGGCACGGGTCTTGAACTGAGGCTGTGCCCGCTACGGGCCAACTGCGGCATTGGAGGCTTGACCCCACATGGGACTGACAGATTATCGAGCGTTGCTGATCGATTGCGATGAAGTGCTGGTGGATCGCGATTCAGGGGTGTGGGCGGCGTTGCAGCCGCTGCTCGACAGCCGTGGCGGGCAGCCGGCCAAGGATCAGGTGCTGGCCGAATTCAACACACAGGTTGCCAGGCTCTACCCGCGTTTCGCCGAGCTGGGCTTCAGTGGCGTGTTGTGTTTTGCCCATCGCCAACTGGCCGAGAGCTGGGGGCTGCACGCCAGTTGGGAGGAGGGCATGAGCTTTGCGCGTTCGGCGGGCAATTGGTCGTTGTTCGAGGATGCGCCGGGGGCGATGCTGTACCTGCGCAAGTTCTACCGCTTGCTGGTGCGTGGCGACCGTGATGCCGAGGACCGCGGGGTGTTGTGCGAGCGATTGGGGATTGCACCGGAAGATTTCATTTCCCTCGCCGAAGACCCGCAATGGCTCACGGACCGAGGCGCGCAGCTGCAACCGGTGCTGCATGTAACGCGACCGTCGGTCGGCGCACATGGGGCGTTGGACCGCTGTTTGATCGGCCGCCACCGGGCGCGGCAGCCTTCGCCTTGTGCGGCGGAGTACTGCATCAACAGCATGGCGGATCTGGTGGCGCAGCATCAGCTGTCTTTACGGCGCTGATTTTGCTAGAAGATTGTCTTACAAACGGCAGTCAAGAGGTACGTGATGGAAGGGCAAGTCAAGCTGGACCGGATCGACATCAGTATTCTGGTTGAACTGCAAAAAGACGGGCGGATGACCAATGTCAGCCTCGCCGATGCCGTGGGCCTGTCCGCCAGCCCCTGCCTGCAACGGGTCAAGCGGCTGGAATCGGCCGGGTATATTTCCAGCTATAAGGCGCACTTGAACCTGGCCAAGATCACCGACTCGGTGACGGTGTTTACCGAGATCACCCTCAGCGACCATAAACGCGAAGACTTCGCCAAGTTCGAATCGAATATCCGCCTGGTGGACGAGGTACTCGAGTGCCACCTGATCAGCGGTGGCTACGACTATCTGGTGCGTTTCATGACCCGCAGCATCCAGCACTACCAGGAAGTGGTCGAGAGCCTGTTGGATAAGAACATTGGCATCTCCAAGTACTTCAGCTACATCGTGATCAAGTCGCCGGTGCTCAAGGATGGCGTGCCGTTGCGCAAACTGCTGCGGCACTGACCCACGCTCGCTTTCCTGTGGGAGGGGGCTTGCCCCCGATGGCGGCCTCTGGGCCGACCATTTTTTTGGATTGGACCGGGTACATATCCGTTGCTGCGGTAACGGCCACTTAGGGTTTCGCTCTTACAGCGACTCACTTTTGAACAGCGCAAAAGTAAGCAAAACGCTTCGCCCCACCACTCGGCACCTCGCCCAGGCTCGGTGTGCCCGTAATCCGACAGTGATTTGGGGGGCCGCCGCCACGCGCCATCCATGGCGCGGGGCGGCTAAACCGGCATCCCTGCCGGTTTACCCCCCAAATCACTATCGAATTCCGGCCAGCGTGGTTTAACGGGGCGCCTGAGATCAAGATCAAGATCAAAAGCAAGATCAAGGGCGGCTCGCTTCGCATCGTGGTTACTGTTGGCGGCTACAACGTTGTAGATAGCTATGCCCCGATGGCGGTCTGTCAGCTGACCCCGCTTTATGGGGGGAACCGGTTCAAATGTGGGAGCTGGCTTGCCTGCGATGCAGGCACCTCGGTACATCAGGTACACAGCCTTGCGCAGAGCGTGGGAACGATCAAAACTCACTGCTTTTGCACCTCAATTGGACACGCCCCCCCGTAGTCTCGGCTAAACGCCTCATCTCGACGCAACCCGCATAAAACACTTTTTCGGGCCCTTAAACAGTGGTCTGCGCCGATCCGTGGGCGCAATTCGGCGAAAAACGCAAAAGGGCCTGCGCTGTAATGCTCGCAGAGTGAGGGAGCGCAGGGTTGTGCGGTGTTTTCCAGCCGCGACAGCCTTGGGTTGAACACCACCAATCGGAGCGAAAAAAATGCGAATGAGCAACGCAAAAGCACTATTGGGTTATGGCGCGTTCATGTTGGCAACCGCCAGCGAGGCGCATCAGATTTGGTACGAACAACTTCCCGGTCAGCCCTTGGCCTTGTACTACGGGGAATATGACAAGAACGTACTGGAGGTCACGCCGGGGGGAATGGACCGGTTCAGGCAACTCCAGGCGTGGTCGATGGCCGACCGGTCGGCACCGCTGCAGCTGAGCCTGCAGCGCCAGGCGTTCCTGCTGGCGGAGCAGCCCGGGCAAGAGGATTCGCTGCTGGCGCAAGACCTGCACTATCCGATGTTCGATGTGCAGGAAGGCGGCAAGACCTTGAAAGCCGCCTGGACCCCGGCCACGCGTTGGGTCGGAGACCTGCGGGCCCGTAGCCCGGAGCTGACCCTGGATATCGTCCCCACCGGCGTTGCCGATGCGGGCGGTGCGCAGTTCCGGGTGTTCTACGCGGGCAAGCCGCTGACGGGCCAGGAGGTTCTGCTGGAAACCGCCTCCGGTGAAGTCTTCAAGCAGCGCAGCGATGCCGCCGGCAACGTCAGCTTCGCGCTGCCCTGGCAGGGCACTTACGTGGTGGCCGTCGAGTACCAGGACAACAGCCCTGGCGAGCGTCTTGATCCGGCGGGTAAACCCGAGCGGTTTGACGTCAAACGCTTCAGTTCGACGTTGTCGTTCCACCGCCGGCAAGGCCAGGCGCCGTTACCTCGCGCGCCGTCGCAACTGCCGGCATCGGAAGTCGCCAGGCTGAAAAAGTCAGCCTGATTCATTGTCTCCTTCATGAGTGATTGATATGACCCTTTCTTCAGGATTGGCCGGTCAGGCGGGCACTGTTGCGCCGACGCTTGCCCGCACGAACGTCACGGCGGCCACGCGCATGCTGGCTATCGATGCGCTGCGTGGTTTTGTGATGCTGTTGATGCTCATCGACCATGTGCGCGAAACCTTCTTGCTGCACCGGCAGGTCACCGACCCGATCGACGCCTTGAGTGTCACCCCGGACCTGTATTTCACCCGTATGCTCAGCGAGATCTGCGCCCCGGCGTTTATCTTCCTGACGGGCTTGTCGGCCTGGCTCTACAGCCAGAAACACAGCGCCCGCGAAACCTCGGTGTTTTTGCTCAAGCGCGGGCTGTTCCTGGTGTTCCTGGAAATCACCTTCGTGTGCTTTGCCTGGAACGCCGAGTTCCCACCCAAGACGTTATGGCTGCAAGTGATCTGGTGTATCGGCCTGTGCATGATCGTGCTTGCCGGTTTGCTGCACTTCAAACGCGCCTGGCTGATCGTGCTGGGGGTGGCGATTGTCGCCGGGCATAACCTGCTCGACGGCGTGACCGTCGGGCCGGAGTCGCCGTTCTTCGTGCCCTGGTCGATCCTGCATCAGCGGGTGTTTATCGACATTACCGAATTCACCCGCGCCCGCACGACGTACCCGATATTGCCGTGGATCGGTGTGATCCTGCTGGGCTGGGGCATCGGTCCGTGGTTTGGCAAGGCAATGCCGTCGGCCGAGCGTATCTCGCGCCTGGTCAAGCTGGGTGCAGGCCTGCTGGTCGCGTTCGTGTTTATCCGCTACCTCAATGTGTATGGCGAGAAACCCTGGGTGCAGACCGGTGATGCGCTGCGCACCTTCATGAGCTTCATGAGCGCGAAGAAATACCCGCCGTCGCTGATGTTCCTGATGCCCACCCTGGGCCTGTCGCTGCTGCTGTTGGCGCTGTTCGAGAAGTGGCAGGCCCGCTGGGCCACTGCGACCCTGGCGATCTACGGTGGGGCGCCGATGTTTTTCTACTTGCTGCACCTGTACGTGCTCAAGGCCATGTACCTGGTCGCGCTGGCGATCTGGGGCGCCAACCAGGGCACCTACTACGGTTTTGACGACCTGCCCATGGTGTGGTTGTGGAGCGTGATACTCGGGGTGTTGCTGTTCTTCCCGACACGCTGGTTCGCCGACCTCAAGCAGCGTCGTCGCGACATCGCGATGCTCAAATACCTCTGACGGAACCAACGGTGTTCTGCGCCCTGCGGAACACCTTTGCCTGACACGTTCTGGAGTCAAACCGTGAAGATGCTATCGACCCGCACCCTGCTATTGGCATTGGGAGGGCAGAGCCTGCTCGCCTTCGCCGCCGAACAAGACACCGCCAACGGCTTTATCGAGGACAGCCAGTGGAACCTGCTCAACCGCAGCGTCTACGACCGCCGCGACTACCGGCATGGCGCCCTCAGCAACGGCGCACGCAACGCCTACAAACCTCGATCCCAGCGCAGCGACCTGGCGGAAGAATGGGCCTATGGCCTGATGGCTGACTACACCTCGGGTTTCACCACCGGCACCCTGGGTTTTGGCCTGGATGCGCACGTTTACTCCGCCTGGCAACTGGACAGTGGCGGTGGGCGCGCCGGGAAAGCCCGGCTATTGGCGGTGGACAATGACGGCCACCCCAAGGAGCAGTTCAGCCGCGGTGGTGCGGTTGCCAAACTGCGTTTTTCCTCAACCGAATTGCGCTACGGCGAGCAGCGGGTGAAAACCCCGGTGTTTGCCTCGTCCGACAGCCGCTTGCTGCCCGAAACCGCGACGGGATGGTGGCTGACCAGCCGCGAATTGCCGGCCACCACCCTGTTCGCCGGGCACTTCAATGAGAGCACCGACCGCAACGCCAGCAGCCATGACCGAGGATTTGTCGTCAACTATTCCAACGGCAAACAAGGCGATCGCTTTGACCTGGTGGGCGTGCGCAATACGGCCATCAAGGGGCTGAGCGCCAGCGTGTTCAGTGCTGTCTATGAAGACACCTGGCGCCAGCATTACCTGGGGGCGGTCTACACCCGGCCGCTGTTTCCCGGCCAGGCACTGACCGTTGACCTGAACCTGTATCGCACCCAGGACACCGGCAAGGCGTTGTCGGGGCGCATCGATAACACCACATGGAGCCTGCTCTCGACCTATCGGTTCGGTGCCCACAGTGTGGGCGTGGGCTATCAGAAAGTCAGTGGCGACACGCCGTTCGACTACGTGACGCGCGGGGCGATTTACCTGAGCAACGCCGTGGCGCTGTCCGACTTCAACGCTCCCCGGGAGGCCTCGTGGCAGGCGCGCTATGACCTGGACCTGGCGGGCCATGGCATGCCCGGCCTGAGCCTGGCGGCGTTGTATGTACGTGGCAGTGGCATTGACGGCCGCCACATGGATCCTCGCGGCGGCTACCAATGGCTTGGCTACGGTGATGAGGGCAAGCACTGGGAACGTGACCTGCAAGCACGCTACGTGGTGCAGTCCGGTGTCGCGAAAAACCTCGCCTTTACCCTGCGCCATGCCGTGCACCGGGGCAATGCGGCCCAGGCGGAGCTGGATGCCAACCAGATCCGCCTGGCGGTCGAGTACCCGTTGGGCGGGCGCTTGCACTAGGCCGGCGTTACTCCTGCAACTGCAACGCCTGCTGCTTGAGCTGGCGTTTCTGCGCGAACGGCAGCTTTTCATCGTCCCCATAGGGCGCGCTGTACCAGTTGCCGTAAGTCGGGTTGGGCAGCAAAAACCAGCGCTGCCCGAGCCAGTTCACATAGGGTTCGACGGCCTTGCGCTGGGCCTCGAGGGTGTTGCGTTCGGCCTGGACGAAATCCCCCAGGGAATCACCGGCCATCAACAGCACGCGAGCCTGGCTGGCGACCCATTGGCGGCGGCAGTTTTTGCCGTAGCCGGCGCTTTCGCAGTGCCCGGTAGGCGTGCTGGCGGCGAGCACCTGTTGATTGCTCTCCACGGGAAAGCCGCGCAGGCGCAGGTTGGCCACCGTGGCCGCGACCTGGCTGTGTTCGCGGTTGGTCAGGTAGTAAACCGTGATGCCTTTTTGTTGCGCCGCTTGCAGGAACGCCACGGCACCGGGAAGGGCCTGGGCCTTGGCCTGGTCGACCCAGGTGTTCCAGCGGTCGTAGCCATACACCTGGTTATGGATGACGTCGCGGGCATTGAGCGGCACGTTGTCCAGCAGGGTTTCGTCAATATCCACCACCACCGCCGGTGGCAGGCCGCTCAGGTTGCGGGGCGGGAAGGGCAACGCGTCCCAGCTGGGATCGGCCAGGGCCACGTCGAGCTGGCGGGTGGCGTTGGCGAACACCTGGCGATAGATCAACTCGTGTTCGATGGAGGTCTGGGTCCAGAGTACGGCGTCGAGCTGGTCGTTGGCCGGCGGCGTTTGTTGGCAGCCTGCCAGCAGGCACAGGCTGGCGAAGATCAGGGGTCGCATGCAGAGGTCTCGCAGGGAAAGGGCGCGTGGGCCGCACCTTAGCCTAATCCCGCGTGGATTCACCACATTGCGAAATGTTTCGCCGGATGCGAAACTGACGTAATTGTGAATACTTATCATCTAGCACCAACCTTATCGCCGGCCCCGCGCATCCTGATCATCGAGGATGACGTGGAGCTGTGCACGCACCTGAGCAACCATTTGAGCCGTCGCGGCTTTGCCTTGAACAGCACCCAGTGCGGCGACCAGGGTTTGGACCTGGCGCTGCATTCGCCGGTGGAGCTGATCCTGCTGGACATCATGCTGCCCAATGAAAGCGGCCTTAACATCCTTGCACGCCTGCGGCATGCGCGCGGCACCCCGGTGATCCTGATGTCGGCGCTGGGCGCCGAGCAGGATCGCATCACCGGCTTCAGCCAGGGCGCCGATGACTACTTGCCCAAGCCGTTCAGCCTGGCGGAACTCGATGTGCGCATCGATGCCTTGCTGCGTCGCGTGGCGATTGATTGCGGGGTCGCGAAACCGCTCGCCCGGCATTCCACATCGGGACTGGACAGCGACGCACGCGATTTCACCTGTAACGGCCGCGCCGCCGGGCTGACGGCTTCGGAATTCCGTCTGTTGTGCACGCTGCACGCACACCGGGGCGAGACGCTGAGCAAGGCTTTCCTCTACCAACAGGTGCTGCATCGCCCCTACACCCGCCTGGACCGTGGCCTCGATGTGCATGTGTGCAACCTGCGCCGCAAGCTGGCGGCCATCGATGTGCAGGGTATTCGCATCGACGCGGTGCGCCATCAGGGCTACGTGCTGCTGTGCGACAGCGCCTGATGCCGCGCCGTCATCCGCTGCTGTGGAAAATGGCGGCGCTGCAAGTGTGCTTCTGCCTGCTGCTGGTGTGGCTGGTCTGGAGCTGGGGTTTGCAGGTAGAGCGCAACACCTACTTTCTGGAACAGCCGGATCGCATCGCGCTGGCTGCGTATGCCGCCGAGGCGGAACAGCTGGCGGCCCGGGGCGATGCCCAGGCGCTGGAGCGCTGGCGACTGGCGTTGCAGCAGCGCGAGCACACCTGGGTCGCGGTGCTGGATGACTACTTGCACAGTCTGGGCACCACGCCGCTGACGGCCGAACAGGTCGGCCACCTGACTTTCATGCGCAAGCTCAGTTGGCCGATGAGCAAGCGCCTGGACGATGAATTGCCCTACGTCAGCATCGCCTTCCCCCAGCACCCCGAGCGCGGGCGGCTGGTGATGCAATTGCCGGAGCGCCTGTTGCCACCGGGCCTGACGCCCTGGACCCATGTGTTGAGCCACGGCGTGGTACCGGTGCTGTTGGCGCTGGGCCTGGGGTTGCTGCTGTATCGCCATTTGGTACAGCCGTTGAACGAACTGCGTGAGCGCGCCAACGCCTTGAGTGCCGGCGACCTCGAGCCCCTGGCCAGCAGCCGCGTGACCCAGCGCCCGGACGAATTGGGCGAGCTGGCACGCGCCTACGAACACATGGCGGGGCGCCTGCGCCAGAGCCTGCACCAGCAACGGCAATTGCTGCGCACCCTGTCCCATGAAATCCGCACACCGTTGGCACGCTTGAAGATCGCCAGTGAAATCGGCCTGTCGCCGGCTCAGCTGGAGCAGCGCCTGGGACGGGAAGTGGAGGAGATGCGCCGGCTGGTGGACGACTCCCTCAACCTGGCCTGGCTCGACACCGAAAAACCGCGCCTGGAAGCTGAAACGGTGGTGGTGGCCTCGGTGTGGGAAGCGCTGGTGCAGGACGCGCATTTCGAAACCGGCTGGCCCGTGGATGCGCTGGTCTGCGAGCTGGACAGCGCCTGCCAGGTGCACGTGCACCTCAACAGCTTTGCCCAGGCCCTGGAAAATATCCTGCGCAATGCCATCCGCCACTCGCCGCAACACGCCGTGGTGCGCTTGAGCGGCGAGCGTGACGGCGACAGCTGGTGGCTGGTGATCGAAGACCAGGGGCCGGGCGTGGCCGAAGGCGATCTTGAGCGCATCTTCGAAGCCTACCTGCGGCTGGATGGCACGGTGGGCAGCGGTTTCGGCCTGGGCCTGAGCATCGCCCGGCGCGCCATCGAACTGCAGCACGGCCGGCTGTGGGCCAGCCAGGGCACTCAAGGTCTGCGCATGAACCTGCGCCTGCCCGCGGCGAATGTTTAGAAAGTTAATGTTCTTTACTCGCAATTGCATCTGATTATCATCGGCGATCTTTGATGGCCCACCGCTATCGGTCGGGCTGACGTTTGGAGATCCGCGCATGTTCCGCTTGTCCCTGCTTGCCGTGAGTATTTGCAGCCTGTTGCCCGCCAGCAGTTTCGCGGTTGAAACCGAAGCCCCCGCGCAGATGGAGCTGCCGACCCAGACGGTACTGGGCACCGCACAGGAAGAGATCAAGCAGATGCCCGGCGTGTCGATCATCACCGCCGAAGACATCAAGAAACGCCCCCCGGCCAATGACCTCTCGGAGATCATCCGCACCATGCCTGGCGTCAACCTCACCGGTAACTCCAGCAGCGGCCAGCGCGGCAACAACCGCCAGATCGACATCCGCGGCATGGGCCCGGAAAACACCCTGATCCTGGTGGACGGCAAGCCGGTCAGCAGCCGTAACTCGGTGCGTTACGGCTGGCGTGGCGAGCGCGACAGCCGTGGTGACAGCAACTGGGTGCCGGCTGACCAGATCGAGCGCATCGAAGTCATCCGTGGTCCGGCGGCGGCGCGTTACGGCAACGGCGCGGCAGGCGGCGTGGTGAATATCATCACCCGGCAACCGGGCAGCGAAACCCACGGCTCGGCGACGATCTACCACAACTTCGCCCAGCACACGGCCGAGGGTGAGACCGAGCGCATGAACTTCGGCCTCAACGGCCCGCTGACCGACACCCTCAGCTACCGCGTGTACGGCAACATCGCCAAGACCAATGCCGACGATGCCGATATCAACAGCGGCCATGAGTCCGTGCGCACCGGTAACCAGGTCGGCACCTTGCCGGCGGGGCGCGAAGGTGTACGCAACAAGGACGTCAACGGGCTGCTGAGCTGGCAGTTCACCCCCGAGCAGACGCTCGACCTGGAAGCGGGGTTCAGCCGCCAGGGCAATATCTATACCGGCGATACCCAGAACACTAACAGCAATGCGAATGTGAAGAGCATGCTGGGCCATGAGACCAACATCCTCTACCGTGAAACCTATTCGGCCACCCACCGTGGCGAGTGGGATTTCGGCAGCAGCCTGGCCTACCTGCAATACGAAAAGACCCGCAACAGCCGCATCAACGAAGGCCTGGCGGGCGGCACCGAAGGCATCTTCGCCAACACCGATTTCTACACCACTGTGCTGCGCGACCTGACCGCCCACGGCGAGGTCAACCTGCCGCTGCACGCCGGTTTCGAACAGGTGCTGACCCTGGGCACCGAGTGGGTCGAGTCGCGGCTCGACGACCCGAGCGCCAACACCCAGACCACCACTGCCGGCGGCAGTGTCGCAGGGCTGACCAGCACCAACCGCAGCAGTACCTCGTCGTCACGCATCTTCTCGGTGTTCGCCGAAGACAATATCGAGCTGCGCCCCGGCACGCGCCTGACGCCGGGCCTGCGCCTGGACCACCACGACATTGTCGGCGACAACTGGAGCCCCTCGCTGAACCTGTCCCAGGTGCTCACCGACACGCTGACCTTGAAGGCCGGCATTGCCCGTTCGTACAAGGCGCCGAACCTCTACCAGCTCAACCCCAACTACCTGCTGTACAGCAATGGCCAGGGTTGCTATGGCTCGACCAAGAGCTGCTACCTGCAAGGCAATGCCGATCTCGAGGCCGAAACCAGCGTCAACAAGGAGCTGGGGATCGAGTACCGCAATACTGCCGGGGTGGTCGCCGGCCTGACGTATTTTCGCAACGACTACAAGAACAAGATCGAGTCCGGCCTGACGCCGGTGGGCACCGCTTCGGGCGGTTCGGGCACCACGGCCAACGCCAATATCTTCCAATGGGAAAACGTGCCCAAGGCACTGGTTGAAGGGCTCGAAGGCAACCTCACGTTGCCGTTGGCCGAGTCGCTGACCTGGACCAACAACTTCACCTACATGCTGCAATCGAAAAACAAACAGACCGGCGATGTGCTCTCGGTCACGCCCAAGTACACCCTCAACTCCATGCTCGATTGGCAAGCCACCGAGGCTCTGTCCCTGCAGGCCAGCGTGGCCTGGTACGGCAAGCAGACCCCGAAAAAGTACGATTACCACGGCAACCGTGTTACCGGCACCGGCAACAATCAACTGTCGCCCTATGCCATTGCCGGTGTGAGCGGCACCTACGCCATCAGCCAGCATCTGAGCGTTACCGCTGGCGTCGATAACGTTTTCGACAAACGCCTGTGGCGCGAGGGCAACGCCCAGGGGGTGAACAACATCGAAGGCGCGGGGGCGGCGACCTATAACCAGTCCGGCCGCACCCTGTACACCAGCCTGACGGCGTCGTTCTGATGGGGCGCGCGATCTTCCTTGCCTTGCTTGTCGCCCAGGGCGCCCATGCCAGGCCGGCACCGGACCAGTTGATGGACGCGCCGGTATTGCGCGAAGCCAGCGCCTATCGTTTCAGCACCCTGGAACTGGACTCCGCCGATGGTGCGCGGCACTACCGCATCTGGCTGGGGCAACCGCCCAAGGTCAGTGCCGCCAACCCTGTGGCGTACCTGCTGGATGGCAACGCGGCGATGGCGGCATTGGATACCGAGCTGTTGAATCGCCTGTCCCACCACCCGACGCCACCGGTGCTGGTGGCGGTGGGGTACGCCACGCCACTGCGCATCGAACGCAATGCCCGCACCTTCGATTACACTCCGCAGGTGGGCGAAGGCATGCAACGCGATCCACTGACGAATGTGCCCAGCGGTGGGGCCGATCAGTTCCTCGACCTGCTCACCCGGCAGATCCGGCCCTTGATCAACCAGCGCCTCGCCGTGCAGCCTGCGCGCCAAGTGCTGTGGGGGCATTCCTATGGTGGGCTGCTGGTGCTGCACACCCTGCTGACACGCCCGCAGGCCTTTGATGAGTATGCCGCCGCCAGCCCCTCGCTGTGGTGGAACAGTGGGGTGATCGAGGCCGAAGGGCTGGGCTTGCAACAACGGCTGCAGGGCCGGCGGCCGAGGCTGTTGCTGATGCGTGGCGACGCAGAACCCGCCGGTCCGACGAGGTCGGCCACGCCGCAGGATGATGCCGCGGCCAAGCGCTTTCTGGTCAGGCTGCAAAGTGTCGAGGGGCTGACTACCCGCTACCAGACCTTTCCCGGCCTTGGCCATGGCCCGATGTTACCCGCGTCGTTGCGCTATACCCTCGAACACCTGTAGGCGTCATCAATCGGGTTGGCACACCAACGGCTGTCGCTCGTAGTTCAACGCCTTGTTCTGTGGCGCCAGCACATAGCTCGCACGGCAACGCTGTTCGCCCCACTTGATGGTCAGGGTGCCCCGGTCCTGCTCAACCAGCGCCAGGGCATTGCCGTTCGGGTCGGCAATTGCCAGTTGCTTGCCGTTGGCATCTTCCAATGAGGCACCAAACGACAGCGGCTTTCGTTGCGCATCAAACAACTCGAACAACACTCGCCTTCCGGTGGTGCCACTGTAATGCGCGACGACCACGGCCCCCCGGCGCGGTACCAGTTGCTGGGTGGCGTTGGTGATCTCCACGTTGCCCCCCAGGTCGCGGGTGTCGAGGCTGATCCAGTTCACCCGATAAGGTTGCGCCGTCGGGATCACCGCATAGCCGTTGGATCCGGTTTCCACACCGCTGTAACTGCTGATCTTCGCCCCGGAGATGCCCGGCACTTGAGCCAGCGCGAAGGTCTCGCTGACCGTTTGCCCCAGGTTGATACCGCCGGCATGGGCCACCACCGAACCTGCGAGGTTGACGTTCTGCGAGGTGTAGCCCTGGCCCTGGCTGTAGCCGAGGCTGACGTCGGCCACGGCGGTGCGGCTGTTGATATTCACCGAGCCGGAATCGCCGCTGGTATCGCTGTGGCCCGCCTGCACCGAATAGAACGTGTCGCTGGTGTCGGCGACATAGCCGTTGATCCCCGCCTGGGTGGTGGTGTCGCCGTGTTGCCGGCTGGTGGTGACAAAGGCGCGTGGCGCGCGCGCCTGGCTGCCCAGCGGGAATGAGACGGACAGGTTCAACTGCGTGTCGCTGCTGGGTTCGCCCCAGGTGACGATCTGCTTGGTGCGTGTCACGCCCAGGTTGTAGCTCAGGTCGCCCCAGTGGCTGGTGTAGCCGGCGGAAAAACTCTGCGAGCCGCCGCGATTCCAGTAGCGCTGGTCGCTGGCATTCACGTACAGGCTGCCGAACGCACTGTTGCGTCCCAGGCTCTGGTTGATGGTCAGGTCGGTGCGGGTTTTTGAATGCCCGGTGCGAACGCGCACGTCTTCGCTGAGGTCCTCCACGTGGTCGGTGAGGGTGCGGTAGCCCTCGGTGGAGTAGCGGTAGGCGGCCAGGGTGAAGTTGGTGTCGGTGCCGGCGAAGGTCTTGGCATATAGCGCGCGCACGCTGCTGCCCTGGGTGGTTTGCCCGCGTGCCTTGCTGGACGAGTGGGTGGCGTCCAGGGAGAACGCGCCCAGTGAGGTGTTCTTGCCGGCGCCGACCGACACGGCGTTGTAGTCCTCGCTGGCCTGCAAACCGACGATGCCGCTGAGGTTGCTGGTCAAGCCGTACGCCAGCGTGCCACTGAGAAAACGCGGGGTCGCCAGGCCGTCGGCGTTGCTTTTGAAGGTACCCGCCGAAACGCTGTATTTGACTTGGCCTTCACGCACCATGATCGGCAGGCTGGAGAACGCCTGCATCGTCACGCGGCGGCTGCCGTCAGCTTCGATCACGGTGATTTGCAGGTCGCCGTTGGAGCCGCTGGGGTAGATGTCGTTGATCTCGAACGGCCCTGGCGCGACGTTGGCGGTGTAGAGGATGTAGTCGTTCTGGCGAATTTCCACGGTCGCGTTGGTTTGCGCGACACCCCGGATCACGGGCGCATAGCCGCGTTCGCTGTCGGCGCGCATGCCTTCATCGGAGGCCAGTTTCAGGCCGCGATAGCGCACGCTGTCAAACAGGTCGGTGTCGGAGAAAATTTCACCGGCGCTGAACTGACCCTTGATCGCCGTCACATCATGCTGCAGGTAGGTGCGGTTGCTGGTGTAGGTGTTCGAGCGCCCGGTACCGCCACTCAGGTTCGATTCGTTGCGCAGACGCCAGGCGCCGAGGTTGATGCCGTTGCGCAGGCCGAGGTTATTGGCGATGCGGGTGTCGTAGTCGCCCGCAGTACGACTGCTGTTGAGCTGGTAGTTGATGAAGGCGGCGGGGACGCCTTCGTCCCATAGCTGCGGGTCGACATAACCGCGCAAGCCGCGTTGCATGGCCACTTGCGGAATGCTCGCCAGCAGGCGCAGGTGGCTGCTGTCATAGCGCACGCTGGCCTCTTCAATCATCTCGGCCAGGGCGTAGCAGTCCTGCGGGTGCTGCGGGTCGAGTTTGCCCTCGGCCTGCAAGCGGGCCAGGTCGATGCCCAATTGCTTGAGCAGGTCGAGGTTCAGGCAGGCTTCGACCCGACCGTTGTGGGGGTTGCGCTTGAAGTCGATATCGCGCCGGCCCACCAGCACCTCGTTGCTGTACAGGTCGACGCGGTAATTGCCCGGCAACACGCTGTTCGCGGAGAGCAACTGCTGCAGGTCGACGGTGGACTGTGCACCTTGCAGGAACGTGGTGTTGAAGCGCTCCGCAGGCTCATCGGCCATTGCCCAGGCCGGCAGGCTGGCGGCCATCGCGAGCGACAGTGTCTTCAACGTCAGTGCGCCGTGCGCGGGCCTGTTGCTGGAAAAAAAAGACATGCGAAGACCTGTGACATCCCGGGTTGGCGAACAGGCGGGCACGCAAACACGCACGCGAGGTGAGCCTGTGGATTAGAAAAGGGGCTTAGGGTTTGCGGCGTGATTCCGTGGCGTGCGCGGGGGCGGCAGCACCGACGGCCAGGGGCGCGGTGTACGCGTTCTGTGCACCGTAGTCATTGATGCTGGAAAACGACAACTGCACCGGCCCGCTGGCGGGCGTGGCGCCGAGGGGAAACTGTTTCTCCTCGCCGGGCGCGATCATGGTGGAGTCGCTGGCCAGTTGCGCCTGCACTTTGATGTCGGCCATGGACACGTGGTAGAGCGTCGGGTTTTTCACCCGCAGCAGGGTCTGTGCGCCATGTCTGACCAGGCGCCACTCGAGCTGCGCTGGGGCCTGCAACGCACTGCCTGCGAGGCCGGCAGGGCGGTAGAAAATCTTGATGCGTTGGCGGATCGCCAGTTGCAGGGTGTTCTCGGCCTCGCTGGCCTTGGGGATCTCCTGCACGTTGAGCCACACCACCGACTCGCGGTCCGTGGGCATGCCGGCGCCCTCATACAGGATGCGCAGCAGTTGCTGTTCCTTGGCGAACACCCGCGCCAATGGTGGGGTGACGGCAAACGGTGCGCGGCTGCCGCTGGCATCGTTCATGTCGACCCAGGATTGCACCAACACGTCCTGGTTACCGTTGCGCACGGTGATATTGGCTTCCCTGTGGGCGCCATCGAACACGATACGGGTGGCATTCAGTGAAATGCTGGCGGCGGCCTGGGTAGCCATAAGCATGCCCAGCAGCACCAGGCTCATGGCGATAGAACGAGGCGGCATGAGGGGTATCCGGTGTCATCAAAAAGGGAATGGCGAGGCCGCATGGCCTCGCGCGTTCGGTGCACGGGGCGCCGGGGTTATTCGTATTGCAGGATGAACGGCAGGGTTGCATCACCGCGACCGGCGGTGGACGCACCGGCGGCACCGGTGGTGACGTAGGCCGCCGCGAAGCTCAGGGTAGCGTCGCCGCCTTCAGTGCCTTGACCGTGCATGGTGCTTTCGATACGTGCGGTGGCTGGCGAGCTCAGATCGATCAGCGTGCCTTTGCTGTCCAGGAGGGCGATACCGACGTTTTGCGCGGTGGCCGAACCCGGGTTCAGGGCCAGTACGTTCTTGCCGGTCACCAGGCCCGAACCGCCGTTGTTGGCGTCAAAGATCATCGCCACCTTGGTGCCCTGGTTGCAGTTGACGTTCAGGTTGAAGTCTTTGGCGGTAACGCGACCTGCGGTTGGGTTTTCCGCGGTGCCCATGTCCTTGATCGAGACGTTGCCCATGTCGACCGAGATGGTGCGGTCGGAGTTGGCGCCGTCCACCGAGCAGGCGTCGTTGTTGATCACGCCGGTGAAGGTGATTTTGCCGCTGCCGCCCAGGGTAGGAGTAGGCGCTACCGTATCGTCGGCGAACGCACTGCCGGATGCGGCGATAATGGCCGAGGCGATAACAGCCAGGGAAAACTTCTTCATGATGATGTCCGTTAGTGTTAGTTGGAGAATGTAAGTACTGAATTGCCAGGAAAGAGTAAAAGGCGAGGTCGTTAACCAGAATAAGACGATTCTTATAAGTCGAAACTCAGGCGCACTGGTTACGCGTCAAGAACAGGCGGGGAGTTCGAAAATAAAGGGCGAAGCCATTGTCGGCGAATGGCTTGCGAGTGGTTCTTTAGTTGAAAATGTTACGCGCCAGGCAATAAGCGAGCAGGTCTTGGTCGCTGTTAACTTCAAGTTTGCGCATGGCCGATATCTTTTGTGCGCTGATGGTTTTTGAACTTCGATTCTGGCTGCGTGCAATATCACTGACACTCATGCCGGAGATAAACAAGCGCAGGATCTCGAACTCTTTGGGCGACAAGCTGGTAAAGCGCTCGTCGAAGTCGGTGAGGGTTTCGATCACTGATGTCTTGGGCGGTTCCAGGCTGCGATAGGCGCTCTGTTGGGCAATGGCCTGGAGTGCCAGTTGAATCTCGGTGTGCAACTGGCTTTTCTGGATGATGCCGACCACACCCAGCTCTTGCAGGCGGGTGAGAATCAGGTGGTTGGAAATCATCGTGAGGATCAGGACCTGCACCTGTGGGAAATGCCGTTTCAGGTATTCCACCAACTTCAGGCCATCGCCGTAGGGCGAGTCGCCCGGCATGTTGTAGTCGGTGATCACGATGTCGGCGCCCTGGCGCTGCAGCAAATCGATCAGCCCGGCCGAACACACGGCCTCGCCGACCACTCGAAAGCGCGTGTCGCGTTCCACCAGCTCGCGAACGCCCAGCAACACGATCGGGTGATCGTCCGCGATTACCACGTTGAATTTTTTCATAAGGGGCCGTCCGTAGTGCCGGTTCAAGTGAGTGAAGAGTGCCCGGGCTGGAGAGTCTCCAGGACGGCCGACAGTCGCTGCATGACCGCTTTCACCTTGAGCGTAAGGGCAGTGTCGAGGCTGCCACGGTTAAGTGCGCTTTCCAGTTCGATGCAGGCGTGGGCCAGGTCGAGCGCCTGGACGGCACCCAGGGCGCCGGCCAGCGAATGCAGGCGTTGGCCAAGACCGTGGGCGTCGCGCTGGGCCAGGGCGGCGTCGATACCTTGCAAGTCCTGCTCCACGCTGCTGATGAACAGCGGGCGCATCTTCTCCGATAACTGCACGCTGTCATTGAATGACGCGGTGGCTGGCGCAACCGGCGGCTTGACCTTGCACAGCTTGATCAACTGGCCACGCAAGGTTTGCAGGCTCAAGGGCTTGACGATCCAGGCGTTCATGCCCACCGCCAGGCAGCGCACGCCTTCCTCGCGCATCGCATTGGCGGTCACGCCGATGATCGGCAACTGCGGGTCGTGCTCGCGCAGGGCCCTGGCCAGGTCATAGCCATTCATCAACGGCATATTCACGTCGGTCAGCACCAGGTCAAAGGCGTGCGGTTGCCACAAGTGCAGGGCCTGCTCGCCATTGGCGGCCAAGGACACCGAGCAACCGAGTGCTTCCAGCTGTTCCTTGATAATCGCCTGGTTGACCGGGTTGTCCTCGGCCACCAGGATATGCAACCCCAACTGCCCGGCACTTTGCAGGCGCGTCGCAGGCGGTTGCTCATGCTTGCCGTGTTGTGCCAGCGAGACCGTGGCGGCGATGGCACGTACATCGTACATATCCACCCTCCAACCCTGGGCCGTGTGCAGCGGCGGGCTGTGCGCACCTGGCAGGCACAGCACGCGCTGGCCGACCCAGGGCCGCGCGGGGTCGCTGGCGAACAGGTCCACCAGCACCGCGTGGCGGTTGTCCTGTTCCTGGGTGGGCGCCGCCAGCGCCGCCGCAATGCCCAGGCGGTTGAGCCAGTCACTCATTGACTGCGCCAGCTCGCGCACCGGTGCCTGCACATACACCGGCGTCGGGCTGGGCTCGATCAGCGGCAGGTTGGTCAAGGCACCGCCACACAGCGGCAGGCGCATTTTCAATGTGAAGCTGCTGCCCAGGCCCGGCTCGCTGACCACCCTGATCTCGCCGTCCATCATCTGCGCCAGCCACCGGCAGATCGGTAATCCCAGCCCGGCGCCGCCTTCGCTGGCGGTGTCCGGTGCCTGGTAAAATAGATCGAACAGCTTGGCCTGCTGCGCCTCGGGGATGCCCACGCCGGAGTCGGTGACTTGCCATTCCAGCTCAACGTGGTTGGCGTCCTGTGCCGTGACCCGGGCGCGGATCACCACGCGGCCGATGTCGGTGAACTTGATGGCGTTGCTCACCAGGTTATTGAGAATCTGGCGAATCCGCATCGGATCGCCCATGACGCAGTCCGGCAGTTGCGGGTCTATGCAGCTGTAGAGCTGCAAACCCTTGCGCTGGGCGAAGGCGGCGTAGGTGTGCAGGGTGTCTTCGAGCATGTCCAGCGGGCAGAAATCCACGGCTTCTATCGCCATTTGCCCGGATTCGATTTTCGACACATCGAGCACATCGCTGATCAGTTGGAACAGCGTGCCGGATGAGCGCTGGATGGTCTGCAGGTAGGTTTTCTGGTGCGGGTCCAGATCTGTCAGCCCGAGCAGTTCAAGGGTACCGAGCACGCCATACAGCGGTGTGCGGATTTCATGGCTCATGGTTGCCAGGAACAGGGTCTTGGCCTCGTTGGCCGCATCGGCGGCGCGGCGGGCGTCTTCCAGGGCCTGGGCGTCATCGATATGACGGGTGATGTCGTTGAACGCATACAGGCGCACGTCTTCGGCCTGGTAGCGGGTCGACACGAAGCCGATCTGCAGGTGCCGGCCTTCGATCTCCAGGTGCGTCTCGCCGCTCTCGGCGCCCTCAGGTGTACCGGCCATGGCCGCTACCAGGCGTGCGGTGCCCGGCCATTGCTGGGCGCGCTGGTTTTCGATAAGCACCTTGCCGTCGCTGCGGCGCACCACGCATAGGCCGGTGGGTGCGGTGTCGATGATCACGCGGCTGAACGCCACGCTTTCGGCAATGCGCTCGTGGGCCAGGCGCGCCGGGTTGATTACCTGGCGCCGATACCAGCGGCTGCCGCCCCAGCCGAGGGTGATAAGGCCGCCGAGAAACAACGCCAGGCTGCTCAGCGGCCACAGCGCAGAGTGGAAGAAGTGCGCGTAGTTCAGGCCATAGACCGCGCTCCAGGGCCGGTCACCGGCCTGGGTCATCTTGAATTCGAAGCCATCGGCGTTGAAGTGCACGCCATCGCTGAGCGATGCGTCGACGTCGGGCCCGGCCAGCCGCTGGCCGTCGGGGCCCATCAACGTGAGGCGATCGAATGCCGAGTGATCCAGGGCGCGCTGTACATCGTCGACCCGCGACAGGTCGAGCAAGGTGCCGACTACCGCCTGTTCCTGACCGCCAAGTGGCAGGCCGATATACGCCAGCAAATGTTCGGCGGCGGGACCGGCTTGCCAATACACACGGTTTTGTTCCAGGGGCTGGGGCGTCTGCTCCAGGCGTTGTTGCACTGCGTTGACCAGCGCCACCAGGTTGCCCGTGTCCTCTGTGCTTTCGCGACGTTGGTAGCCCACGGACGGCACGGTAATGGTGTAGTTCGCCTGACGATTGAACAGGAAGGTTTGTGGTGCCTCGTAGGGCGACGAGGACCAGAAGGCGCTGTAGTAGCTGGTCAGGTGGGCGCCCAGCGCGAAAATCTGCGGCCGGGCAGCGACATTGACCTGTTGCTCATCGAACTTGGCGCTGAAGGGCACCGAAAACGAATACTTCTGGCCTTCGTACAGCGTGCGGTGGTTGTCGACCATGCGGCTTTTCAGGCTGACCTGCACATGGGTGGCACGCAACAGTTCGGCCTGGATGCCCGGGTGGGTCAGGCTCTTGAGATAGGACTCCTGCTCCTGCAGGTTTTCCATCAGCCGCGCGAAGTGAAAGCGCGTGGCGCCGTAGCGGGTTTCGATCCCGCGTTGCAGTGACCAGTAGTTGGTCAGGACCAGCAGCAACGCGATGCCAATCAGCACCATCAGGCCTTTGTTCAGGCGCAATGAGCTGCGGGTGAAAGCTTCGAGGATCGCGTTGTTGTGCTTCATCAAGGGTTTCCGCGGGCGCAGGATAAATCGGCACTGGATGGAGCTTACTCCTTAATACGGGGTAAATAATCCGGGGCCGGCTGCTAGTGAGATGTCGCAGGGCCATCATTGTTCAGTAGTTGTTGAAATTGATCCGGCGACACCGCGTGGGAGATCAGAAAACCTTGCACCTGGTTGCAGTCGATCTTGCGCAGGAGCGCCAGTTGCTGGGGCGTCTCCACCCCTTCGGCGACCACGGTCAGGCCGAGTTTGCGGCCCAGCGCGATGATGCTCGCCAACGCCTGGGCAATGCCTTCGTTGTCATGGCTGCCCTGGACCAGCGCCTGGTCGATCTTGAGTTCGGTAAACGGCGTGGACACCAGGTTCAGGTACGAGCTGTAGCCCTTGCCGAAATCATCCTGGGACAGCCCGAACCCCTTGATGCGCAGGCGGCAGGCACCGGCATAGAAGTTACTGATGTCCTGCGGTACCGAGCACTCCATCAACTCGAAGCAGATCATCCCCGGGATGCCATCGTGGTGCAGCACGAACTCCAGCAAACGGTCCGCCAGGTCGTGGCTGTTGAGCAGGTGGGTGGGCAGGTTGATCGACACCGGGATTTCATAGCCACGCTGGCGCCAGTGTTCCTGGGCGTGGATCGCCTGCTTGAGCACCAGCCACAGTAGTCGTTCCTCCAGTTCGAAGGCCTTGATCGCCGGCAGGAAGGCACCCGGCAGCATCACGCCTTGCTCGGGGTGCATCCAGCGTACCAACGCTTCGGCGGCGACGATACGGCCGTTGGCCAGGGATTTTTTCGGTTGGAACCAGGCCTGGAACTGGCCGGCGCTCATGGCCTGGATCAGGCTGTGACGGTCGATGTCCACGTGCTCGGGCATTGCGGGGGAGGGCTTGCACACCCTGTTCCTGAGTTGTTCCACCAGGCTGCGCAATGCATCGGCGGCAACCGGTTTCGAGATCAGCCCGATCACCTCCACATCGAGGTTTTTTGCCACCAGGCTGGCCGCCATCAACATGCGTCGCGACGCAGCGCTCATGATCGCCAGCGCCGGCTTGCAGCGCAGGCTGGCCAGGCACTGGATAAACTGCACGCCGTCCATGCCGGGCATCAGCAGGTCGGTCAGTACCAGGTCGAAATCCCGCTGGCGCAGCTGCTCCAGCGCTTCTTTGCCATCCGCGGCGGTTTCGAGCATGAACTCCCCCAACTCACTGAGCAGGTGCTGCAGGTAGATGTGCTGCAGGGGATGATCCTCAACAATCAAAATACTAAGGGGCTTCATGGGTGATCCGTGCATAAGGCGCCAGGGAGTTGAATAGAGCCCGCAACGCAAAGGGTTTGACCAGGCAGTGGTTCATGCCGGCGGCCAGGCACAGGTCGGCCTCGCCGCGCATGGCGTTGGCGGTGGCCCCGATAATCGGCAACGGGCAGCCCTGGCGGCGCAGTTCGCGCGCCAATTCATAGCCGTTGATATGGGGCATGTTCACGTCCGTCAACACCACGTCGAAGTTGCCGGCGGTGTACAGCTGCAACGCTTCCTGACCATCGGCCGCCAGCTCCACGGTACAGCCGAGTTCTTCGAGTTGGTCACGCAGTATCAGCTGGTTGATGATGTTGTCCTCGGCCACCAGCAGGTGCAGGTTGAGTTTATTCAGGTCACGCTGGCGCGTGTGCTCATCGGCGCGGGCCACCCACAGCCCTTGCGCCTGGCTGACGGCCTGATGAATAGCGCCCAGGTGGTTGAGGTTGACGTGCCAGGCACCGGCGTCGGCCTCCAGGGTCGTGCAGGCGTTGCTGCTGACGTGAATCACCGGGCCCGGCCACTCGGGCACCAGCAACGGGTCGATGCTGCCGGGGTGCACTTGCAGCAGTAGATGATTGTCCGCCAGGGTCGGCAGGCCGGTCTGGGCCCTGGCGCCCCAGCGACGCAGCCAGCCACTGACCGAGTTGGCCAACTCCGGAATCGGCGAGGCCACGTAGATAGTCTCGGCCAATAGGGGGGGCATGGGCGGGGTGGGAGCCTCTTCCAGCGGCAGGATCAGACTGAAACTGCTGCCCAGGCCGAGTTCGCTGACCATGCGGATATTGCCGTTCATCAACTCCGTCAGGCGTTGGCAGATCGGCAGGCCCAGGCCGGTGCCGGCGACCACATTGGTGTTGCCTTCACTCTGGTAGAACGGTTCGAAAATCATCGCCTGGTCTTCCTGAGCGATGCCTTTACCGGTGTCCGAGACTTGCCACAACAGGCTGGAACGCTCGCCGTCGCGGCCCAGTACTTTGACCCGCAGCACCACGCGCCCGTAGTCGGTGAACTTCACCGCGTTGTTGAGCAGGTTGTTGAGTATCTGACGGATGCGCGTCACGTCGCCGATCAAGCGTTCCGGCAGCGTGGGATCAAAGCAGGCGTACAGTTGCAGGCCCTTGCCCTGGGCGGCTGCGGCGTAGCCCTGGATGATTTCGTGGACCAGGTCCAGGGGCGAGAATTCGCTCAACTCCAGGGCCAGTTGCCCGGCCTCGATCTTCGACACATCCAGCACGTCGCAGATCAACTGCAGCAGCGTCGAGGAGGAGCCTTCGATGGCATGCAGGTAGTCCTTCTGCTGGGCGTCCAGTTGCGTGCGCGCCAGCAATTCCAGGGTGCCGAGCACGCCATACAACGGTGTGCGGATTTCATGGCTCATGGTTGCCAGGAACAGGGTTTTGGCGGCGTTGGCGGCATCCGCCGATTGACGTGCTTCTTCCAGCGCCGCCTCGACTTGCTTGCGTGCGCTGATATCGCTGAACGCGCAAAACAGCACGTCCTCGCCGCGATAGCGGGTGGGGGCGCTGCTCAGGTACAGGTGGCGGCCGTCGATGGTTTCGAAGTAGTCACTGTGTTCGCTCGGTTCGCAGGCAAAGGCCTGCTCGATCCAGCCGGCGCGCAACGCCTCACGCTCCGGGCCGTGGCCCAGCCACTGTTGGGCCAGGGTGTTTTCCAGCACCACCTGGCCATCGGTGCGGCGCAGCACGCAGAGGGCAACGGGCGCGGTCTGGATCACGTCGCGGCCGAACGCCTCGCTTTCGATCAAGGCCTGGATGCGATGGATCGAAGGGATGATGAAGCGCTGGTCGACGCGGCGCATCACCAGCCAGATCAACGTCAGGCTGAACAGGCAGAACAGCAGCGAGCCGAGCAACTGTTTCCACAGGCCGGTGACCACCGCGCGCAGGTCGATGGAGTACATCAGTTGCCAGTCCGAGGACTTCAGATGCTTGCGGATCACCAGGTGGTCGGGCAGGAAACCACTGCCGACAAACCCGAAAAAATTGTCTTCCCTGGGCTTGAGGCGTTGCTGGCTCAGCTGTGAGTCGTGACTGTTGGTGAAGACCAGCATGCCCTGGGAGTTGAGCATCATGAATTCGCCGGCGCTCTGGTCGCTGAGGGTCTGGGACACTTCGCGGCTTTCCATTTCCAGGCCCAGCCAGCCGGAGCGAGGGTCGCGCTCATCCAGGCGAATGAAGATGTAGAGGTGCGAGTGCTGCTCGGTCTTGTCGCTGAGCCACAGCTCCTTGAGTGTGCCCGGGTCGCTGTTTTGCAGGGCCTTGAGGCGGTTGAGCATGCATTTGGAAATCGGCAGCACCTGCGCAGTGGAGTCGTACAGCCGCGTCACCTGTGGGGTCGGGCCGGTGTTCACGTAGAGCAGGTTGACCTGCTTGGCCTTGAGGTAATCGCGCATGCGCGTGGTCAGCCAGATGCTCCACTGGTTGCCTGGCGTGTCACCCAGTTGCAGGTGTTGTTCCTCCTCCGAGGGTGGATAGATCCTTGCCTGCTTGCGCACCGCGGACAGGCTGAGGCTTTCGAGCAGGGCCTCTCGGTTGGTGAAAAAAGTGTGGGCTTCGGCGATGGCGCTGCTCATGTAGCCGCGGCGCTGGGAGATGTCGTTGTTGAACGTCGACAGTAGAAAGGTATAGACCCCGCTCAGGATGCCGATCAGCAGTACGGTCGCAAAAATACGAAGCAGCCTTCTGGCTGCTTCGGGTCGGGAGAGGACGGGGTTGATCTGGAGCAGATAACTTTTCAATCGCATCGGCGCACTTTAAACAGCACGGTGCACCGGGGGTATAAGACGATCCTTAAAACGGGCCTACTTGTAGTACATATCCACCACCACGGCGGCGTCGAAGGCACCCGGGATCGGCAAGGTGCGCCATTTCAGGTCGGCGCGGAATTCATCGTGGCTCTGGCCCAGCCCCATCAACTCTTGCAGCGTGAACCAGTTATTGAACGGCAATTGCTGTTGGCTCTCGGCGCGGGACAGCGCGATGCCCACCGAGCTGTTGTTATCCGGCACCAGCAAGCCATTGATCACACTGCCGCCCCCCGCCGTGCTGGCGAAGCGTGCGCTGATGGTGTAGGGCGTGTCGCAGCCCTTGCGCAGGTTCAGGCTGAAGTTGGCGCTGCTGGCCACTTCACCGATGGCAGCCTTGCGCGACGGTGTTGGGAAGTTGACCACGCTGGGGGTGATGGTCAACTCGGGGGTACAGGGCACGAAGCGGATATCGTTCATGCCGGTGACCACGTAGTTGAAATTGCTGTTGGGCCGCGAGTTGAGCCCGCGCACGCCGTCGAGCTGGAATACCCGGTAGGAGGTCAACGTACTGGCTTGCCCGCTGGGTGGCGTGGGGTCGTATTTCTCGATGAACACGCTGAAGTTGAGGGTAAAGCGCGCCTTGTCCCAGCCGACGCAATTGGCCAAGTTGCAGCCTCGATCGGAATAGAAGCCGGTACCGACCTTGCCGGTGCTTTGGGTAATCGGCTGGTTGTTGTAGCGAATGCCCACGCGAATACCCGTGCCGATACTCACGCCGGCCGGGTTGACGTAGAAATACACTTCTTCGCGGCCATGGCCGTAGTCGTCCTTGCAGATTACATCGGTCGAGCGCGGGCCCGACTCCCAGATGATGGTGCCGTTGGGCGCATCGGCGGCCACCGCCAGTGCAGTACCCAGTGCCTCCTGGGTGATGATCGAGTTGGTGCCGTCCTCACGGCAGGCCAGCGCGTGGCTGGTAGCCGGCAGGACCGCACAGGCCCACAGCAGCATCGGTAAGCAGTGTTTGGTGAGTGACATGGGGGCAGATACTCCGCGATCTATCACTTGAGCGCCGCGCTATGGCGGGCCTGCAAGCCGATATCGGTGATTTCGGTGAAGTGAAGGGAAGTGCCTTTGGCCAGACGTCTCGGTGCGGTGAGGGTTTTGCTCTCATGGGGTTTGAGCAGCAGGTAATCGCTGAGCGCCAGGCTGTCGGTCTGTACATTGACCAGCGACAGGTGAAACGCGCTGGGGTTACTGACGGTGATGGTCGGCCCGTCGTCGCTGCGCCATGACAATTGCCGCACCGCCTCGGCCGAGCCACCCTTGAGCGCGGGCGGCCGATAGAACAGCTTGAGCCGTTGGCGTATTGCGAACTGCACGCTGTTGGCGTCTTGCGCCTTGAGCGGAATTTCCATGACGTTGAGCCAGAACAACGACTCGCGATCGGCGGGCAAGCCTTCCCCGGCATACAGGATGCGCAGCCGGTGATGTTCCCCGGCGCCCAGTCGCACCAGCGGTTCGGGGGTGGCAAACGGCACGGGGCCTGCGCCTGAATCGTCCTCGCCGGTGACCCAGGTTTGCACCACGACGTCACGCGGTGCCTGATTGACCACGCTGATACTGGCGGCCTTGTCCTGGCCGAAGTAGATCAGGCGCGTGCCTTCGATCTTCAGCGCAGCACGGGCGGGTGGCGGTGCGAGAGCCAGCAGCGCACAGGCCAGCATCGCCATTCTGAGTAAAAACATGAGCACAATTGAAATCCATGGGAGCGTGTGGGGACGCAGCCCATGGTAGGGAGAGGTGCGCACGGGGGCTTTCAGGCGATTCTTAAAAGTGTGCCGGTGTACCGGCTTAGCGTTTCAGAATCGCCTTAAAGTCAGGTTTGCCGCCCGACGGTTAACGTAGCGGCGTTGAATGATCGACGCTGATGCCCAACTGTCAGGTTTACCTATGTCCAATAAAGCGTTACGCCTTCTGATTGCCGATGCAGACCTTCTGCAACGGATCAAGATCGAGAAAATGCTCAACCAGATGGGCTATCACCGTATCGCCCCGATTGGTTCGTTCGACGAACTGCTGGCGTTGACGCGTTCCCCCGGCGTGGCATTCGACCTGTTGATCATCAACATGGCGCTGGTGCATACACGGGAGGTGAACCTGTTGAAGTACTGCCATGACAACCCGCTGATCCGCCACACACTGGCGTATGACGGCCAATGTGCGCAGAGTTCAAGGGTGTCGGTGTCGGTAAGCCAGACCTTGCATTTGTCGCTGTCGCAATCGCCGGACTTCAACTCGCTGCGCCGTTGCATGGAGATGGTCGATCCCTTGCACACGCCACAGTCACTGGAGCGCCCGACGCTGCGCGCAGTAGACACGGAGCGCATGGCGCCCCGGGTCAGTAAGGGTTCAATAGGCACGCGTGGGTTTTGCCCCGGCGACCCGGCGGTGGTCGCGTGTGCGATCGGGTTGTCGCCCAAGCGCTAGGGGGCTGGCGTTACAAAATGCTCAACGGGTAACTGATGATCACCCGATGCTCATCGCTGTCACGCTGGGTGGTCACTTCGGTGCGCAATGAGGCATGGCGCAAGGCGATGCTCAGGTTCTTCAGCGGGCCTTGCTGGAACACATAGCTCACGGTCAGGTTGCGTTCCCACTCGCTCTTGTCACCCGTTGGCGTGCGGATGTTCGAGCCACTTTCGTACATGCCCATAAAGCTCAGGCCTGGCACGCCGACCGTGGCGAAGTCATAGCCGTAACGCACCTGCCAGGTGGTTTCCCCGGCGCGCTGGAATTTGCCGATCATCGACTCGGTCATGAAGTAGGCCGTGGAACCGTCCCCCTGGTTCAGCCACACCGCATCGCTGTCGCCGCTGACCTGTTGCAGGCCGGCGGCAATCGTATGGCCGTCGACCAGGTAAGTGAACAGGGCGCTGCTCAGGCGGCTGTCGACCTTGCCCTTGGTCACGCCGTCGCCGTAGTAGCCGAAGGTGTAGAACGCCGGGTCGTTGCCGTTGGCACCGTCGGAGCGGTTATCGAAGTGGCGCAGGTCGGTGCGCAGGGTGCCCGGGCCGATCTGCCAGTCGTACTTGAGGCCCAGGAAGTTCTGCTTGTAGAAGTCCTGCAGGTTGCCATAGTAGTACTGCAACGTCAGGTCTTTGGTGGGTTTGTAGTCGACGCCGCCGTAGTAGAACTTGTTGACGAACTCACCGCTGACCGCGTTGTTGGCGCCCGGGATCGACATGCCCATCTGGTTGCTCGAACCACGGCCTTTCACGTGTTCCAGCTGGCCGAGGGTGAAGGTGAAATGGTCCAGGTCCTTGGACTGCACCTGTCCGCCGTTGAAGGTCTGTTGCAGCATGCGGTCGGTGGACATCACCACCGGCAGCATGGGCACCAGGGTCCCGTATTTCAGCTCGGTCCGGGCAAAGCGCGCCTTGGCGGTCAGGCCCAGGCTGCCGAACTGGTCCACCGCGCGACCATCGTGATCGGTGGGGAACACGTTGCCGTTGAATGCGGTGCTTTGCGGGTTGTAGTGACGGCCCTTGCCGGAGTCCAGGCGCACACCGAACATACCGATGGCGTCGAGTCCGAAGCCCACCGTGCCCTGGGTGAAACCCGACTCGAAGTTGGCGATAAAGCCCTGGCCCCATTCCTGGGTGTAGTTGGGGTCGGCCGCGCCGCTGCGGTTGTCGGCGTTACTGAAGAAGTTGCGGGCCAGCACGTTGAGCTTGCTGTCTTCCACCAGGCCGGCGGCGTAGCCCTGTTGGGCGATCAGCAGGCCACAAAGGCCGGCGAGTACTGTTGGTGCGCGATTGAAAAGCTCCATCGGTGTCATCCCCATGTGTGTTTGGTTTTTTTAGGGCAGTCAAAAGCGGCAGTGAAGGTTTTCTATTTGTTTTCAGGAGCAGGTTTTTCAGGAGCAACGGTGGCCGGCACGACATGCAGTCGCACCGGCGGCAAGCGGTACAGGATGAACAGCGCCAGCACGCCGATCCCGGCGCACAGCAACAGGCCTACGCCAACGGACTGCGCCAGGGCATCCCGGGCCAGGTTCAGCCACGGCGAGGCGTCGAGGTTGGCATGCAACAGCGTCTGCGGATCGGCGTACACGGCAATGCCCTCGGCGTGATTCGCGGCGAGAAACACCCGCTGCACATTGGCGCTGTACAGCAGGTTGACCAGCACCCCCATGCCCGCAGTGCCGAGCAGCCCGCCGACCAGGCGCAGGGACTGGGTCAGCGCTGTGGCAATCCCCAGGAACTGCCGTTCGGCCAGGGTCTGGGTGAAGACCGTGAGGTTGAGCAGGATAAATCCCAGCCCCAGGCCGGCCAGCAGGATCAAACCGAGCAGCAGGTTGAACGCGGCCCCGCGCCCGACCACCGCCAGGCCCAGGCACGCCAGCAGCAGTGCGACAAAGCCTGCCAGCGGCAAATGGTTGGGGTTGCGCAAACGGGTCACGATGCGGCTGTTGACGATGGCCCCCAAGGTGATGCTCAACGCCAGCGGCGTGATCAACAGGCCGGCGTCCTGGGGCGAGTAGCCGTAGGCGCCTTGCAGCAACAGCGGCAGGTAGAACAACAGCGAAAACATGATCGCGCCGGCCGCCACCGACAGTACAAACAACCATCGCAGGCTCGGCAAACTGAACAGCGCCGCCGGCAACAGCGCATGGGGGCAACGCCGCTCCCAATGCCACAGCGCGCTGATCGCGGCCATGCAGCCCAGGCCCAGGGCGGTGCTCAACGCCAGGCTCGAATGCCCCAGCCACTCCACAAATAGCTGCAGGCTGCCCAGGGCCAGCGCGATCAATAACGCGCCGGGCCAGTCCAGGCGAATGCCGCTGCGCTGCTGCGGGCGGTACCAGGGCAGAAAGCGCCAGGCGATCAATAGCGCCAGGCACCCCAGGGGCAGGTTGAGGTAGAACACCGAGCGCCAGCCAAAGGCGCCGGTCAGGTAACCCCCCAGGCCCGGGCCGATGGCATTGACCACGCTGAACAGCGCACTCAAGAGCATTTGCCAGCGCAGGCGTTGACGGGTATCGGGAAACAGTTCGGGAATGCAGGCGAACGCGGTGCCGATCAGCATGCCGCCGCCCACGCCTTGCAAGGCGCGGCCGATCACCAGTACCCGCATGTCATCGGCCACGGCACAGGCCAAGGAGGCCAGGGTGAAAATCAACGTGGCGGCGAGCACGAATGGCTTGCGCCCGTAGTAATCCCCCAGCCGCCCGAAAATCGGAATGGTGACGATGGACGCCAACAGGTAGCCGGTGGCCACCCACGCGTAGAGTTCAAAGCCATCGAGCTCGGCGACGATGCTCGGCAAGGCGTTGCCGATCACCGTCTGGTCAAGTGCCGAGAGCATCAGCACCAGGGAGATGCCGAGCATGGCCAGCAAGGCTTGCTGGAAACTCAAGGGCGGGTGGGCTGCCACGGTCATGGTCGGCCCTCAGCGCAACGCGGTGACGGCGGTGGCGATGCGTGCACAGCCCTGGTCGAGAGTAGCGATCGCGGTGGCGATCGACATACGGAAAAACGGCGCCAGGCCATACGCCGTGCCGGCCACCACCGCCACGCCCTGGCTTTCCAGCAGGTACATCACGACGTCGCTGTCGGTGTGCAGCACCTTGCCCTCGGGCGTGGTTTTACCCAGCAGGCCAGCGCAATTCACATACAGGTAGAACGCACCATCGGGCTTGCGGCAACTGAGGCCGGGAATGGCATTGAGCAGCTCCAGGCAGCGGTCGCGGCGTTGCTGGTAGACCAACACGCTTTGCTTGACGAAGCTCTGGTCGCCGTTGAGCGCTTCCACCGCCGCTGCCTGGCTGATCGAGCAGGCGTTGCTGGTGGACTGCGATTGCAGGGTGGCCATGGCGCCGATCAGGTCGGCGGGGCCGGCGGCGTAACCGATGCGCCAGCCGGTCATGGCGTAGGTCTTGGACACGCCGTTGACCACCAGGCTGCGCTCGCTCAAGGCCGGCTCGATGGCGAGGATATGCGGGTTGTCCAGGCCGTCGAAACGGATGTGCTCGTAGATGTCATCGGTCATCAGCAGCACATGGGGATAGTCCAGCAGCACATCGGCCAGGGCGCGCAATTCGCTGTGGCTGTAGCTGGCGCCGGTGGGGTTGCTGGGGGAGTTGAGCAGCAGCCAGCGGGTACGCGGGGTGATCGCCGCGCGCAGCTGGCCTGGGGTCAGCTTGAAGCCGTTGTGTTCCGGGCAGGCGAGGGTCACAGGCTCGCCTTCGCAGGCCAGCACCATGTCCGGGTACGACACCCAGTACGGCGCCGGGATCAGCACCTCATCGCCGGCGCCGAGAGTGGCGGCGAAGGCGTTGAAGATCGCACTTTTGGCGCCGCTGGTCACCAGCACTTGCTGGGCGGTGTAGGCCAGGGCGTTTTCCCGTGCCAGTTTGTCGACGATGGCCTGGCGCAGCTCCGGGGTACCGGCGTTCTGGGTGTAGCGGGTTTCACCGCGCTCGATGGCGGCACTGGCGGCCTGGCGAATGTTAGGTGGCGTATCGAAATCCGGCTCGCCCACCACCAGGTTGATGATGGACTGGCCCTGGCGACGCAGCTCGTTGGCGCGGTCGGACGCGGCGCTGCTGGGCGATGGTTTGATGCGTTGCACACGGGCGGCGATGCGGGAGGCAGTCACGGGCGTTCCTCGTTGATGGCGTTGACAGGGGCCACAGTACGAGGCGCGGGGAAGGGCGCCATAAGATGAGTTCGTTCTGGTTTGATAGGCAGTGCTTATGGCTGGGGTTGCACTGTTGCGGTGCGTCCAGTCCTGGCTGCTCCGGGCGGGTGCCTTGGATCGGAGATCAGGGACAGCCATAGCAAAGCCTTATGGCTGGTTATACGGATGGCCTGTCTTTTGCAAACCTGCCAGGTGTACGCAAAACCAAATGTGGGAGGGGGCTTGCTCCCGATAGCAGTATGTCAGTCACAGATGCATCAACTGACACTGCCTCATCGGGAGCAAGCCCCCTCCCACATTTAAGGCATCACTTGTCCATTACATGAGCATCGCCATTTTGAACCTGCGCCGATTGAAGTATTTCGTGAAACTCGTCGACATCGGCAGCATGACCCAGGCCGCCGATGTACTGCATGTGGCGCAACCGGCGTTGAGCCAACAACTGGCAACCCTGGAAGCCGAGCTGCAACAGCAGCTGTTGATTCGCACCAAGCGCGGCGTCACGCCGACCGAGGCGGGCAAGGTGCTGTATGGGCATGCGCAGATCATTTTGCGCCAGTGCGAGCAGGCCCAGAGCGATATCAATGCCACCGGCCAGGCGTTGTCCGGGCAGGTGTCGGTGGGGCTGGCGCCGGGTACTGCGGCGTCGGCGTTGTCATTGCCGCTGCTGCGCACCGTGCGTGAGCGCCACCCCGGCATCCTGCTGTACCTCAATGAAAACTTCGGCACCACCTTGAGCGAGCTGATCATGAACGGCCGCATGGACATGGCCGTGCTGTATGGCGGGCGCGAGGTGCATGGCCTGAGTTTTGTCTCGCTGTTGCGCGAGCCGCTGTACCTGGTGAGTGCCGACCCGGCGATTGCCACGCGTGAAGAAGTGCCCCTGGCCGAACTGGCCGACATGGACATGCTGCTGCCGCGTCCCTACAACGTGATGCGTCGGCTGGTGGACGAAGCCTTCCTGCGCATCGGCCTGAGTGCGCGGGTGGTGGCCGAAATTGAATCCTCGACCACGCTGACCGCCGCCGTGGCCGACCATTTCGGCTCGACCATCCTGCCGGAGTCGTCGGCGCGGGTGATGGTGGCGGCCACTTCGGTGCACATGTGCCGCATCGTCGAACCCGAGGTGGAGGCGCCGCTGGCGCTGTGCCTGTCGGGGCATTTGCCGTTGTCGGTGCCGGCCCAGGCGGTCAAGGCGATCCTGCTGGAGCTGGTGGCGAAGATGCGTGGCAGCCTGATTTGAGCGGTCATAAGGTCGGCTTATCACCCCAAAGCCAAAGCGTCTTGGCCGCTTTTCGAGGGGCTCGGTAGATTGGGCCCATCCACTCAAGACACGCTCGACAGGCAGGGGCCATACATGGATTCAGCACGTATCAAGGGGTTGATGGATTTGCTGGCCGAATCCGATCTGCTGGAACTGAGCCTGACCGAAGGCGACAGCACGCTGCGGCTGTTCAAGCAGGCAGGTCAGGTGATCACCAGCGCGGCACCGACCGTGACTTCAGCGCCAACACCCGCCGCCGCCGTGGCCAGCGCCGCCGTGGAGATCAAGGCCAGCCTCTATGGCGTCCTGCACCTGACGCCCGCCGTCGGTGAGGCGCCGTTCGTCAGCGTGGGCCAAGCGATCGAAGCCGGTCAGACCGTGGCGGTGATCGAGGCGATGAAGATGTTCCACCCGGTCAAGGCCAAGGTTGCCGGCAAGTTGGTTGAGATTCTTGCCCAGGCCGGCGTCGAAGTCGAAGCGGGCCAGGCCCTGTTCCGGCTCGGTTGACCCCCACGCGTATTCGTTATTCAGGTGAATTCAATGTTCGACAAAGTGCTGATCGCCAACCGTGGCGAAATCGCCCTGCGCATTGCGCGTGCCTGCCACGGCCTGGGTATCAAGACCGTGGCGGTGCACTCCGAAGCGGACCGTCATGCGCAGTATGTGCAAAACGCCGATGAGTCGCTGTGCATCGGCCCGGCCGCACCGGGCCTGAGCTACTTGAACCAGACGGCGCTGCTGTTTGCTGCCAGGGTCAGTGGTGCCCAGGCGATCCACCCCGGTTACGGGTTCCTGTCGGAAAACGCCGGGTTTGCCGAGCGCATCGAAGCGGCCGGGTTGACCTTTATCGGGCCGAGCGCCGCATGCATTCGCACCATGGGCGACAAGGTGGCAGCCAAGCGTGCCATGCGTGAAGCCGGTGTGCCGTGCGTGCCGGGGCCGGATTCGAGCATGCCGAGCGACGACGCGAGCATCCTCGCCATCGCCGCCGACATCGGTTATCCGGTGATCGTCAAGGCGGCCGGTGGTGGCGGTGGCCGCGGCATGCGCGTGGTGCAGGCAGAGGCCGAGTTGTTGGCGGCCATCGGTCTCACTCGCGAAGAAGCGCGGTTGGCGTTCGGCAACCCTGAACTGTACATCGAGAAATTCCTCGGCCACCCCCGGCACGTGGAAATCCAGGTGCTGTGTGATGCCCATGGCCATGCGATCTGGCTTGGCTGCCGCGACTGCTCCCTGCAACGCCGCCACCAGAAAGTCCTGGAAGAAGCGCCGGCGCCGGGCATCGATCCCGCGCTGATCGCCACGGTCGGCGAACGCTGCGCCGAGGCCTGCCGCCGCATCGGCTATCGCGGCGTGGGCACTTTCGAGTTTCTGTATGAGGACGGCGAGTTCTTCTTCATCGAGATGAACACGCGCCTGCAAGTGGAGCATCCGGTCACCGAGATGACCACCGGCATCGACATCGTCCAGCAGCAACTGCGCATGGCCCGCGGTGAAGTGCTCAGCGTGCGCCAAGAGGACGTTCAACTGAACGGCCACTCCCTGGAGTGCCGCATCAACGCCGAGGACCCGCTGACGTTTATGCCGACCCCCGGCCTGATCCAGCGTTGGGAAGTGCCCGGCGGCTTTGGTGTGCGGGTCGATTCCCATGTCACCACCGGCTACCGCGTGCCGCCGTACTACGACTCGATGGTGGCCAAGGTCATCACCCACGGCGCCACGCGCGAAGACGCCATGGCGCGCATGCGCCTGGCCCTGAGCGAGATGGTCGTGGAGGGCATCAGCACCAACATTCCGTTGCACCGCGAGATTCTGGATGACCCGGCGTTCTGCGCCGGCGGCGTCGATATTCATCACCTGGAGCGCTGGTTGCAGCAAAGGAGTCCGATATGAACACCGCCCCTGTCATCAGCCTGCTGGGCTCCAGCGCCTTGCTCTTCGAGGCGCCGGGCGAACTGGACCTGGCCCCACAGCAGCGTATCTGGCGCCTGGCCCTGCAAGCCGGCGAATGGCCCGAGATCCACGAAGCCGTGCCCGGCATGAACAACCTGATGCTCACCTTCCTCACGCCGCCCCGTGAACTGAACGGCCTGTGCCAGCGCCTGCTGGAAGCCTGGGAACAGAGCCAGCCGCTGCCCCTGGAGGGGCGCATTGTCGAATTGCCGGTGGTGTACGGCGGCGAGTTCGGCCCGCATATGGCGGACGTGATCGCCCACACCGGGTTGGATATCGAGACCATCGCCAACCTGCACTGCGAACCGCTGTACCCGGTGTACGCCCTGGGCAGCCACCCCGGTTATTGCTACCTCGGTGGCATGGACCCGCGCCTGGCCACGCCACGGCGCCAAGTGCCGGTGCTGACTATCGGGGCGGGCTCGGTGTCCATCGGCGGGGTGCAGACCGGGGTGTCCGCCTCGGCCGGCCCCAGCGGCTGGAACACCATCGGCCGCACTGAAATGGCGTTTTTCGACCCCGCCCAAACCCCGCCCGCGATCTTGCGGCCGGGTGATTTCCTGCGCTTGCGCATCGAGAGGATCATTCGATGATCGAGATTTTATCGGCCACCGCCCTGGCCACCGTGCAGGACTTCGGCCGCTTCGGCAGCCTGGGTTATGGCGTGGGCACATCGGGCGCCATGGACCACCTGGCCCTGGCCCTGGGCAACCTGTTGCTGGGCAATCCCGAAGACGCCGCCGCGATTGAAATACCGCTGTTCCCGTTCGAGGTACGGCTGCTGCAGGACTGTGCCTTCGCGGTGACCGGCGCCGCTTGCGACGCCACCCTGGACGGCCAGCCCTTGCCACCGAACTGGGTGTGCCAGGGCCGCGAAGGCCAGGTCTTGAGCCTGGGCTATCCGACGTCTGGCAGCCGTGCCTATCTGTGTTTGGCGGGCGGGGTGGATGTGCCGTCGGTGCTGGGTTCGCGCAGCACTCAATTGCGCGGCGAGTTCGGCGGCCTCGACGGCCGCGCCCTGCAACAGGGTGATCGGCTGGGGGCGCTGCGCCCCGGTATCAGCCCGTTGCCGCTGGATGTTGGGGTATTGGCGCCAGGCCTGGCGCTGCCGTTGCAGGTTGATGGGGTGCCTGCCATGCGCGTGTTGCCCGCCGCCGAATACGAGCGCTTCCAGGAAGCGTCCCGCGCGGCGTTCTGGGCCGGTGAATGGAAGATCACCACCCAGAGCAATCGCTACGGCTACCGAATGGAAGGCCAACCGCTGCTGCCCATCGCACCGATGGAAATTCGCTCCCACGGCATCGTGCCGGGGGTGATCCAGGTGCCTCACGGCGGCCAGCCCATCATCCAGATGCGTGACGCCCAGCCCAGCGGCGGCTACCCCAAGTTCGGCAGTGTGATCGAGGCCGACCTTTGGCGCCTGGGCCAGGCGCCCATCGGCGGCAAGGTCCGCTTTATTGAGTGCAGCTACCTGGAGGCCGTCGAGGCCTTGGAAACCAATCGCGCGTATCTGCGTGAAGTCAGCCGCCTGCTGGAACTGCACCGTGAAGGAGTGAAAGCATGACCCTTGAGGAAATTCGCCAATTGGCGCTGTGGCTCAAGGAGCACCACCTGGCCGGTGCCGAAATGAGCCGCCCCGGTGTGCACCTGACACTCAAGCGCGGTGCCTCGGGCGCTGCTGTTGCGGCGCCTGCCGTCGCCGTGATTGAAGACCAGGTGCTGCGCACCACCGGCCTGGGGCGCTTGCTGCTGACCCATCCCCAACTGGATCAACCGTTCGTGGCGGTGGGCGATCAGCTCAGCGCCGGGCAACTGGTCGCGCTGCTGCAAGTGGGTGAGTTGCTGTTGCCCTTGCGCGCGCCCCGCGCCGCAAGGGTCGTCGATGTGCGCGTGCCGTGCGGTACCACCGTCGGCTACGGCGAAGCGTTCCTTGGTGTGGAGTACCCCGCATGAAGATTGATTTGAACGCCGACCTCGGCGAAGGCTTCGGCCCGTGGCGCATGGGCGAGGATGAGGCGCTGATGCACCTGATTTCATCGGCCAATGTCGCCTGCGGTTTCCATGCCGGCGACCCGCTGATCATGGACAACACGGTGCGCCTGGCCAAGGCCGGTGGCATTGACCTGGGGGCGCATGTGGGCTTCCCGGACCTGATGGGCTTTGGCCGTCGGCAGATGAACATCGAGATCAAGGAACTCGCCACCCATGTGATCTACCAGCTCGGCGCGCTCGCCGGGATCGCGGCGGTCAACGGCCATCCCATGACCCACATGAGCTTCCACGGCGCCCTGGGCAATATGGCCGCCGCCGATGCGGCGCTGGCGGAGCCGTTGGTGCGGGCGGTGGCGGCGTTTGACCCGACGCTGATCATCAGTTCTTCGAGCAGCCGCGCCATCGAGGGCGCGGCCGAGAAGTACGGCCTGCGCGTCGCCACCACGTTTCTCGCCGACCGCGCCTATGACGACGATTGCCTGCTGGTGCCGCGCAAGGTCGACGGTTCGGTGATCAAGGCGCCGGCAGCGGTGCTGCGCCGGGTGCGGCAGTTACTGGAGGAAGGCACCGTGACCGCCCTCAGCGGCAAGGTGCTGAGGGTGCCGGCCCATTCGATCCTGTTGCATGGCGACACCCCCGGCGCGGTCGAACTGGCGCGCACCATTCGCGCCGAAATCGAGCAACTGGGCGGCCGTATCACGCCGATTTCCCAGTTGCTGGCCGCGTCATAAGCAGGCCTTATCGCCACACAACCATTGCGTCTTGGTCCAGCGCCCGAAGGCTGGATAGAGTCGAACCATAACCCGTAGCACAAGGACCACCCCATGCCATTTTCCGACTACAAAACCGCGCTGGTCACCGGAGCTTCCTCCGGCATCGGCGCCGCCGTTGTCGAACGCCTGTGCCAGGAAGGCGTGCAGGTGCATGCCCTGGCCCGCAGCGCCGACAAGTTGCAGGAGCTGGCGGCCAGGACCGGCTGCATCGCCCACGCCATCGATGTCACCGACCTTGCCGGGTTGACCCAATTGTTCGCCGAGAACACCTTCGACATCCTGGTCAACAACGCCGGCGTCGACAAGCCCGGCTCCCTGCTCAAGGCCGACGCCGACGGCATCGACCTGCTGATCGACGTCAACCTGCGCGCCGTGCTGCACCTGGCACGGCTGGCGTTGCCGGGCATGGTCGAGCGCGACTGCGGGCACATCATCAACATCAGTTCGATTGCGGCGGCCTACAACTTTGGCGGCAACTCCACCTACCACGCGACCAAGGCCGCCGTGAGCATGCTTTCGCGCCAGTTGCGCATCGATGCGTTCGGCAAGCGCGTGCGGGTCACCGAGATCTGCCCGGGTCGGGTCGCCACGGATATTTTTGCCCACGTGCACGGCGATTCCGAAGCCACCTACAAGCGCTTCGTCGAGGGCTTTGAATTGCCCCAGGCCGAGGACATCGCCAATGCCATCGCCTTCGCGATTGCCGCGCCGATTGCGGTCAACATCGGGCACATGGAGATCACCCCGACCTTGCAGGTGCCGGGCGGGCTTTCCACCGCGCGTCCCCAGGACTACCAGGGCTGAATCCCAGCCCCGGCAAAAGAACGGATCGATCCGTCAGCGCTGCATCCCGCCACGGCCACGCCGGGTGATTTTGATTTCTGCCCTAGCCCAATGCCGATAGGGATTGACCATGAAGCAAGACTTCGATTTGGCCGCGATTCTGCAAGGCGAGTATGCCGAGCTGATCGTCAAGGGCATCGAAATGACCTTGCAGCTGGCGCTGTTCGCCTGGCTGCTGGCGATGCTGCTGGCGCTGACACTGGTCACGGTGCGCCTGACCGGTAACACGCTGGCCGACCGCCTGGTGGCGGGGTATGTGTCGTACCACCGCAATGTGCCGACCCTGGTGCAACTGATGCTGTGGTACTTCGGCGTGCCGACGCTGCTTGGCGAGTCCACGCAACTGTGGCTGGCCAACCACAACACCGAATACCTGTTCTCGGTGATCGCCCTGGGCCTGTGCCAGGCCGCGTATTTCTGTGAAGACATGCGCAGCGGCCTGCGCGCCATTCCCGCCGGGCAGACCGAAGCGTCCAGGGCCCTGGGCCTGGGCTACGTGCGTTCGATGCGCTACGTGATCCTGCCCCAGGGCGTGCGCAACTGCCTGCCGTCGCTGATCAACCACACCGTGCTGCTGTTCAAGAACACCAGCCTGGCGATGGCGATCGGCGTGATGGAACTGACCTACGCCAGCCGCGAAGTGGAGAACTACACGTTCCGCACCTTTGAGTCGTACCTGGTGGCCACGGTTTTCTACCTGGTGTTTTCACTGCTGCTGATGGGCGCCGGGGCATTGCTCGCCCGCCACTTCAGCAAAGCCCTGGCGAGGTAGACCGCGATGTTCGATATGTTTTCAATCGTGCAGCAGAACTGGACGCTGTTCCTGATCGGCCAATACCCCCACGGTCCGCTGGGCGGCCTGGCGAGTACCCTGATCCTGGCGGCGCTGGCGTTGCTGCTGGCGTTCCCGTTCGGCCTGCTGCTGGCCTTGGCGCGGGTGTCGCCGTGGAAGGGGTTGTACTGGGTCGCGACAGTGTGGGTCTACGTGCTGCGTGGCATCCCGTTGCTGATGGTGATCTTCTGGACCTACTTCCTGGTGCCGTTGCTGATCGGCCATAACATCACCGGCTTCATGACCATGCTCTGCACCCTGGTGATCTACCAGAGTGCCTACCTGTGCGAAATCATTCGCGGCGGCATCCAGGCGCTGCCGGCCGGGCAGTACGAGGCGTCCCGCGCCCTGGGCCTGGGCTATGTGCGCACCACGGTCTGGGTGATCCTGCCCCAGGCGCTGTACAACGCGCTGCCGAGCCTGATCAGCCAGTTCATCTCGATCATCAAGGAAACCTCCCTGGGCTACGTGATCAACGTGCAGGAAGTGACCTTCGCCGCCAACCAGGTCAACAACCAGCTGCTGACCAAGCCGTTCCAGGTGTTTTTCATCCTGGCGATCATCTACTACCTGTTGTGTTTCGGCCTGACCCGCCTGGCCGGTTGGGTGGAGCAACGCATTGCCCGCAAGCGCCTGGGCGATGGCGGGCAAACCGTGGCGGGCGGTCCGTTGCTGACCACCGATAATTGAAGAGGGCTGCGCTCATGCATCCAATGATCATGTTTTCGAAAATCAATAAATGGTACGGCGAGTACCAGGCGCTTACCGACATCACCGCCGAGGTGCAACCCGGTGAAGTGGTGGTGCTGTGCGGCCCCTCGGGTTCTGGCAAGTCGACCCTGATCCGCACGGTCAACCGCCTGGAAGACATCCAGGCCGGCCAGATCCTGTTCGATGGCCAGGACGTGCACGGCACCGACGCGCAGATCAACCGCCTGCGCAGCCGCGTGGGGTTTGTGTTCCAGAGCTTCAACCTGTTCCCGCACCTGTCGGTGCTGGAAAACATCACCCTGGCGCCGAACAAGCTGCGCAACCTCAAGGGCGCCGCAGCCAAACAGAAGGCCATGGAATTGCTCGACCGCGTCGGCCTGGCCCATAAGGCCGGTGCTTACCCGGCGCAGTTGTCCGGCGGCCAACAGCAGCGCGTGGCGATTGCCCGGGCATTGGCGATGGAACCGCCGGTGATGCTGTTCGACGAGCCCACCAGTGCCCTCGACCCGGAAATGGTCGGTGAAGTGCTGAGCGTGATGAAGGGCCTGGCCAAGGACGGCATGACCATGATGTGCGTGACCCACGAGATGAACTTCGCCCGTGAAGTGGCCGACACCATCTGGTTTATGGACGCGGGGCAGATTCTGGAAAAGAGCAGTCCCGATGCGTTCTTCACCCAGCCTTCGCACCCGCGAGCGCAACGTTTTATCGCCGACCTGCGGGCCCATTGAGCTGCGGCGGCTTTGCTCCCTCTGCCATTTTTGCTGGTCCAACTTTCTGGAGATTTCCCATGGGTATGAAGCATCTGTTTACCGCACTAGCATTGGGGCCATTGGCGATCGCCGTCGCACAGGCCGACCAGTTGAGCGACATCCTGGCCAAGCAGTCCCTGAGCTGCGGCGTCTACGCCGACGTGCCGCCATTCTCCGCGCCGGACCCGAAAACCCGCGAGTTGGTGGGCATGGACGTGGACCTGTGCAAGGCCCTGGCCAAGACCATGGGCGTGGCCCTTGAACTCAAGCCGCTGTCGGTTGAAGCGCGGATTCCCGAAGTGAAAATGGGTCGCGTCGACGTGATCTTCGCCAACCTGGCCTACACCAAGACCCGCGCCGAACAGATCCAGTTCAGCGACCCGTACTACATCGCCAAGGAAACCCTGGTGGTGCGCGCGGCGAATGCCGACCAGCCGAAAAGCTTCTTCAAGGACAAGCGCATCAGCTCGACCAAGGGCTCCACCTCCGAGCAGTCGATCCGCCTTGCCGGGGCCACGCCGGTGACCTTCCAGGACACCGGCTCGGCCTACATGGCGTTGCAACAGAACAAGGTGGTGGGCCTGGTGACCAACACCATGACCGCGCTGAAACTGGTCAACCAGGCCAAGGCCAGTGGTGTCGAACTGGCCCTGGCCAAGGAGCCGATGGCCCTCGAACCGATCGGTGCCGGCATGCGCCGCGATGAGCCGGCGTTTCTGGCCAAGGTCAATGAGTCGTTGATGGCGATGGAGAAGGCCGGGGAGATCGATGCGATCTGGGACCGCTGGATCGGCCCGAACACCGAATACAAGATGGTCCGCGAGGACAAGGTGCAGAGCTTGAGCGCATTGAAGTTCGAGCCGTTGCCGTAAGCGCCGGCGGTTGTGAAAAAGCCCGCCGTGGGTGATGCACGGCGGGCTGTTTTTTTACGGTGTTCTGTACTGGGGGCGCAGGGCCTCATCAATCATCCAGTGCGGTTGGCCGGGCCTGATGCATGTACCGCCCACCCAGCGTTCGTGGCTGGCATGGTCGAGCCAGTACGCCTGTCCGTTGAGCACGCTATGGCCCAAGGGGGTCAGCGACAACGTGCGGCGGGGCCAGTCCAGATGCGTCTCGGTTTCCATCAGCAACGGCTGCTCGCCATCGATCAACGGCCGCAACAGCGCATGAAACATCATGTCCCCCAGGAACGGCAACGGGTCGCGCCTGGCCATCAGCTCGGCGAACACACGGCCAAACGGCAGCGGCCCGGCTTCCGCGAGGTAGGTCAGGGCCAGGCGTTCGGTCAGCGACAGGCCGTCCTGGGTGCCCGGCAACTCCTGTAATTGACGCAACAGTGCCGGGGCCAGCAACGGCAGGGCCGGGTGTTTGCCATGGGCAAGCTCGGCCAGCCGGGTCGGTGAGCTGTCGCAATAGGCCGACCAGGCCTGTTTGGCCAGTTGCACCGCATCGTCACCGATGAGGCGCCGCTGTGGCCATAGCCACGCCAATACATCCGGCGCCAGTTGGCCGATGCCGATAAAACGCTCGACACCGGGAATACGATCCACCTCGATCAGCTCCAGCTTGGGCGGTGCCTGCTGCAGGCCGGCCAGGGCACGGATCAGGAACAACTGGTCATAGGCATCCGCCTCGCACCACAGCACGCTGTGCGCGGCACTGGCCAAGGTGTGGAGCTGATCGTATTCATCGTCGACGCGGCGCGTGACGTCCGCTAAGGGCAGGGCAAAGGCCTGGCTGATGAACGCGCTGCGCAGGGCGCGGAATTCTGCGGCGGGGACGTCGCGCACCGGGCCCATGCACAGCGGGTCGGTGAGCATCTGGAAGCGGCCCTTGAACCCGGCCACCTGGAGGCTGTGGGCAATGTCATTGCCGCAGCGCCAGTGGGTGGTGCGTGCTTCGTCGCTGGCGGCAAAGTCGGGATGGCGGGCGGCGAAGTCAATGGCGTCGACATGGGCCTTGAGCTTGGGCCAACTGCTGAAGCCCAGTTGCCTGGCGATCTGCCATTGGGCTTGGGACAGGGTGGCGCCGGGGTCCTGGGCTTTCAGCTGGCGCAACAGTTCCTTGGCGCGCTTGCGCTGCTGCTCAAGGTTGAGACGGCCATCGGTGTTGGAGGATACGGGGCGTTGCGACATACGATCTCCTTGCACAAACCTTTTCCGCTTTAAGGTTGGGAGTCGTAGAAATGAGGTAGAGCTTCATTGTCCTGGGCGCAGCCCTTTCCGCGGAAGGTGGCGTAGAGAGCGCCAGGCGGGAAATATAGGCACTGCGGCGTTTGATTGCAAATCGGGCTTGGGATCGAAGCCGTACTCCTTTTTTGGGGGGACGGGATTAAATGTGGGAGGGGGATTTGCCCTCATGCCAGTCAGTGAAGACGTAGAAAGGGGCAAAAGTAACCTGTGGTGAGGGAACAAGCTCCCTCGCCACAGGTACGCTGTTCTGGATTATTTGTCCTTGCGTGCATCCATGGTCTTCTGGTGCTCGGCCAGGAACGGCCGTTCTGCCGGGTCGAAGCGATCAATCCCGGCAGTAAAACGATGCCAGTACGGATACAACGGTTGGCGCCGTGTCACCGCTTCAATACGCGAGAACTGTTCATCGGTGAGTTTCAATTCCGTGGCCGCCAGGTTGTCACGCAGATGCGCTTCCGTGCGGGCGCCGACGATCAGCGAGGTAATTCCCGGACGGTCCTTGAGCCAGGCCAGGCAGGTGCGCGCCACCGACACGCCCTGTTCATCGCCCACGGCGGCGAGGGTCTCGATGATGTCCAGCGCACGTTCCTGGTCATGCACGTAGGGTTCGGGCCAGCCGCTGCCCTGGCGGGTATTGGCCGGTGGCTGCTGCCCGCGCCGGGTGGAACCGGTCAGCAGGCCTTCGCCCATCGGCCCCCACACCAGCGTCCCCACGTGCTGGTCCAGGGCCAGGGGCAGTAACTCGTACTCGGCCTCGCGGGATTCCGGGGTGTAGTAGATCTGCTGGGTGATGGGCTTGAGCATGCCGTGCAATTCGGCCTTGCCGAGGGTTTTCATCATCTGCCAGGCGGTGAAGTTGCTGGTGCCAAAGTAGCGGATCTTGCCTGAGCCAACCAACAGCCGCAGGGCTTCGAGGGTTTCCTCGATGGGGGTCATGCCGTCCCAATTGTGCAATTGGTAGAGGTCGATATGGTCGGTGCCCAGGCGCTTCAAGCTCGCTTCGCACGCGCGAATCAGGTGATAGCGCGACGAGCCTGAGTTGTTCGGGTTGTTGTCCACGGGGCTACGGCCCTTGGTGGCCAGCAGGATATCGTTGCGCTTGTCGCCCAAGGCTTTGCCGACCACTTCTTCGGCCAGTCCGTGGGAGTAGAGGTCGGCGGTGTCGACCATATTCACCCCGGCGTCGAACGCGATATCGAACATGCGCCTGGCCTGGGGCACGTCTACCGATCCGCATTTTTCAAACTCGGCGCGACCGCCAAAGGGCACTGTGCCGAGGATGATTTCGGATACCAGCAGGCCCGAATGGCCCAGTTGTCGGTATTGCATGTCGTCTCCTACTTAACGTTGAACCTGAAGTTCTGAACGACGTGGGTGGCGATAGTTTGAATTTTTTCATGAAAACTTCCCGCGCCTGCCGCACCATTGCGCCCAACAGGTTTAAGAGGAATACCGCGTCCATGAGTGCACTGATCGAAACCCGCGCCCTCACGCGCATGGACGAACGCCGGCAGGTGCCGTTGCTGCAGCCCACGGATTTCACCTTGAACCGCGCCGACCGCGTGTCGATCACCGGCGCTTCCGGTTCCGGCAAAAGCGTATTGCTGCGTGCATTGGCGCTGCTGGATGCGCCCACCAGCGGGCAGGTCCTGTGGAACGGCCAGCCGATTGCCAATGCCGAGATTCCCCATTACCGCAGCCATATCAGCTACCTCTCCCAACGCCCCGCGCTGCTCGAAGGCACGGTGGAGGACAACCTGCGCTTTCCCTTCAGCCTCAAGACCCTGCGCCAGCGCCGCTTCGACCCGCAAGCGGTGACCACTTTGCTGGGGCATGCCGGCAAGGCGGCGGATTTTTTGACCAAGAACGCGTTGGACCTGTCGGGCGGCGAGGCCCAGGTGGTCTCGCTGATCCGCACCCTGCAACTCAACCCCGAGGTGCTGCTGCTGGACGAACCCACCGCCGCCCTCGACCCCACCTCATCCCGCGATGTGGAAGCGTTGATCAGTGCCTGGTTTGCCGGCGACAACGCCCGCGCCTATGTCTGGGTGTCCCACGACCTCGACCAGGCGCGGCGCATGAGCGACATCCACTGGCAGATGAGTGCCGGGGTGTTGAGCGAGGCGGTCCAGCCATGAACTATCAAAACCTCACCGCCCTGGACATGGGCATCGCCGCTTCGCTGATTCTGGTCAACGGTGCGCTCTCCCTGCTGCTGCGCCTGGGCCTGGGCCGCCAGTTGCTGTGGGCGGCGGTGCGCACCGTGGTGCAACTGTTGGCCATCGGTTACCTGCTGGGCTGGGTGTTCGCGTTCGCCTACTGGTATGTGGTGCTGCCGTTGATGGGCGCAATGACCCTGATCGCCGGGCTGTCGGCGGCGGGGCGCGGGCGCAGGACGTACCGTGGGCAAAGGGTCGACAGCATCCTGTCGGTGTGGGGCAGTTCGTGGCTGGTGACGGCAGTGGGTTTGTTTGCGGTGATCCGCATCCACCCGTGGTACGAGCCGCAGTACGCGATCCCGATCCTCGGCATGATCCTCGGTAATACCCTGACCGGCGTGTCCCTGGGGATCGAACGCATGACCCAGGAACTGACCTCGGGGCGCAACACCATTGAGATGATCCTGGCCCTCGGCGGCTCACGCTGGGAGGCCGCCCAGGAAGCGATCCGCCAGGCGGTACGCGCGGGGATGATCCCGACCCTGAACCAGATGACCGTGGTCGGCATCGTCAGCCTGCCCGGCATGATGACCGGCCAGGTGCTGGCGGGCGAAAGCCCGGTGGACGCGGTGCGCTATCAGATCGTGATCATGTTCCTGATTGCCGCGTCGTCGGCGTTGGGCACGGTGGGGGCGGTGTTGCTGACCTATCGGCGGTTGTTTTCCAGGAGTCACCGGTTTTTGCGTGAGCGCTTGCAAGAGCGCTAAGCGTTCAGTTAAGCGAAAGTGATTCACTGTAGGAGCGAGCTTGCTCGCGAAGAACTCAGGGCCACCGCGCTTATCGAGAATGAGCGCGTTGTCTGGGCGTTTTTCGCGAGCAAGCTCGCTCCTACAAAAAGCCTTAACTGAACGGCATTAGGGCAAGCCCGCTCGCCACAAAAATATGGCTGACCCCGAAGGGCTCGTCACAGGTTCAAGGCTGATCCACCACGCCAAAATCCAGCACCACCTTCATCGCCTGGGTCTTGTCCGCCGCCAATTCAAACGCCTGCACCGCCTGTTCGAACGGCAGCGTGTGGGAGATCACCGGGCGCACGTCGATGACCTGGCGATTGAGCAAGTCCACCGCCTGGGCAAACTCGCTGTGGAAGCGGAAGGTGCCGCGCAGGTCGATCTCGCGGCTGACCAGCAGGTTCAGCGGCAGCGACACCTCACCGCCCAAGCCGACCGTGACCAGCACGCCGCGTGGGGCGATGCAGTCCAGGCCGTTACGCAGGGCCTGGGCGCTGCCGGAGACTTCGAACATCACCTCGAAGTAACCCTTCTCGGCGGTGTAGCGTTTGAGCGCGTCGATGCCGTCGGCAATGTTGTGGGTGCGCGTGGCGCCCATTTTTTCCGCGCAGGCCAGGGCGCTGGCGGACAGGTCCACCGCGACGATTTCAGCCGCACCGGCGGCGCGCAGGCCGGCGATCAGCAGGTTGCCGATGGGGCCGCAACCGGTCACCAGCACGCGCTTGCCGAATACTGCGCCGGCCCGCTGAATTGCATGCAACCCCACCGACAGCGGTTCGGCCAGTGCACCTTCGGCGAGGCTGACATGATCGGCCAAAAGATGTGCCTGATGCGTCTCGATCACCAGGCTCTGGCGGAACGCGCCCTGGATATGCGGGAAGGGCATCGCGCTGCCGTAGAAGCGCATGTCCAGGCAGTGGTTGGGCAGGCCTTGATGGCAATAACGGCAAGTACCGCACGGGCGCGACGGCGATACGGCGATGCGCTGGCCGACCTTGAACCGGCCGGCGTCGGAGCCCACGGCGTCGATCACTGCCGACACTTCATGGCCGAGCACCATCGGCTCGCGCAGGCGCACGGTGCCGAAGCCGCCGTGCTGGTAGTAGTGCAAGTCCGAGCCGCAGATGCCGCCACGGGCGATGCGCACGCGCAGTTGCTCGGGGCCCAGGCTATGGGGTTCGTCCTGGGGGCTGACCCGCAGGTCTTTTGAGGCGTGGCAGACAATGGCGTGCATAAGGTTCTCCAGGGTTACAGCGACGCGGTGATGCCACCGTCGACATAGAGGATATGACCGTTGACGAAACTCGCGGCATCGCTGGCCAGGAACACTGCCGCACCGGCCAACTCAGCGACGTCGCCCCAGCGTCGGCTCGGCGTACGTTGCACCAGCCAGTCGCTGAATTCGGGGTTGGCCACCAGGTTGGCGTTCAACTCGGTCTTGAAGTAGCCGGGGCCGATACCGTTGACCGTCAGCCCATGGGGGCCCCAGTCGATGGCCATGCCCTTGGTGAGCATCTTCAACGCGCCTTTGCTCGCCGCATACGGCGCGATGCCCGGGCGGCCCAATTCACTTTGCACCGAACAGATATTGATGATGCGCCCACGCTTGCGCGGGATCATCGCCCGCGCCACGGCCTGGCCCACCAGGAAGGCGCTGTCGAGGTTGGTGCTGATCAGTTCGCGCCAGTGCTGCTCGCTGTAGTCTTCCAGCGGCCCACGGCGCTGCATGCCGGCGTTGTTGACCAGGATGTCCAAGGGCCCGAGGCGTTCCTCGATAGCGGCCACACCGGCCTGGATCGCCGCGCTGTCGGTGACGTCGAACGCCTCGGTGTGCACCTCCAGGCCCTCGAGGGTCAGCAGCGCGGCGGCATCGCGCAGGGTACTGCGGTTACGCCCGTTGAGCACCACCCGCGCACCGGCCTGGGCCAGGCCTCGGGCGATGGCCAGGCCGATACCGGCACTGGAGCCGGTGACCAGCGCCAGCCGGCCATCGAGGCGAAAGGTGTCTAGAACGCTTTGCATGGGCAGGTTTCTCCGGGCGCGCTTGTGATAATCAAAACGTTGGCTGATGGGCTTAACTTCACTCCGGTATAGGGTGCAGGTCCAATGTTCATTTATGATCGGCTGATCAATATCCGTGATAATCGGGGAGGCTCGATGGAGCTCAAGCACTTGCGCGCCTTTGTGGTACTGGCCCAGGAGCTGCATTTCGGCCGGGCGGCGGCGCAGTTGTCGATTGTGCAACCGGCCCTGAGCATGCAGATCAAGCTGCTCGAAGCTGGCCTGGGCGTACGCCTGCTGGACCGCAATCGCCACTCGGTGACCTTGACCGATGCCGGTCGGGTGTTCCTGCCCGAAGCCCAGGCGACCCTGCACCAGGCCGCGCGGGCGACGGAGGCGGCACGGGCGTCCAACCGGGGGGAAATCGGCCGGGTGCGCCTGGGCTTTGTGTCGTCGGTATTGCCGCACCTCTTACCCGAGTTGATCCGCACGGTGCATCAGCGTTACCCGCGGATCGAGCTGGAACTCAAGGACATGCCCGGCCCCGATCAAGCCGCCGCGCTGAAGAATGATCGCCTGGATTTCGGCCTGATGCGCCTGCCTGCCGCTTACCCTGGGGTGCAGACTCGCGTGGTGTTGCGCGAGCCGTTCTGCGTGGCCCTGCCGATGGATCATCCGTTGGCCACGCAGGATTCGATCCAGCCCGGCGACCTGCTCGACGTGCCGGTGTACATCCTCGCGCGGCGCTATGCGCCGGGGTTCTACGACGAATTTATCCAGGCCGTGGGCATTCCTTTGCAGATCGCGTCCGAACTGGGCGAGTTCACCACCATGCTCGCGCTGGTCTGCGCCGGGTTGGGCGTCGGCGTCTTGCCGCAGCAGGCCGCGCGGGCGTTGCCGGCCAATTGTGTGTCGCGGCCACTGGCGTTGGGGGCGTTCCAGGCGCGCACGGGGTTGGCCTGGACCACGTTGGACAGTGCGGTAAAAACCACGTTGTTTGCGTTGATCGTCGAACTGTTTGGCGAGTGATTGTTTCACCTGCTGAAATGCTGGATTGTAAAAGCTGGTGATTCCAGTGGTCGGCGCAGCGGTGGAACATGCCGGTGTCAAAACCCCACCCTTTGGAGCCTTACATGTCCCAGCCTGCGATCAAACTCTATGGTTTCCCTCTGTCCGGCCATTCCCATCGGGCCGAGCTGATGCTGTCCCTGCTGGGGTTGCCCAGCGAGTTCATCCTGGTGGACCTCAAGCAAGGCGCGCATAAAAGCGCTGACTTCACTGCGACCATCAACCGTTTCGGCCAGGTCCCGGCGATTGACGACAACGGCACCGTACTGGCGGACTCCAACGCGATCCTGGTCTACCTCGCCACGAAATACGGCAAGGGCCAATGGTTGCCAAGCGACCCGGTGGGGCAAGCGCGCGTACAGCGCTGGCTGTCGGCCGCCGCCGGCCAGTTGCACGCCGGGCCGGCCACCGCACGGCTGGCCGTGGTGTTCGGTGCCGATGTGGATGCGGCGGCGGCGATCAGCCGTGCCCATGGCTTGCTGGCACTGGTGGAGCAGCAACTGAGCGAAACCCGCTTCCTGGCGGGGGAGCAGGCGAGCATCGCCGATATTGCGTTCTACACCTACGTGGCCCATGCGCCGGAAGGCAATGTGTCGCTGGCCGACTACCCTAAGGTGCGCGCCTGGCTTGCCAGCATCGAGGCCTTGCCGGGATTTGTGGGCATGCCGCGTACGGCGGTAGGGTTGCAATCACATTAACGTTGCTGAGGCGCATCGATGGACCGATTTCACGAAATGCAGGTGTTCCTGGCGGTGGCCGAGGAGGAGGGCTTTGCCGCCGCAGCGCGCCGCCTGAACACCTCGCCCCCCAGCGTGACCCGGGCCATCGCCGCCATGGAAGCGCGCATCGGCACCCAGCTGCTGGCGCGCACCACCCGCAGCCTGCACCTGACCGAGGCCGGCCAGCGTTATCTCGAAGATTGCCGGCGCATCCTCGCCGAGCTGGACGAAGCCGAAGAAGCGGCGGCGGGCAGTTATTCGATCCCCTGCGGCCACCTCACGGTGACCGCACCGGTACTGTTTGGCGAGTTGTATGTGGCGCCGGTGCTGGGCGAGTACCTCGACCGTTTTCCGCTGGTGAATATCAATGCCTTGCTGGTGGATCGGGTGGTCAACCTGACCGACGAGGGTATCGATGTGGCTGTGCGCATCGGCCATCTGCATGAGCCGGGGCAACAGGCGATCAAGGTGGGCGAGGTACGCCGGGTGGTCTGCGCCTCGCCCGGCTATCTCGACCAGCACGGCCGCCCGCTGCACCCCGGGCAATTGCCTGCGGCGCAGATCGTCGGCCTGTCCTCGAGCCGATTGGTGAGTGAGTGGGCGTTTGTCGACGCCGGCCAGCCGTTGACGGTGCCCATCGAACCGCGCCTGGTGGTCTCGGCGAACAACGCAGCGATCAACCTGGCGCGCCTGGGCTGGGGGTTGACGCGGGTGCTGTCCTATCAGGTCGCGGCTGCGGTGGCGGCCGGTGAGCTGGAAATTGTCCTCGAGGACTTCGAGCCGGCCCCGTTGCCGATCCAAGTGGTGTTCCAGAAAAGCGCGCGCGTGCCGGCCAAGATCCACACCTTTGTGGATTTCCTCAGCCATCGCCTGGGCCAGGATACGGCCTTGAATCCGGCGATGAAGCGGCGCGGTTGATGGAGCGTTATCGCGATATGCAGCTGTTTGCCGCGCTCGCCGAGCAACCGAGCCTGGCCTCGGCCGCACGTGCAGCCCAGGTCTCGGCGCCTACATTGATGCGTGCGATCGCCCGCTTGGAAGCACGCCTGCGCGTACCGTTGCTGCAACGCAGCACGCGGGGTGTCAGCCTTACCGACACGGGCCGTGCCTACATGGCCGACTGCGTGCGGCTGCTGGCCGCCGTGGACGCCGCCGAAGCCTCGGCCAAGGGCTTGCATGTACAGGTCCAGGGCAATCTACGGGTGTTCATGCCGTTGCTGTTCAGCCGCTATGTGATGGCGCCGCTGTTGGCCAGCTACATGGATCGTTACCCTGCGGTGCAGCTCACCGCCCACTACCACGACTATTACCCCAATCTTCACGAAGAGGGGCTGGACGTGGCGATCCTGGTCGGCAAGTTGCCCAGCTCCTCACTGATCGCGCGGCCGGTCGGGCACGTGCGGCAGATCCTCTGCGCCAGTCCCGCTTACCTCGCGGCGCACGGCGAACCCCGACACCCGGACGACCTCAAGCGGCATCGCCTGATCGCCACTGCCGACCCGGTGCATTGGGCGTTCCAGGGTTGCCAGCTCAAGGCCCGCGCGCGGCTGAGTTGCGCCACGGTGCAAGGCACGATCAATGCGGCGGTGCAGGGCGCGGGGCTGGTGCGTTGCTTGAGCTATCCGCTGCATGAGCATCTGCTCAGCGGCCAGTTATGCCGCGTCCTGCAGGGTTATGAGCCAGCGCCCCTGCCGGTGCATGTGGTGTACGGCGAAGGGCGCCATGGGCCGATGCGTGTGCGCAGTTTTGTCGATCATTGCGTGGCGGCGCTGCGTGAGCATCCGGCATTTCAGTTGGCGTAACAGTGGATTGCCTGGGCTGGGTATTCTGCGTTTGGCTGGCGGGGCGCAGCATGGAGGCAACCCACTGGAGGTGATCACCATGAACCCTATTGAACAATCCCCCTGGCATGCCGGCGAACGGCAGTTACAAGCAGCGGTCGGCGTGGCCGAGCGCATGGCGGTGGTCGGGCCCAAGGTGATACGCGATCACCTGCCGGAGCAACATCGGGATTTCTATCCGCTGTTGCCCTACCTGATGCTTGGCGTGGTGGATGAACAGGGGATTCCCTGGGCGACCCTGATTGAAGGCGCGCCGGGGTTCGTCCACTCTCCCGACCCTTATACGTTGCAGATTGACAGCCTGCCCTCTGCCAGCGACCCGGCCCGCGCCGCCTTGCACAAGGGCGCTGCCGTGGGCCTGCTGGGTATCGACCTCAACACCCGGCGCCGCAACCGCATGAATGGGCGTATCGGCACGCTCGATCACGAGGGCCTGTCGGTCGACGTGGTGCAGACCTACGGCAATTGCCCCAAATACATCCAGCTGCGGCCGGTCGATGGGATTGCCCGTAAACCCGGCACCCAGGTCGAGCGTCTTGACGGCCTCGACGCCGCTGCCGAAAGCATGATCCGCAACGCCGATACCTTCTTCGTCGCCAGCTACATGGAGGCCGACGGCGAACGTTCGGTGGACGTCTCCCATCGCGGCGGCAATACCGGCTTCGTGCGCGTGGAGGGCGACGTGCTGACCATCCCCGATTTTGCCGGCAACCTGTTCTTCAACACCTTGGGCAACCTGGCGGCCAACCCGGTGGCGGGGCTGTTGTTTATCGACTTTGAAACGGGGGATGTGCTGCAGATCGCCGGGCATACCTCGCTGATCCTCGACGGCCCTGAAGTCGCCCGCTTCGAGGGCGCGCAGCGGCTCTGGACGGTGACCGTGGACCACGTGGTCCGCCGCCCGGCGGCGTTGGCCTTGCGCTGGCAGTTCGCGGAGTTTTCGCCGTTCAGCCTGGCGATGGGCGGTTGGTAGCGTCAGCGTATTTATCACGGCCTGTTGAAGATCAAACAGGGGAACTTCCTCTGTGGTGAGGGGGCTTGTCCCGCGTTGGGCTGCGCAGCGGCCCCAATCACTTCCACATGATGGGAGTTCGGGCTTCCACACCCGTTCTCTGAATGTGCAGCGACCCGCGAAGGGTGGCGGCGAGGTTGATCAGACGCAACCCGAAAGTTGCGTAAGGGCGGTCCGATGGACCTGCTCATCTTCATCACCCAAAGTCCTCTCCTGGAGACGTAAGACTTTTAACGTTAGCCTTGCACTCCTACCGACAACAAGGACTCGTCATGCAACCCAAGGTCATCAATCCCAAGAGCGTATTCAACTCCTTGCAATACGGCTTCAGCCAAGCCATCGAAGTGCCTGATGGCCGGCGTATTCTGCTTTCCGGCCAGGTAGGTGTGGATGCCCAGGAGCGTACGGTCGGTCCAGGCATTGCCGAGCAAACCGATACGGCGTTGGACAATATCGAAAAAATCCTGGCCGAGGTCGAGGGTGACTTGTCCGATGTGGTAATGCTGCGGCTGTATATCGTCGAGTCCGCACGTGATCAGCAGGAACTCATCGCCCAGGCGCTGCGTGAGCGCTTCCCCCATAACCCGCCGCCGTCGTCCTGGATTATTGTCAGTGGGCTTTCGTTGCCGGAGTGGTTGATCGAAATCGAGGCAGAGGCGGTGATTGCGCTGAAATAAGCGCCTCACCTCACGGGGCTGTGGCGAGCGAGCTCGCCACGGAACGAGCAAACCGGCTTACCACGATGCCAGCGCCGGCATTTGCGCCCAGGCACCACCCAGTGCGGTATACAAATTCACCTCCGCCACCAGTTGCGCCAGCCGGTCCACGATCAGCGCCTGTTGCGCACTGAACAGCGAGCGCTGGGCATCGAGGAAGGTGAGGTTGCTGTCCACCCCGCTGCGGTAGCGGTGCTGGGCCAGGTCGTAATACGCCTGGTTGGCGGCGACGAAGTCGCGTTGGGCGTTGAGCTGGTCGGTAAACGTCTGGCGTGCGGCCAGGCCGTCGGCGACTTCCTGGAAGGCCGTCTGGATGGACTTCTCATACTGGGCGACGCTGATGTCTTTTTGCAGTTTGGCGTAGTCCAGGCTGGCGCGCAGGCTGCCGGCGTTGAAGATCGGCAGGTTGATCTGCGGCTGGAAGGTCCAGGTGCCGGTGCCGCCCTTGAACAGGTCCGACAGTTCGGTGCTGGTGCTGCCGGCATTGGCGGTAAGGCTGACTGACGGGAAAAACGCCGCGCGCGCCGCGCCGATGTTGGCGTTGGCGGCGCGCAGTTGGTACTCGGCCTGGAGGATATCCGGGCGGCGTTGCAGCAGGGCCGATGGCAAGCCGGCCGGTAGCCGCGCCACCAGGTCGTCAGCCAACGGGCGCGCTGGCAGGCTTTGATCCACCGGGCTGCCCACCAGCAGGGTGAGGTTGTTGAGGTCCTGGGCCACCTGGCGTGCATAGCGGGCCACGCTGGCGCGAGTACTTTCGACGCTGGTGCGCGCCTGCACCACGTCCAGGGCCGAGGCTTTGCCGGCGGTTTTGCTGCGGCGGGTCAGGTGCAGGCTGTGGTCGTTGGCGGCCAGGGTCTGTTGGGCCAGGGCCAGCAGTTCCTGGTCGGCGCGCCAGGTCAGGTAGGCGTTGGCGACGTTGGCCACCAGGCTCAGTTGTGTGCTGCGCCGGGCCTCTTCCGTGCCGAGGTAGGTGAGCATCGCCTGTTCACTGAGGCTGCGCACGCGGCCAAACAGGTCCAGCTCATACGCACTGAGCCCCAGGGTGGCGGAGTAACTGGAGGTGATCGCGGACTTGCCCGTGCCGGTGACATCCCCCGGCAGCTTCTGGCGTTTGCCGGCGCCCGTGGCGGACACCGCCGGGAACAGGTCGGCCCGCTGGATGCGGTACTGCGCCTGGAACGCTTCGACATTCAGCGCAGCCACCCGCAGGTCGCGGTTATTGACCAGGGCATCGCGAATCAGCTGTTGCAGCGCCGGGTCGTGGAACTGCTGCTGCCAGTCCGACGCCGGATCGCTGTTGCCGGCCTGGGCGAGGCGGTAGACCCCACCCTGGGGATACTGCGCGGGCATTGGTGCCTCGGGCCGCTGGTACTCGGGGATCAGCGAACAGCCCCCAAGCATGCAGGCCATACCGATGCTGGCGACGGTGCGTGTGTCCATCAGGCCCCCACCATCCATTTAGCCAAGCCATGCCGGCCACTCACGCCCAGCTTGGCGGCGGCGCGCTTGAGGTAGGTTTCGATGGAGCTGTTTTTCACGCTGAGTTTTTCCGCGATCTGCGGCACAGTGCCGCCGGTCAACAGGCCGAGGCACACTTCCTGTTCGCGGGCCGAAAGGCTGATCTCGCCGAGGGACAGGCGCTTGTGGAACTCGCGCTGCAAGCGTGATTGCTCAAGCAGCGTATGGGCCGGCTCCGCCTGGGCATGTGGCGCATGGCGCAGGACGTGCGCGTGGCGCTCGATCAGCGGCAACAGGGTGTCCGACAGGCACTTGAGAAACGATAACTCGGCCAGGGAAAAACCGCGCTGGGTCGGCGGTCGGTAGCATGAAATCACGCAGCGCCGGTTGCCCTGGCGTGACACCAGATTGCACTGGTGCGAGGTACCCCGAGGATGGGCGCTGTCGGGTTTGGCATTCATCTGGATCAGCAGCGGGTCTTGCATGCCGAGCATTTCCCGCAGCAGCGGGTGGTCATCCGGCGGGCGCAGGGCCAGGGGCGGCGGCAGGTCCTGTTTTTGGCCAGCACTGCCCAGAAGCTTGATATCGAGTACGCGGTCGCGCGGCTCGTCGAGGGTCCATTCACTGAGGTCCACCAGGTGGATCGGCACCCATTTGCAGACCAGATGCAACATGTGGGCGGCGAATTCCTCATGGCCGCTGTGTGCAATCAGCTCGCCCATTTCGGCGTAGAAATTCGGGCTCTGCGTGTTACCCGTGCTGCGTTTCAAACTCATAGCCATCTCATCCTTGATGTCGAAAACCGTCAACGAACTCCCTGGGCCTGTGGGGGGCGATTCGTTCCTCATGAACGAGAGTCGGCACTCTAGATTTCATTTGGCCAGGGGATCTGTCCTACGTATGTAGCGGAAACGAGGGACACAACCTGCCATAAAAACAACGTCATTAATTCGACGTTTCTGAGAGGTGATTCCGCCTACGAAAAGCGATGTAAAATATTTATTAGTTAGTAAGTTATTGATATTTAAAATAAATATTTATTAATGAAGCGGCGTCTGAAAAGCTGGTAGCGAGTAGATGTAGCCAATTTCCTACAGGGCTTTAATCGTTTCAGCAATGAACCTTCAGTCAACCCGGATCCATCCGTTTGGATGTCCGGGTTTAGGGTGACAGACAGCTCGCAACCTCCAATGCTCAAATCCGGCAATTTCGCCGTTGACGGGCTCCCCGCGCGGCCAGTGCCTGATACCCATGAGAAGGATCTTATGCAGCATTTTCCCAGCCTGCCGGCCAGCTTTCCCCTCACCGCGGCCCAACAGGACATCTGGCTCGACCAACTGCGGGCGGGCGATTCGCCGCTGTATAACATCGGCGGTTACGTCGACTTCGAAGGCTCGGTGGACCGTGAATTGATTCAGCGTGCTGTCGAGCAACTGGTGGCCAGGCACGATGCGCTGCGCACCCAGTTGCACAGTGACGCCGACGGCTTGCCTCGACAAACCTTTGCCCCTGGGTTGTCGACGCAAGTGGCACTGCACGATTTCAGCGCGCTGCCCGACCCCGAGGCCGCGAGCCAGGCCTTGATGCACGCGCAGATGGCCCGGCCTTATCAGATGGAAGGTGCGCCGCTGTTCCGTTTCTTCCTGGTCAAACTCGACGACAACCACTACCGCCTCGGCACCCAGGCCCATCATGTGATCCTCGACGGCTGGGGCTTTGGCCAGATGCTGCAATCCCTGGCGCACCTGTACACCGCGCTGGAGCAAGGCCGGCCACCGGAGCCGCCGGCGCCGTCCTATGTCGAATTCATCGACGCCGACCAGCGCTATCACGCCTCGGCACGCTTCGCCCGCGACCGCGCCTATTGGTTGGACAGATACCCGGTATTACCGGAGCCGCTGCTCACGCCCCGGCACAACGCCAAGGCCGGCAGCAACACCCTGGTGCAAGGCTTTCCCATGGCCTTGCTCACCCGCATGGAACAGGTGGGCAGCCGTTACCAGGCCTCGGCGTTTCATGTGCTGCTGGCGGCGCTGTATGTGTATTTCACCCGCACCGCCCAGCGTCAGGATTGGGTGGTGGGCCTGCCGATACTCAACCGCTCCAACGCGCGGTTTCGGGCGACTGTGGGGCTGTTTGCCCAGGTCAGTGCCGTGCAGTTGCAGTTCGATGAACAGTTGCCGTTCGGTGCCTTGGTGCGCGGGGTGCGCGACCGGCTCAAGGAGGATATGCGCCACCAGCGTTTCCCCTTGAGCGAGATGAACCGTGAACTGGGCTTGCATCGTTCGCAGCGCGGCCAACTCTTTGACGTGTCGGTGTCCTTCGAGCAGGACGACCATGAGCTGCGCTATGGCGCCACCCAGGCCCGTGCGATCAAAGTTTCCAACCACCACGAACCGCTGCCGTTGGCCATCCACCTGCGCAGTAACCGTCACCAGGGCACCGCGTGCCTGCATTGCGTGTACAACGAGGCATACTTCCAGCACGACGACGTGCGCGCATTGGTGCAGCGGCTGAGCGGATTGCTGGAGCAGGGGCTGGAGAATAGCGCGTTGCAGATTGGCGCGTTCTCCCTGCTCACGCCTGCCGAACAGGCCCAGTTGCAACAGTGGAACGCCACCGTCCGGCCCAACGCACAGCCACACACCCTGCACGGGCGGATCGAAGCCCAGGCACTACGCACGCCGGATGCGGTCGCTGCGATTTACCAGAATCGCCAGCTGACTTACGCCCAGCTCAACCAGCAGGCCAATGCCCTGGCCCATCAACTGATCGCGCACGGTGTTCGCCCGGATGATCGCGTGGCTGTGCTGGCCCGGCGCGGGTTGGAGACCCTGGCAGGGTTGCTGGGGATTCTCAAGTCCGGCGCCTGCTACGTGCCGATTGACCCGGCCCATCCCGCCGAACGCTTGAACTACCTGCTGCAGGACAGCGCGCCGGTGGCGGTGTTGACCCAGCAGGCGCTGTTGCCACGCCTGCCGGCGTTGGCGATACCGGTGATCGCGCTGGATCGGCCGGTTGTTCGCCCTGGCAACAACCCTGGCGTGAGGGTCGAACCGTCGAACCTCGCCTACGTGATTTACACCTCCGGCTCCACCGGCTTGCCTAAAGGTGTGATGGTCGAGCACCACAGCGTCGTCAACCTGGTGGATTGGCACTGCCAGGCCTTTAACCTGCACGCGGGCAGCCATACCGCCAGCGTTGCCGGATTTGGCTTTGACGCGATGGCCTGGGAGGTCTGGCCGGCGTTATGCGTGGGCGCGACCTTGCACCTGCCACCGGCTCACGACGGCGCGGAAGACATTGATGCGCTGCTCGGTTGGTGGCGCGCGCAGCCGTTGGACGTGTGCTTCCTGCCGACGCCCGTGGCCGAATACGCCTTCAGCCAGGACCTGGTCCACCCCACCCTGCATACCTTGTTGATCGGCGGCGACCGCCTGCGCAGCTTCACCCGTGCGCAACCCTTTGCGGTGATCAACAACTACGGCCCCACCGAAGCCACAGTAGTCGCCACCTCCGGCCGCGTCGACGTGGGCCGGCCGTTGCACATCGGCGCGCCCGTCGCAAATACCACGGTGTACCTGTTGGATGCGCAGCAACGGCCGGTGCCCATCGGCGTTGTGGGGGAGGTGTACGTCGGCGGCAAAGGCGTGGCACGGGGTTACCTGAACCGTCCGGACCTGAGCGCCGAACGCTTTCTCGACAACCCCTTCGCGCCGGGGCGCATGTACCGCACCGGCGACCTGGCGCGCTGGTTGCCCGAGGGCCAGCTTGAGTACCTGGGCCGCAATGATGACCAGGTCAAAATCCGTGGCGTGCGCATCGAACTGGGTGAAATCGAAGCCGCCCTGGCCACCCACCCGGATGTTCAGGAGGCCGTGGTGCTGTCTCGCCAGGGGCAATTGTTCGCCTGGTTCATTCCACGCCAGGCCGTGGCCATCGACACCCTGCGCACCCATCTGCAAGCCTCGTTGCCCGACTACATGCTGCCAGCGGCGTACATGCCACTGCAGGCGTGGCCCCTGACTGCCAACGGCAAGCTCGACCGCAAGGCCCTGCCGGCGCCGACCCAGGCGGCGTTCGTGACGCGCGTGTTCGAAGCGCCGCGAGAGGGGGCGGAAACGCTGCTGGCGCAGATCTGGGCCGAGCTGTTGCAGGTGGAGCAGGTGGGGCGCCACGATCATTTCTTCGAACTGGGCGGGCATTCCTTATTGGCGGTGCACCTGGTGCAGCGCATGCGCCAGGCCGGCTTGCACGCAGATGTGCAGGTGCTGTTCGGCCAGCCGACACTGGCGGCCCTGGCCGCGGTGAGTACCGGCAGCGACATAGACGTGCCGGCCAATCGCATACCGGCGCAGTGCAGCCATATCACCCCGGACCTGCTGGCCCTGGCCGAGCTGGATCAGGCCGGTATTGATCGCATCGTTGCCGACATTCCCGGCGGTGCGGCCAATGTGCAGGAGATCTACCCCCTGGCGCCGTTGCAGGAAGGCTTGCTCTACCACCATCTCACCGACGACCACGACCCGTACCAGCAACAGGCGCTGTTCAGCTTCGAACAGCGCGCTCAACTGGACGCCTTTGCCCATGCCCTGCAACAGGTGATCGACCGCCACGACATCCTGCGCACCAGCCTGGCCTGGGAGGCACTGGAGCAGCCGATGCAGGTGGTGTGGCGCGAGGCGCGCCTGCCCGTGCTTCCCTGGAACGAAGGCGCTGCGCCGCTGGATCTGCGCCAGGCACCGTTGATGGCGCTGGAGTATGCCGAAGAACCCGCGCGATGGGTCGCCCGGCTGCGCTTTCATCACCTGGTGAACGACGCGACGTCGACCACGATTCTGATGCAGGAAATCCGCGCTCATCTGCTCGGCCAACAGGGGCAATTACCGGTGCCGGTGCCTTACCGCAATGCGCTGGCGCAGTCTCGTTCAACGACACGTCAGGCCGCCCACGAGGCGTTCTTTCGCGAGCAGTTGGGGGATCTCGACGAGCCGACCCTGGCCTTCGGCGTGCAGGCGCGCCAGGCCAACCGGGCGGACACCGAAGAAGCGGTCCGCACCCTGAACGCCGCCCTCACGCTGCGCCTGCGTGCCCAGGCGCGTGGTGTGGGCGTCAGCGCCGCCAGCCTGTTTCACCTGGCCTGGGCCCAGGTCCTCAGCCGCGTGGCGGGCCGCGATGACGGGGTGTTCGGCACCGTCCTGCTCGGCCGTTTGCAGGCCGGCGAGGGCGCCGACCGCGCCTTGGGCATGTTCATCAACACGCTGCCCCTGCGCCTGCACCTGGCCGGACGCAACGTGACCGATGCGCTGCGCGACACCCATGCCCGTCTCAGCGAGTTGCTCGCCCATGAGCAGGCGTCGCTGGCTTTGGCGCAGCGCTGCTGCAGCGTGGCGCCGCTGTTCAACAGCCTGTTGAATTACCGGCACACCGACGCCGAGCGTGACTTCAACCTGGTGCCGGGCATTGCTCTGGTCAGCGCCGAAGACGTCCTCAGTTATCCGTTGATGCTCACCGTGGACGACAGCCCCGGCGCTTTTCAGCTCAAGGCCAAGGCCCCGCGCAAGGTAGGCGCCGAGCGCGTGCTGGACTACCTGGAAACCACCCTGGTCAACCTGGCGGATGGGTTGGAAAACGCCCCGCACATGCCGTTGCGTGAGGTGCAGGTGCTGCCCGCCAGCGAACTGCACACCCTGCTGCAGGCTTTCAACGCCACCGCAATTGATTACCCCGCAAGCCTCACCGTCCAGGCGCTCTTTGAGGCCCAGGCGCGGCGCGTTCCCCATGACGTGGCCGTGCAGGCCGGGGCGTTGCAGCTGACTTACCGGGAACTGAACGAGCGCGCCAACCGGCTGGCTTACCACCTGCGCGAACGCGGTGTGCAGCCGGACGCTCGCGTGGCGCTGTGCGTCGAACGCGGCCTGGACCTGGTGGTGGGATTGTTGGCCATCCTCAAGGCGGGCGGCGCCTATGTGCCGTTGGACCCCGGCTACCCCCGCGAACGCCTCGCGTACATGCTTCAGGACAGCCAACCTGTCGCGCTGCTGGTTCACGCGGCCACCCGCGACTTGCCGGGGGAGGTGGCAATTCCGGTGATCGACTTCGACCACTGCGCCTGGCATCACGCGCCGGATGGCAACCCGGCGGTGCCGGGGCTGTCCGTCGCCAACCTGGCTTACGTGATGTACACCTCCGGCTCCACCGGTAGGCCCAAAGGCGTGATGATCGAGCATCGTGGCCTGGGCAACCTCATGCACTGGGGCTCTCGGCTGTGCCCCAACGCCGAGGGCGGTGCGCTGTTGCAACGGGCGCCGTTCAGCTTCGACGGCTCGGTCTGGGAGCTGTTCTGGCCGCTCGCCAGCGGCATGCGCCTGGTCCTTGCGCGGCCTGATGGGCATCGCGAGCCGGCTTACCTGGCGCAAGTGATTCGCGAGCAGCAGATCAGCGTGATCAAATTCGTACCGGCGATGTTGCAGCAGTTCCTCGAACTGCCAGAGTCCGCCCTGTGCACCAGCCTCACCGACGTGCTGTGCGGCGGCGGCGAACTCACCGAGGCCCTGGCCCGTGGCGTACAGGCGCGCTTGCCCAAGGTGCGCCTGCATAACGTCTACGGCCCCACTGAAGCCACGGTGGACAGCAGCGCCTGGACCCTGGAACCGGGCGCACCGGTGCCCGCGTTGCAACTGCCGATCGGCCGGGCGATCAACAACACGCGCCTGTATGTGTTGGACGAATATGATGCGCCGGTGCCCATGGGCGTCAGCGGCCAGCTGCATATCGGCGGTGTCGGCGTGGCCCGGGGTTATCTGGGATTGCCGCAGATGACGGCCGAGCGCTTTATCGACAGCCCGTTCGTGGCCGGCGATCGGCTGTATCGCACGGGGGATCTGGTGCGCTACCTGCCGGACGGCAACCTGGAGTTCCTCGGGCGCAACGACTTCCAGGTCAAATTGCGCGGCGTGCGCCTGGAACTGGGAGAAATTGAATCACGCCTGCTCGCGCATCCGGCCTTGCGTGAGGTGGCGGTGCTGATCCGCGATGAGCGTCTGCTCGCGTACTTCACCCTTCGCGGCCCGGCGCCGAGCCTCGAAGACCTGCGTGTGCACGTGCTGGAGCAGTTGCCGGAATACATGGTGCCGGCAGCCTTCGTGCAGTTGGAGGTGTTGCCCCTCAATCCTGCCGGCAAACTCGACCGCAAGGCATTGCCGGAGCCGGGGCTGGCGGCGGTGCTTAGCCGTGGCTACGAAGCGCCGGTCGGCGAAGTGGAAACATTGATGGCCGGTATTTGGGCGGAGGTCTTGAGGCTGGAACGGGTAGGACGCCACGACCACTTCTTCGAATTGGGTGGGCATTCCCTGCTGGCGGTGAACCTGGTGGCGCGAATGCGCAAGGCCGGGCTGGAGGTGGACGCGCGCAGCGTGTTCAGCCACCCGACGTTGGCCCAGCTTGCGGTGCGTACAGTGACGCAGGTGAAGCGGGTGGACGTGCCGCAGACGGCCATTCCGCAGCTTGGTCGTCGGCGTCGGATCTGAAAAAAACGCGTGCCCATGCTGATCCTTAGTCAGGCCCAGGGATAAACGCCACACTGCCCTCTTCACGCGGGTGAAACAGCCGCTCGCCATTGTCCGGCTGGGTGGTGATCCACTGATGGTCGGCACCCAGATACGCCAGCGGCGTCGGGTCATCCTTGGAAAACTGCGCGACGATGATCGTACGTTGCGGGTCGAAGGCCTGGCCGCTGGTTTTTTCCAGCCAGGCCATGAAGGCGGCGGTGTCACCCTGGCGGGGAAAGTCCTGGGTCTCGGCGATGTAGTAGAACGGCTTGCCGCCATTTTGCAGGTACATCGGGACCTTGTTGTCGACTTCCACCAGCACCATTTGCCATTGGTTCCAGGGTGCGCTTTTCACGGCCTCGGCTTTCACATCCTCGGCGAAGCGGGTCACGCCGCCATTGCTGTTGGACCAGGGATAGGCCACGCCCAGGATCAACAGCATGAGTGCGGCCGCGATACCCAAACCCTTCTGCCAGCGCGGCCAACTGGCGGGCTTTTTCAACACGCGTTCACTCAGCCACCACGCCGCCAGCAACTGGGCAAACGGCACCAGCGGCAGTACGTAGTAGCTGCGCCGGCTGCCGCTGGCGGTAAAGAACACAAACAGCAGGCCCAGGCCCCACACCAGCCAGCGCACGTTCGGCGGGGTGTGACGCCAGTGCCGCACGGCCAGCCACAGGCCGAGCAGCCAGCACGGGGTCCAGGGCAGGGTGTAGGCGGGCAGGTAGATCAGGTAGGTGTAGATCGGCCCCATATGGTCGAAGGGGTCGAAGAAACGCACCACGTTTTCCCGGAATACCAAGGCCAGGCCGCTCGCGCCATAGGCCGGTGCGCCGTAGACGTGCGACAGCACGAACGGCACGGCGTACACCGCGGCGGCGATCAGTACGGCCAAAAGCAGGCGCAGGTTGAGGTGGCGCTTGTAGCGCTGTTCGCCGAGCAGGTGCGGCAACAGCACCAGACCGGGCAGCACGAAGCCGATCAGGCCCTTGAACAACGACGTCAGGGCCAGCAACAGGAAAAACACCGTGTAGCGCCACAGCCGTGTGTCGTCGGGGCCGCGCCAATACCAGGCGACGGCTGCCAGCACGCCGCACACGGTGAGCACATCCGCCGTGGCCACGCGGGCCCAGAACAGGAAGTAGAACGTGGTGGCGAGCATCCAGCCGGCGATCAGTCCGGTGCCCTTGCGGAACAGGCGTTCGCCGATCAGGTACACCAGCCACACACTCAACCACGCGCCGATCACCGATGGCAGGCGCAACGACCAGGGGCCGAGGCCCCCCACCAGGTGGGCCGCGCCGGTGATCAGCCAGTAGGAGGGCAGGGGTTTGTCGTAATAGGGCATGCCCTTGAGGTACGGGTCGAAATAATCGCCGCTTTGCAGCATCTGCAAGGCGATATTCGCCCAGCGGGTTTCCGGGCCCCACAGGTCACGCGCGCCCAGGCCGGTGAGCAGCAGCAGGGCCGAGACGCCGAGCAACAGCAGCAGGGCGCCGCGTTCGGTCTTGAAATAACCCGGCATCATGGCGCCTGCGGGTAGAGGATAAGTTCCAGGTAGCCCTTGTAGTAGCGCTTGCCTCCGGGCGGCAATTGCCCGGCCTCGCGCATTTCACTGGTGCTGTTGACCCGCAGCAGCACGCCGACCGAGCCGTGCTGGCGCGCCTCTTTGAGCCAGCCCTGAACCTGTTCCAACTCCACTTTGCGTGTGACCGCACCGGCGTACTGCAAGCCGTAGCGCAACTCGCCTTCGGTGTCATACAGCGCCACGTCGGGTCGTTGCAGGCGCCAGGCCAAGGCGCTGGCGCTCTCCAGTTCATTGCTCAGCAGCGCGTGGGTGTGCTGCAACTCATCCAGATGCTCCAGCACAAATTGGTCGGGCATTTCGTTATCGGCGATGTAGGCCGGCATGCTTGACGGCAGCAGCACTACCAGCAGGCCGATGCCCAAGGCCGGCATCGCCCATAGCGTCAGCGGCCGCACGCTTTGCAGCAGGTTGGCAAGGATCCAGCCCAGCAGCACGATAAACGCCAGGGACAGGCTGAACATCTCGGCGTGGCTGTTGCTGTACAGCGGCCGGGCGATTTGCAGGTAGATCAGCCCGACCATGGCGGCCATGCCGATCACGAAGTTGAGCAGGCCATTGAGGCGCAGGGTGCGGGTTTTGCCCTGGCTGACCAGCTCGCTCAGGGTATGCCCCATCAGCAATGCGAGGGGCAGCAGGCACGGCATGATGTAGGTCGGCAGCTTGCCGTTGCTCAGGCTGAACAAGCCCAGGGGCAGCAGCAGCCACAGGGCCAGGAAGGCGATCGCCGGTTGGCGCTTTTCTTTCCAGGCCTGGTACAGGGTGTCGGGCAGCAGCCCGGCCCACGGCAGGCAAGCCACCGCCATGATCGGCAGGAAGAACCACCAGGGCCGCACGTGCTGCGCGTTATCGGCGCTGAAGCGGCGGATGTGTTCATTCCAGAAAAAGAAGCGCCAGAAATCCGGTTCCTGAGTGTGGATCGCCAGCACCCAGGGCAAACACACCAGCACAGCCACACCGACGGCCAGCGGGCCATACCGCAGCAACTCGCCCAGGCGGCGCTGCCAGAGCATATAGGGCACGGCAATCAGCACCGGCAGCGCCCACGCCAGGAAACCCTTGGTCATGAACCCCATGGCACAGGCAAAACCCAACACGGCCCAAGCGCCCAGGCGGTTGCGCAGGGTGCTGCTGTCGAGGGCAAACCACAGCGCCACCAGGCTCAGGTTGACCCACAAGGTGAATTGCGGATCGAGGTTGGAATACCCCGCTTGCCCGGCCACCAGGCCAAAGCTCAGGTAGAGCAGGGCGCAGGCGAAACTTTTGCGCGGGTCGTTCCACAGGCGACGGGCGATCAGGTAAGCGAGCAGCACACTCAAGCCGGTGGTCAAGGCCGAGGCGATGCGCACGCCGAACAGGTTCTGGCCAAACACGGCCTGGCCCAGGGCGATCAGCCAGTAACCGGCGGCCGGTTTTTCGAAATAGCGGATGCCCATGAAATGCGGTGCCACCCAGTTGCCGCTCAGGAGCATCTCCTGGCTGATCTGGGCGTAGCGGGTTTCATCCGGTATCCACAAACCGTGCAGGCCCAGTGGCAACAGATAAAACGCGACGAAGGCCAGCAAGAGTACCGGCAGGGGTTTCAGGCGAGTCATGAAAACGTCGCTCCTTGACGTCTGATGGTGGTTTTTTCAACTAATGAAGTAATGGCGAAAGTCGTCACAGCGGTCACTAAATAACAGGGAATAGTCATAACGACCTTAATTAAGGACGCAACTAAACATGCCAGAACAGGGCTGTCTTTTTGCTGAACATAAGCCGTAGCGGCGGGAAGGGAATGACTTAGATTTGTTTAAGCGCGGCAGGCCAGTCCTGGTTTTTCATGATACCCAGGGCCTTGAACTTGCCGTTGGCCAGCACCTGCACGAACAGCGCGCTGCCGTACTCGGAAAACGTGGCGTGGGGGAAGCCCAGGGCGGTTTCAAAGTCGGCGATGCAACCGCTGTGGGTGACGAATACGAGGTTGCGTCCAGCTTGTTTGTGGCTGAGCAGTTCTTCGCCCATGGCCTTGCCGCAGACGGCTTGTTCGCTGGAGGTCATGTCGGTTTTGCCGAACATGAAACGCGAGGTCTGGGCCGTGCGAATGGCGGGGCTTGAGAGTACGTCGGTGCCGTCCATGCCCAGGGATTTAAAGGCTTTTCCCAGGTTTTCGGCGTGTTGGCTGCCGTTGATCGTCACGCCTTCCACCGGGCCCAGGCACGGGTTGCTCGAACGGTCGCAGCGCTCTTCATGACGCACCAGTACGATCAGGTCGCCGTCGCGCCACAGCGGCAGCACCTGGGAGGTCAGCAGGCGGTTGCCGACGCCAAGGTCCCGCGGGGAAGTCGGCCAGAACAGCGCGCAAGTGAGCAGCACGGCGAGCACGGCAAGTCCGAGCCAAAGCGGTTTGAGGCGCTTGAAAAAGGCTCGGCGCGAGCGTGGTTTAATCAGGGTAAGGTCAACCACTACATTCACCATGGTCACTATCGGCTGTGTTGTATTAATTAGGCGCAACTTGTCGGCAAGTGCCCGAAGTGAAGCGCGAGGCTGTCACAGGGTGGCTGTCTTTTCGCTGAACATGCTGCGGTTAGAAGTTGCCAGGCGTGACAACTAAAAAGTTGCCGACGAGTGACGCATGCCCGGCAATTTAAAGTGCGGTGGGTGGGCGGCCGGTGAAAAGCATGTGAAAAATTTGCGTGGCCTTGATCCTCAGCCGTTATTCTCGATTGCCAGCCATCCGATGAGTGTTCCCATGTTGCAGGTGCAAGGTGTCTTCAAAAGCTACGCCACCCCCCAAGGCCCGTTGGCGGTGTTGGCGGGGGTCGACTTGCACCTGGGCGCGCGCAGCAGCCTGGCGTTGATGGGTGAGTCCGGCAGCGGCAAGAGCACGCTGCTGCACTTGGTTGCCGGGCTTGATCGGGTGGACGGCGGCAGCATCCTGGTAGGTGAGCAGCGCCTTGACCGCATGAGCGAGGCGCGACTGGCCCACTGGCGGCGTACCGAAATCGGCCTGGTGTTCCAGCAGTTCAACCTGATCGGCAGCTTGCGCGTCGACGACAACCTGGCGTTCCAGGCCCGCCTGGCGGGGCGTTTTGACCCGCAGTGGCAGGCGCAATTGGTCGAACGCCTGGGCCTGGGGGACTTGCTCAAGCGTTACCCGGAACAACTCTCGGGCGGCCAGCAGCAACGGGTGGCGGTGGGGCGGGCGTTGGCCTCGCGCCCGGGGTTGCTGTTGGCCGACGAGCCCACCGGCAACCTCGACGAAGCCACCAGCGACGAGGTCCTGCAACTGCTGCTGGACCTGCTGCGCGACAGTCCCACCAGCCTGTTGATGGTCACCCACAGCCCACGCATCGCCGCCCGCCTGGACCGGCAAGTGGTGCTGCATCACGGACAGGTCATGCCGACGTGAGGGTGTTCTACTGGACCTTGCGTGCCTTGCTCAGCCATTGGCGACGCCATCCGGTGCAGTTCTTCAGCGTGCTCACCGGCCTGTGGCTGGCGACCGCGCTGCTGACCGGGGTGCAGGCCCTTAACAGCCAGGCCCGCGACAGTTACGCGCGTGCCAGCCAATTGATCGGCGGCGAACCCCAGGCCAGCCTCAGTGCGCCGGACGCCGCCAGTTTCGCGCAAACGCTGTTTGCCCAACTGCGCCGCGCCGGGTGGCCGGTGTCGCCGGTGGTACAGGGGCGGCTGCAACTCAAGGGGCATGAGGACGTGCGCCTGCAATTGATGGGCATTGAGCCGCTGTCGTTGCCCGGCAGCGGCGCGGTGGCGGGGCAGCGCCTGAGCCAGGCGCAGATGCTGGCCTTCTTTGAACCGCCGGGGCGTACCTGGATTGCACCGCACACCTTGCAGACCCTGGGACTGCGCGAGGGCCAGCAACCGCTCACGCTGACTGGGCAGCGCCTGCCGCCATTGCAAGTCCAGGCGGATATGGCGCCCGGCCTGTTGCTCACCGATATCGGGTTTGCCCAGGCGCTGCTGGAGATGCCCGGCCAGCTCTCACGGCTGCTGGTGGACAAGGCCTTCGCCGCTCGCCATCCCACACCGCCCGCCGGGCTGCAGCTCAAGCAGGGCGAGGAGAATAACCTCGCGCGGCTGACCGAGAGCTTTCACCTGAACCTTGATGCGCTGGGCTTCCTGTCCTTTGTGGTGGGGCTGTTTATCGTCCACGCGGCCATCGGCCTGGCCCTGGAGCAGCGGCGCGGGTTGTTGCGCACCTTGCGCGCCTGCGGGGTGAGTGCGCGGATGTTGATCCTCGGCCTGGGGGTGGAGCTGGGGGCGTTGTCGCTGTTGGGGGGCGTGCTCGGCGTCGCCAGTGGTTACCTGCTGGCCAGCCTGTTGCTGCCGGATGTGGCCGCCAGCCTGCGTGGCTTGTATGGCGCCGAGGTGCCGGGCCAATTGAGCTTGAGTCCCTGGTGGTGGGCGGCAGGGTTGGGCTTGAGCCTGCTCGGCGCCTTGCTTGCCGGCGCCAGCAGCCTATGGCGCGCGGCGCGTTTGCCGTTGCTGGCGCTGGCCAACGCCCAGGCCTGGCACGAGGCCCATGGGCGCTGGTTGCGGCGCCAGGGCTGGGTCGCGGCTACGGCCTTACTGATTGCGTTGTTGGCGTTATGGCTGGGCGACAGTCTGGCGGCGGGCTTTGTGTTGATGGCGGCCTTGCTGCTCGGCGCCGCCCTGGGGTTGCCGGTCGTGCTCAATGGGCTGTTGAAGGCCGTATGGGGGCGCAGCCGTTCGGTCCTCGGCCAATGGTTCCTGGCTGACTGCCGCCAACAATTGCCGGCCCTGAGCCTGGCATTGATGGCGCTGCTGTTGGCCCTGGCCGCGAATATCGGCGCGGGCTCCATGACCTCGGGCTTTCGCCACACCTTCAATAACTGGCTGGAGCAACGCCTTACCGCCGAGCTGTACCTCAACCCGCAAACCCCGGCCCAGGCAGAGCAACTCAGCGCCTGGCTGGCGCAGCAACCGTTGGTGCAAACCGTGTTGCCCACCTGGCAGGTCGCGGTGCAATTGCAGGGCTGGCCGGCGGATCTGTTTGGCGTGGTCGACGACCCGACCTATCGCCAGCACTGGCCGTTGCTGGAAGCGGCGAGGGCGCCGTGGGACCAGTTGCAGCAAGGCGAGACCCTGATGCTCAGCGAACAGCTGGCGCGGCGGCTCGGGGTGACGCTGGGTGATACGGTGAGCATTCCCACGCCCCAGGGTGTGTGGTCGCCCACCGTAGTGGGGGTGTACGCCGATTACGGCAACCCCAAGGGCCACGTGCTGGTCAATTCCCGGCACCTGCTGGCCCACTGGCCGACACTGACGCCGGCGCGATTCAACCTGCGGGTGTTGCCGGAAAACGTGGCGCCGCTGGTGGCTGAAGTGCAGCGCGCCTTTGCCCTGGAAGACAGCCGTATCGTCGATCAACAGCAACTCAAGGGCTGGTCGAGCCAGGTGTTCGAGCGCACCTTCGCCGCCACCGCTGCGCTCAACAGCCTGACCTTGGGCGTGGCCGGCGTAGCGCTGTTTATCAGCCTGCTGACCCAGAGCCAGAGCCGCCTCGGCCAACTCGCCCCGCTGTGGGCATTGGGGGTGACGCGCAGGCAATTGATGCTGCTGAACCTGGGGCAAACCTGGCTGCTGGCGGTGCTCACGCTGCTGCTGGCCTTGCCCCTGGGGCTGTTGCTGGCGTGGTGCCTGGATGCGGTGATCAACGTGCAGGCCTTTGGCTGGCGCCTGCCGTTGCAAGTGTTCCCGTGGCAGCTCGCACAATTGCTGGGGCTGGCGATGTTGGCCACGTTGTTGGCGTCGGCTTGGCCCCTATGGCAGCTGTACCGCAGCCGTCCGGCGGATTTGTTGAGGACGTTTGCCCATGAAGATTAAGCCTCTGTTCCTGGCTGTCCTCTCTGTAGGAGCGAGCTTGCTCGCGAAAAAACCGAGAGCGCCGTGTGCAGCCGGAATGCCCGCGTTATCGTTGACGTTTTTCGCGAGCAAGCTCGCTCCTACAGGGCTTCTTCTGTTGCTGTTAGGCGCGTGCGACCAACAACCTGCGCCGCCGGAAAGCTTCGCCGGCCTGGGCAGTGACGCGGCCGACTTTGCCCAGGTGCTGCCCGGCAAGGTCTTCAGCTTTCCCGAGGACCATGGCCCCCACGATGGCTTTCGGATCGAGTGGTGGTACGTCACCGCCAACCTCAAGGATGCCCAGGGCAATGTGTTCGGCGTGCAATGGACGCTGTTTCGCAACGCCCTCAAGGCCGGGCCGACGCAAGCGGGCTGGCACGACTCGACCGTATGGCTCGGCCACGCCGCCGTCACCTCCGCCACCCGCCACTACGCTGCCGAACGCTTCGCCCGCGGCGGCGTTGGCCAGGCCGGGGCGCAGGCAGCGCCGTTCAACGCCTGGATCGACGACTGGAATTTCGCCAGCCAGCCCGGTGCCGCGAGCGCCTTGGCGGACATGCAACTCAAGGCCAGCGGTGCGCAATTTGCCTACGACCTGCGCCTGACTTCCAGCCGGCCATTGGTGTTGCAAGGCGACAACGGCTACAGCCGCAAATCCGATCAGGGCCAGGCGTCGTACTACTACAGCCAGCCGTTTTTTACCGCCGAGGGCAATGTCAGCATCGACGGTAAGACGTACCAGGTCAGCGGCCCCGCGTGGCTCGACCGCGAATGGAGCAGCCAACCGCTGACCGCCAGCCAGACCGGCTGGGACTGGTTCTCCCTGCACCTGGACCGAGGCGAGCAACTGATGCTGTTTCGGGTGCGGCAAACCGACGGCGCGTCCTACCTGACCGGCACCTGGATCGACCGCGAAGGCCACACCCAGACCCTGCACAACGCCGACATCCAACTGGCACCGCTGGACACCACGGCGATCGACGGTCGCCAGATTCCCACACGCTGGTCGCTGAAGATTCCCGGCAAGCAGCTGGATATCACCACCCAGGCTGTCAACCCCAAGGCCTGGATGAACCTGAGTATTCCGTACTGGGAAGGGCCGGTACGGTTTGAGGGTGGGGTGGGGTACCTGGAGATGACCGGGTATTAGATGAAGAAATTTCCTACAAAAATACTGGACATGCATACAGTTGTTGGCTAGATTCCATCCCAGGTGACCGGATGTCACCTGACCTTCAGTTTTTAACTATGGATGGATAAAAAATGAAATCGAAAAAAGCCTTTATGCTCGGCGCGGCCATGGCGGCCACCTGCTTTGTCTCGGCCTTTGCCCTCGCTGAACAATACCCTCACCTGGCTGCGCAAGCGGCGCCTCCTGCGGTCAAGCAAGGCTTGAAAAGCGCTGCGAAGATCAAGGCCAACAAGGCGACGGCTGCGCTCAAGCAGCAATTGCTGGCGGGTGCCCAGCCGAAGAAAACCCTGTTTGCCCCCAAGGCGAAGGCTGACTCGGTGGTGGAAGACAGCACTGCGCCGGCCAGGGTGACCAAGCTGCAGAAAACCACGGCCCCGTCGGCGCCTGCCGTACAGGCTGCGCTGGTCCAGGGCTGTGAGCAGACGCTGGACATCAACTCGCTCTACACGATCGATGGGGTGCAAACCGGCGACCTGCTGTGCTACCACTTCAACCTGCCGCAGAAGGCGCGGATCAATGTTCTGCTGGTCAACCAGACCGCAGGCACCGACATGTCGTTGTCGCTGTTCCAGGACGATGGCCAGGGCAATCCGCTGCCCCTGGGCACCTCCAATAACCCCGGCACGGGCGATGAAAGCCTTGGCGGCGTGGTGCCGGCCGGTGATTACTACTGGTTCATGGAAGCCAACGCTGCGGTCCAGGGCTCGAGCTTTCAGTTCGGTGTGGCGGTCGATACCAACCTTGATGCGTTCGAACCCAATGACACCCCGGACACGGCTTTCCAACTGCCGGACACCCTCAACTACATCAACGGCAACGCCGACAGCCTGGATGATGTCGATTACTTCGATTTCACCGCCGTCCGTGGCCAGAGTGTGGGTATTGCGCTGACGGCCGATGCGACCAGTGGCAGCACGCGCAACAAGTGGATCCTCGAGCGTTTCGATGGCGCCCAGTGGGTCACCGTGGGGGCCAACGTCGTGTCGACCTCGATCCCGAGCCCGGGTGTCGGTGGCGTGGTCAAGGTGCGTGTGCGGCCGAACCAGCACCCGAACGAGCCGTGGAGCGCGACCGGCAAGTACAACTTGTCGTTCGGTTCCAACCCGCGGGTCAACAGCCCGGATGTGAAGGGCGAGGCGAACGTGTTGCGCATTCCGTATTCGGCTTCCGGCGTGGGCTACGGCTACATGACCACCCAAGCCTATCGCGACCTGACCTGGACCATGGGCCTGTCGGACAGCACCGGTGCACCGTTGGTGGGCCTGCACCCGATCGTCTATCTCGACCAGCGGATCGACCCGGCCAACGGCGATATCGTCTACAAGGCGTATTCGGCGGCGACCGACAGTGCGGGCCAAGCGGCGGGCACGATCAACGTGGGCACCTGCTTCGGTGATTTCCAGACCACCTTTGTCGATTACGCCCAGGGCTACAACAACACCTGGCGTACCGACTTCAACTACGGCGTGTGGCGCATGGAAGTACTGGAATACCCGGGTATCGGCGTCGGTGGTGACAACACCGAGTTCGTCAGCTTCGGCCACCTGTGCAAACAGACCTTGCTGAGCAGCACCAAGAGCTGAACATGAGTGACCCGTAGTACCCAGGGCATACAGGCCAGGCGCCTGTATGCCCTGTTTGCGTTATTGCGCCAACGCCAGCTTCAACGGCAAGCGCGCCATGCTCGTATTCTTCAATGAGCCCAGGTACAGCCAGTCGCCATATTCCCGGGCCGTGGTGATGGGCGAGTAATTGCCGGCGCTGCCATCCTGCAAATTGGCGATGACCTTGCCATCGGTATCCAGCCCCAGCACGAAGGCTTTGCGCTCAATGGGCTTGGGCACCACCATCAGCGCACGCACCATCACCTTGCGCAGCAAGGGGTAGCCGGCAAAGCTGTCCAGCAGCGGGTTGCGTGGTGAGTACAGCGCCACCCAGAAACGGTCCTGGCCGTTGAAACTGAGGTTGTCCGGCAGGCCGGGCAGGTTGTCGATAAACAAGTCGTGGTTGCCCGCACGTTCGCCCTTGAGCCAGTAGCGGCTGATGCGATACGCCCCGGTTTCATTGACCAACAGGTAATTTTCATCGGGGCCGAGGGCCACGCCGTTGGCGAATTGCAGTTGGTCCAGCAACACCTCGGTGGTGCCGTTGCGAAAGTCATAGCGCAGCAGGCGACCATCGCCGCCATGCTCGATCACCGCCTCGCCATCCTGGCCATAACCCCAGCGGCTCGAAGCATCGCTGAAGTACGCATAGCGCCCGCCGGCATCGATGGTCACGTCATTGGTAAAGCCAAAGGGGACGCCATTGGCGCTGGCGCTCAGGACGGTCAGTTGGCGCTGGGGATCCAGCGCGAGCAAGCCCTTGACCCCGTCGGCAATGATCAAGCGCCCGTCCGGGTGCAGTGCCATGCCCAGCGGCCGACCACCGGTGTTGGCCAGCACTTCCAGGGTGGGGCTGTCGGGCGACGTGCGGATGATGCGGCCGTCATGCAGCCCGCTGATCAGAAGCCCCTGGGCATCGAGCAGCAAGGCCTCGGGGCCGGCGATGCCCTGGGCGCCGATTTTCTGCACAGCCTTGAGGCGTTGGTTGTCGGCATAGGCGCCTTCCTTCATCGATGGCGCCTTGGGTGGAGCCCAGTTCACCGGTTGCACTTTGGTCGGCATCAACAGCAGGAAAGCGATCACCGCCAGCAGCAGCACAAACAGCAGATGACGCATTTTCTTTCGACGGGTACTCATGACGATTCCTGGTTGTCGTTGGGGTTCGGTTCCCAGTACAGGGTGCCGAACAGGTAATCCATCAGCGGGAGGACGATATTGAAATTGCGCCCCTGCATCAGCTCGCGGCGGTGATGCAGGGCGTGCAGTCGGTGCATCTGGCGAATCCACGGCAGGCGCGCCACCGGGTGGTCGGCGGGCAAGTGCTCGCAGGCGTGGAACACTTCGTAGAGCAGGTAACCGAGGATCATGCTCCCGGCGAACAGCCCGGCGACATTGGCGTTCAGGTGCTGGAGCAAGCACCAGGCGGGGAGGGTGATGACCAGGCTGTGCAGCACGATCAGCCACGCCGGAAAGAGAATGACCCGCCAGTCTCGCGGGCTGTCGTAGGTCATGTGGCCGGGGGTAAAGAAGCTGTGGTGATCACCGGTGTGGCGCGCATAGAACAGGCGGGCCAAGGCGTGTTTGTGATGGCCGAGGTGGCGGTGCACCAGGTAGATACAGAGGTTGAAGAACACCAGGGTCAGCGGCACGGTCAGCCACTCGAACGGCGTAACTCGGTGGGTGGAGGCCCCGGCCAGGCCGATGCAGCACACGCCATAGCCGAGCACAAAGCCGGCGTGCAGCCAGGGGTTGTAATGGGGGCTGACCTCGGCGCGGTAGCGGCTGCGAAACGTCTCGGTGGGGTGGACCATGGCGGGCTGCTCAGGTTTTTTTGTTGGAGACTGAGCTTAGTTGGTACACGGGAATCTGCGAGTTTTGCGCACTGCACCGGTGAAGGGATTCAGATCAACGGGTCCCAGCGCTGCGACCAGTCACTCTCGGCCTTGACCACTTCACGCAGCAGCCCCAGGGCCTGTTGCAACACCGCCGAATCCCGTGCCCGCGAGTACACCAGGAACGTCGGGAAGCTGAACTCCGGGGCCTTGGGCACGCGCTGCATCACGCCGCTGTCCAGGTAGCTCTGTACCACCCGCGTGCGGAAATAGCCGGCGCCGCCGTTCTCGAGGATGTACTGCAATGCCAGCGGTCCGAGGTTGAAACTCACCGCCGCGCGAGCCCTGTCGGGCAGGGCAGCGTCGTGCTGCTGGCGGAAACCCGGGCCCCAATCGATGTAGACGTACGGGGCCGGTTTGCTCGTCAATTGCACCAGGATCAGTTTTTCTTCCAGCACCTGCTCCACCTGCAACCCCGGCCAGTATTGCGGCTGGAACACCAGCGCCGCATCGAGTACGCCGAGCTCCAGCTGCCGCAGCAGGTATTCACCTTCACGCACTTCGGTGCGCAGGGCATGCCCGGGGATCTGTTCGCGCAGGGCCCGGGCCCAACCGAGCATCAGCGGGTTGCACAGGCTGACTTCACCGCCGATATGCAGCACATTGCGATAGCCATCGGGCAGAGGCAGGTCGCGCCGCGCGGCTTCCCAGGTTTGCAGCAACTGGTTGGCGTACACCACAAACGCCTCGCCGTCGGCGGTCAGGCGTGCACCGGCGCGGTTGCGCACGAACAGCGTACTGCCCAGTTGGCTTTCCAGGTTTTTAACGCGTGCGGTGATGGCGGTCTGGGTGACGTGCAGTTTCTCGGCGGCGGCGGCCAGGCTGCCGCAGCGGGTGATTTCCAGGAAAGTGCGTGCCAGTTCGATGTCCATGAAGCCCCCAGGGATGAATGGGGGACATTGTAGAGGCAGGGGATTGGAGTGCGGTCAGAAAATGTGGGAGGGGGCAAGCTCCTTCCCACATTTGGATCTACAGTGTTGGGGTGATCGGTGTCTGTAAGTGCCGGGTCGGAAACGCTTTGGCATACACCCGGCACACTCGCAACACCTGCTCATCGGCAAACCGCGCGCCCACCACATGCAACCCCACCGGCAAGCCATTCGCCGCCAAGCCGCACGGCACCGACGCCGCCGGCTGCTGGGTGAGGTTGAAGGGGTAGGTGAACGGCGTCCACTCGGTCCATTCCTGCATCCCGGAACCGGGCGGTACGTTGTGCCCGGCCTCGAACGCGGTGATCGGCATCATCGGCGAAACCAGCACGTCGTAGTGCTCGTGGAACGCTGCCATCCGGGCCACCAGCGCGGCGCGGGCTTCGAGGGCTGCGTTGAAGTCATCCAGGCTCAGTTGCTCGCCACGCTGGGCAATGCGCAGCAGCCCAGGGTCCAGCAGCTGTTTCTGCGCGTCGCTCATGGCCCCGGTCAGGCGTGCCGCGCCCGCCGCCCACAAGGTGCTGAACACTTCCAGTGGGTCGCTGAAGCCAGGGTCGATCTGCTCGACATGGGCACCCAGCTGCACCAGGCCCTCGACCGCCCGGGCGACCACCTTGGCGACTTGCGGGTCGACATCCACGTAGCCAAACGTGGGGCTGTAGGCCACGCGCAGGCCTTTCAAATCCGTGTGCGGCGTGAGCCATGGCGTGGTCCTCGGCGCACCGATCAGGCCATCCCGCGCATCCGGTTGTGCGACGGCTTGCAGCATCAACACGCTATCTTCCACGGTGCGGGTCATCGGCCCCAGGTGCGAGAGGATGGTCATCGAACTGGCCGGCCATTGCGGCACATAGCCGAACGTCGGCTTGATCCCGAAGGTGCCGGTAAACGCGCAGGGGATGCGAATCGAGCCGCCGGCATCGCTGCCTTGGTGCAGCACGCCCAGGTTCAGCGCCGCTGCCGCCCCGGCGCCACCGGACGAACCGCCCGCCGTGGTGCGGGTGTCCCACGGGTTCCGCGTGATGCCGTACAGCGGGTTATCGGTGACGCCTTTCCAGCCGAACTCCGGGGTGGTGGTCTTGCCCAGCAGCACCGCGCCGGCCTTGCGCATAAAGGCCGGGAAGGGCGCGTCGACGTCCCACGGCCCCTCGGCCGACGAGGTGCGTGAGCCCTTGCGGGTGGGCATGCCGAGGGTCAGCGTGAGGTCCTTGATCGACGCCGGTACGCCGTCCAGCGCGCCGCAGGGCGCGCCCTTGAACCAGCGTGCTTCCGACGCCCGCGCCGCGTGCAGCGCGCCCTCGGGGTCGACATGGCAGTAGGCGTTCACCACCGGGTTGTAGCGCTCGATACGCAGCAGCGCATCTTCGGTGACGTCCACCGGCGATAAGGTCTTGTTACGGAAATGCTCCAGCAGTTGCACCGCTGTCAGTTGGCCCATCTCACTCATGCCCTGTCTCCCTGCGCCGCGTTGACCATGGCGCGCAGCAATACCGCGCAACCGGCCGCCAGGTCATCCGGCGCGGCGTTTTCGATTTCGTTATGGCTGATGCCGCCTTCGCACGGCACAAAGATCATCCCGGCCGGGCCCAGTTCTGCGACGAAAATCGCGTCATGCCCGGCGCCGCTGACGATGTCCATATGGCTCAAGCCCAAGGCGCCCGCCGCATCGCGCACGGCGTTGACGCAGGCCGGGTGGAAGTCCAGCGGTGGGAAATCGGCGGTGGGCGTCAGTTCGAAGGTCAACCCGTGCCGGGCTGCTGTGGCTTCGATCACGCCGCGCACTTCATCGACCATGGCCTGCAGCTTGTCGGCATGCAGGTGGCGCAGGTCGAGGGTCATGTGCACCTGGCCGGGAATCACATTGCGCGAACCCGGATGCAGGCTCAGGCAGCCGACCGTGCCGCAGGCGTGAGGTTGCTGCTGATGGGCGATACGGTTGACCGCGCTGACCACCTCGGCGGCGCCGACCAGGGCGTCCTTGCGCAGGTGCATCGGCGTCGGCCCGGCGTGAGCTTCGACGCCGGTGAGGGTCAGGTCGAACCACTTCTGGCCCAGGCAGCCCATGACCACGCCAATGGTGGTGGCCTGGTCTTCCAGCACCGGGCCTTGCTCGATATGTGCTTCGAAATACGCGCCGACCGGGTGGCCCAACACCGCACGCGAACCGGCATAGCCGATGCGCTGCAATTCAGCGCCCACCGACAGGCCTTGCTCGTCCTGCTTGTCGAGGGTGTCCTGCAGGTCGAACTTACCGGCAAATACCCCGGAGCCCATCATGCACGGCGGGAAGCGCGAGCCTTCTTCATTGGTCCATACCACCACTTCGATCGGCGCCTGGGTCTCGATGTTCAAATCGTTGAGCGTGCGGATCACTTCCAGCCCGGCCATCACCCCGTAGCAGCCGTCGAACTTGCCGCCGGTGGGTTGGGTGTCGATGTGGCTGCCGGTCATCACCGGGGGCAGGGCGGGATTACGCCCAGGGCGACGGGCGAAGATATTGCCGATGGCATCGACACTGACGCTGCACCCGGCGGCCTCGCACCACTGCACAAACAGGTCACGGGCCTGGCGGTCCAGGTCGGTGAGGGCCAGGCGGCACACGCCACCCTTGACCGTGGCGCCCAGTTGCGCCAGGTCCATCAGTGATTGCCACAGGCGGTCGCGGTTGATCAGCGGGGCGTTGCCCTGGAGTGGTTGCGCAAAACTGTTCATCTGCAATCTCCCGTCAGGCGCTCAGCGCCAGGTAGCGGTTCTTGATGGTCGGGTCGGCGCGGAAGGCGGCGGCGCTGCCCTCGTAGACCACGCGGCCCTGTTCGAGGACGTAATGGCGGTCGGCGAGTTTGTCGCAGACCATCAGGTTCTGTTCCACCAGCAGCACCGGCAGGCCGTCGTCCTTGACCTTGCGCAGGATCTTCACCAGTTCGTCGACGATCACCGGGGCCAGGCCTTCGGTGGGTTCGTCGAGGATCAGCAGCTGCGGATCGTTGAGCAGGGCGCGGGCGATCGCGAGCATCTGTTGCTCGCCGCCGGAGAGCGCATGGCCGGCGTTCCTGCGCCGCTCCTTGAGGCGCGGGAACATGCCGTACACGTCTTCAAGCTGCCAGCGGCTGGTCTTGCGCACGGCGATGCGCAGGTTTTCCTCGACGGTCAGCAGGCGGAAGATCCCGCGATTCTCCGGCACCAGTGCCAGGCCCTGGCGCGCGATTTCAAAGATTTTCTGCCCCACCAGCGCCTGGCCGTTGAAGTGGATCTGGCCCTGGCGCGGGCAGATGATGCCGAGGATGCTGCGTAGGGTGGTGGTCTTGCCGGCACCGTTGCGCCCGAGCAGGGTCACCAGTTCGCCGGGGTTGACCCTCAGCGACACGCCTTCGAGCACGTGGCTCTTGTCGTAGTAGGAATGGATATTCTCGACGATCAGCATCAGGCAGCCTCCCCAAGATAAGCACTGCGCACGCGTTCATCGGCACGCACGAACTCCGGCGTGCCTTCCACCAGGATCTGCCCGTGGCTCATCACCGTGATGCGTTGGCTGATGGACATGACGATACTCATGTTGTGTTCGATCAACAGCACCGTGTGGTCGCGGCCGAGGTCGCTGATCAACTGGGTCATGATCGGGATGTCATCGATGCCCATGCCCGAGGTGGGTTCGTCGAGCATCAACAGTTTGGGCTTGGAGCAGATCGACATGCCCACCTCCAGCACCCGTTGCTGGCCGTGGGACAACTCGCCGGCCAGGGTCTCGGCGCGGGCGCTGAGTTGCAGGCGTTCGAGCACCTGGTCGGCCATCTCCAGGTGTTCGCGCTTGCTGTCCACGCGGCGCCAGAAATTCAGCGCACGTGCGCCGTCGCGGCCCTGGGCGGCGAGGCGCAGGTTTTCGCGTACGCTGAGGTTCTGGAACAGGCTGGTGAGCTGGAACGAGCGCGCCATGCCCAGGCCGACGCGGCCGTGGGCCGGCTTGCGCATCAGGTTCCTGCCGTCGAAATGAATCGCCCCGGCCGTGGCCTGGCGTTCACCGGTCAGGCAGTGGAACAGGCTGGTCTTGCCCGCGCCGTTGGGGCCGATGATGGTGTGGATGGTGCCGGCTTCGACCTTGAGGTTCACGCCGTTCACTGCACGGAACGCGCCATAGGCCAGTTCCAGGTCCTGGGTTTCCAACAGGATGCTCATAGCCCTTCCTCCTTGGCGACGACGGCGGCCTTGCGACGGCCGCGCACGCGCTCGAACAACGCGGCCAGGCCGCCCCACAAACCGCCGCGCATGAAGATCACCACCAGGATCAGGATCACCCCCAGCAGCATCAGCCAACGGGGCCACAGGTCGGAGAGAAAATCCCCCAGCAGCACGATGGACCCGGCGCCCAGCAACGAACCGAACAGCGAACCGGTGCCGCCGATAATGGTCATGATCAGGATGTTCTCGGACATCGCCAGGTCGATATTCGACAGCGGCACAAAGTGCAGCAGCATGGCGTACAGCGCCCCGGCAATCCCGGTGACCGCGCCGGACAGCACGAACACCAGGATCTTGAAGTGCCGCGTGTCGTAGCCGATGGCCGAGGCGCGGGTTTCGTTTTCGCGGATCGCCATCAACGTGCTGCCGAACGGCGAGGCGATCACCCGGCGTGCGCCGATAAAGATCAACAGGAACAGCACCGCGACAAAGCCATAGAACGCACGGGTGTCGGCCAGGGACAGCAGCACGGTGTCACCCAGGCGAATCTCGGGGCGCGGCACGCTGAGCAGGCCGTTGTCGCCACCGGTCCAGTCGCTTAAGGTGTAGGCGACAAAGTAAGCCATCTGGCTGAAGGCCAACGTAAGCATCACGAAGTAGATGCCGGTGCGCCGGATCGCCAGGGCGCCCACCAGCAAGGCCAGGAAGCCACCGGCGATGGCGGCGCCCAGCAGCGCGGTGAACAGGCCCAGTTGCAGGTGGATCATCAGCAGCGCCGCGCAGTAGGCGCCGGCACCAAAGAAGATGCCTTGGCCGAATGATAGCAGCCCGGTGTAGCCCAGCAACAGGTTGCAGGCGAGGGCCGCCATGGCAAAGATCAGGATCTCGCTGGCCAGGGTCGCCGAGGGCAATAGCACGGGCAGGCCGATCAGCACCGCCACGACCCACAGCAACATGGCGCGTGATTGGGTTTTGGCAAACGGCAGGGGATTTTTCTCGCTCATGTCAGGCTCTCCCAAACAGGCCGTAAGGACGCACCAGAATCACCACGGCCATGGCGCCGTAGATCATCAGGCTCGCGCCTTGGGGCCAGAGTGTGGTCATCAGGCTTTGCACCACGCCCACCAGCAAACCGCCGACCAGCGCACCGCTGAACGAACCCATGCCGCCGATCACCACCACCACGAAGGCGATGCCGAGAATCTCCGGGCCAACGAACGGCTGCGCACCGCGCAACGGCGCGAACAGCACCCCGGCCATGCCGGCCAGGCCCACGCCGAGGGCGAAGGTCATGGAAAACAGGCGGAAGATATTCGTGCCGAGCAGCGACACGGTCTCGGTGCTTTCACTGCCGGCGCGCACCAGGGCACCGAAGCGCGTGCGTTCCAGCAGCAGCCACAGGCCCAGGCCCACCAGCCCGGAAAACACGATGAGGAACAGGCGGTAGTAGGGGTAGACGAAATCACCCACCACCAGCACGCCGCGCAGCAGTTCCGGCACGGCGACGCTTTTGCCCACCGGGCCCCAGATCATCACGCTGGCTTCCTGGATGATCAGCGCGATGCCCAGGGTGACCAGGATCTGGAACATGTGCGGCAAGTGATAGATCCGCTGGATCAACAGCCGCTCGATCACCCAGGCCAACGCGGCCACCACCAGCGGCGCAATCAACAGCGCCAGCCAGAAGTTGCCGGTGAGGCTCACGGCGGTGTAGCAGATGTAGGCGCCCAGCAGGAAGAACGCGCCGTGGGCGAAGTTGACGAAGTTGAGCAGGCCGAAAATGATCGTCAGCCCGACCGCGATCAGGAAGTAGATCATTCCCAACCCAAGGCCGTTGAGTATCTGGAACAGGTAAAGATTAAGCATGCAGAAACCCTCGAACAGGTAGCCGCCCGGGCGGCCCTGCCGTGTACAACGGTGGTGTTTTAGCGGATCAGGCGAGCGTGCAGCCCGTGGCTTCCACCGGCGGGAAGGACTGGCCGGCGCTGAGCACCTTGGCCAGGTCATCCTTGTCGGCCATCTCGCTGGCGGCCTTGCCGATCAGCAGGTAGTAGTCCTTGATCACCTGGTGGTCGCCTGCGCGGATCGACTCCTTGCCGGTGGGGCCTTCGAAACTCAGGCCCTGCATGGCCTTGGCCACGGTCGGCCCGTCGAAGCTGCCGGTGGCGATGATGGTGTCGAGCATGACTTTGGTGCTGATGTAGTCGGCGGCCAACGGGTAGGTGGGGTTGATGCCGTACTTGGCCTGGGTCAGCTTGACCAGTTCGCGGTTGAGCGGGGTGTCGACCTGATGCCAGTACTGCGCGCCGAGGTACACACCGTCGAGGATATCGCTGCCCAGTTCCTGGAACTGGTCGAGGCCGGCGGACCACACCAGCAGCACTTTCATGCGCTCCTTGATGCCGAAGTTCACCGCCTGGCGCAGGGTGTTGGACGACTGGCTGCCAAAGTTGAGCAATACCAACACATCCGGCTTGGTGGAAATGGCATTGGTCAGGTAGCCGGAAAATTCCTGCTCCTGCAGCGAGTGGTAGCTGTTGCCGACATGCTCCAGGCCATGTTCCTTGAGCACGTTTCTGGCGCCTTCGAGCAGCGCTTCGCCGAACACATATTGCGGAGTGATGGTGTACCAGCGCTTGGCATCCGGCAGCAGCTTGATCAGCGGCACCATGGTTTCGCGGATCGCGCCGTAGGTGGGCACCGACCAGCGGAACGTGGCGTGGTTGCAGTCTTTGCCGGTGACTTCATCGGCACCCACCGGGGTCATGAACACGCCGCCGACTTTGTCGACTTCCTTGGCCACCGCGAGTGCCGACGACGACAGCGTGCAGCCCTGGAAGAACCGCGCGCCGTCCTGCTGGATCGCTTCCTGCACCTTGCGCACGGCCTTGCCGGCGTTGCCCTCGGTGTCGATGACCTTGTAGTTCAAGGGCCGGCCCAGCAGCTCGGTGTGTTGTGCCACCGCCAGGCGCGAACCCATGTCGGCAAACTTGCCATAGCTGGCAAAGGCGCCGGACATGGACTTGAGGCCGTAAAAGGTAAAGGGCTCGGCGGCGAATGCCGAACGCACGCTCAGCGGAAGACTGAGGGCGGCGGCTGCGGTAAGACTGGCTTTCAATAACGTACGACGCTGCATGGGGTGACTCCCTGGTTTAGTTATTGGCAGGAGTAGCAAGGGCGATACGGTGGAGCAGGGCCTGTGGGCAGGCCTGTTATTGGGGTAACGCAGTGAATGCAGTCAACTGTGGGCGGGGTGTTTTCAGTGGTTGTGGTCGAACTCCAGTAGAAAGTGCGGGCTGACCTGGCCTTCCAGCGCGGTCATATGGTGTTCGGCATCGCACATGTGTTCATGCATCAGGCTGCGTACCGCGCCTTCATCCCCGGCGCGAAAGGCGCTCAGCAGTTGCTTGTGATAGTCGAGGTTGGCCGCGTCGAACTGCTTGCGCTTGGGCTTGTAGGCTTTTTTCAGTACCACCAGGTCGCGCAGCAGGTCGTTGAGAAATTGCGCCATAAAGCTCAGCAACGGGTTGGGGCAGGCCTTGGCCAGCAGGTTGTGGAACTCCAGTTCCGCCAGGCGTTGCTCGCGCTGGCCGGCTTCGCTGTCTTCGGGGGCGCTGCAGAAATCCACGTTGTCCTGCAATGCCCGGTAGTCGTCCTCACTCAGGCGCCCGAGCACCGACACCGCCAGTTCCACTTCGATGACCTTGCGCAACTGGTACACCTGCTCGCCGTCCAGGTGCTGGAAGTGCAGGTAATTGCGCAACGCGCGGCTGGCGGGTTCGGTGCCGGCCTGGTTCAGGTAGGCACCGCCGCTGGGGCCGGTGCGCGTACTCACCAGCCCCTCGACCTCCAGGGCCTTGAGCGCTTCACGGGCCGAACCCTTGGAGCACTGGAAGCTTTCCATCAGCTCACGCTCGGTGGGCAGGCGGTCGCCGGGCTTCAAGGCGTCGGTGACGATGGAGCGCTTGACCGACTCGACAATCACGTCGGACAGCTTCTGGCGTTTGCGGCGTAGCGGGCGAGTCAGCATGGGTTCGATTTATCGTATTAATGCGGATAAATAGCACTTAATAACGATTGCGACGGAGCGTCAACGCAGGGTGTCGTTTTCGGCGGCAACAGGTCGTAAACGACGCGCTACTCCCAATTGCCCGAATCCAGGCAGCGTGTGGACGGGGGCGGTTGCCTGCCATAGGCCAGGAAGTCGCCGACCCATCGGTTGATGCAGCCGCTGGCCGCCGTCTGAGCGGGCTCCTTGAGGCGCAGCTGCTCGACCAGGGGCGCAGCCTTTTCTCCGTATGGAGCATTGACCAGCACCATGCGCGCGACGCGTTCCGGATACAGCGCCCCGTAGTGGTTGCCCAGCCGCGTGGCGTCAGCATTGCCCAGGTAAAGCAGTTGTGCATCGCCCAGCTGGGCACGTACGAATTCCATGTCCCGAGCGGCGTGTTCGACGCTTTTGTCGTGCTTGAGGTCGCGGTGGCTGAGTTCGATGACGTCATAGTAATTGAGCAGCCTGCGGTAAGCCTGAGTGGAGTAGTCGCCCCAGCGGCTGGCCAACTGAATGGCGAAGGTGCCGCCGGTGTTGCTTCTCGAGGCGTTGCCGGCCTGGGCAAAGACCAGGCCGGCGCGGTTCAGCGGCTCGCGGGCGCCCACACGGGTCAGGTAGAGACGGATGCTGCCTTGACGCGGCGCAGCGTAATTGCGCGGTATGGTCACGATGCCGCACTGGGTGCGCGCGAGCACCTCGGGGTCCAGGCCCTCAACGTGGGGCAGCGGGCAGTCCAGCAACCAGTCGATGGCGGTGGGCTTGATCAGGGGCTCGGCATGGCCAAGGCTCGCCAGCAGCCAGAGACAGGCGCACGCCAATGAGTTTGCAGCAGTCATCGAGAGGTCCTGGTCAGCCGCGGGATGGCGGCTGTTTTACCAAGGACCTGGGGTCGAAGAATGTAGGTTGAGAAAACGGATTGCGTACGAAATCAGAGTTTTGTTTATCAGATATCAGTCTTCCAGCCGCCACCCAATGCTTTGTACAAGGCGATGCTGGCCTGCAGGCGTGACAGTCGCAATTGCACGTTCAAGTCCTGGGCGGCATACAGGGTGCGCTGGGTTTCCAGTACCGTCAGCAAGTCTTCGGCACCCGCCTGGTAGCGGCTTTCGGCGATCCGGAAGGCGGTTTGGGCCTGTTGCAGTTCTTGGGTTTGCCAGTGGCGTTGCTGGTCCAGGCGCGTGATGCTGCTGAGGGCTTTTTCCACATCGGCAAAGCCGTTGATGATCGCGCCGCGGTAGGTTTGTAACAGCTCATCCTGGCGGGCGCGGGCCTTGTCGCGCTCGGCGCTTAAACGGCCGTTGTTGAAGATCGGCCCGACCAGGCCGGCCGTCAGCGTGTAGTAGGGGCTGCGCAGGACGTCCACGGCCTTGTAGGCATCGGAGCCGAGCGTGGCGCCGAGGGTCAGGGCCGGCAGCATGGCGGCGCGGGCCACGGTGACGTCCGCCTGGGCGGCTGCCAGTTCGGCCTCGGCCTTGGCAATGTCCGGCCGGCGGCTGAGCAACTGGCTGGGCAGGCCGGCGCCGATGGTTGGCCAGGTCAGGTCCTGGAAGGGTTCGGCGCCCAGGTCCAGGGCCTGGACCGGCTGGCCGAGGAGGGCGGCCAGGGTGATCTGGGATTCTTCGGCCAGTTGTTGAATCAACGGCAGCTGGCGTTGCTGGCTGGCCACCAGGCTGTTCTGCTGGGCCAGTTCCAGGGCCGTGGCGGAGCCTGCGTCGTAACGGGTCTGCACCAAGTCGAGGACGTTACGCGCATTGGCCAGGTTCAACTCGGCGATCTGCTGGCGTTGGCGGGCCGCGAGGGTTTGCGCATAACGGTCGGCGACGCTGCTGAGCAAGGTCAGCTCCACGGTCGCCTGGTCGAACTCGCTGGCGCGCAGGCTGTGCAAGGCACTGTCACGGGCGGCGGCGCGGCCACCCCAGAAATCCACTTCGTAGCTGGCGGTGAGGTTGGCGCCGAAATTGTTCACGGCGTCATCGCTTTGTGAGGCGTCAAGGTCCGGCCCGCCCGTGCCGTGCAACAACTTCTGGTGGCTGGCGGCAAGGTTGAATTTCACCTCGGGCAGCAGTGGCGCCCCGGCAATCACCGCTGTGGCCTGGGCCTGGCGCACGCGGGCCATGGCGGCGGCCACGTCGAAGCTGTCACGCCGGGCCTGGTTGACCAGGCGGTCCAACTGGGGGCTGCCGAACTGCGTCCACCAGCGCTGGTTGGTGGCCTGGGCGGCGTCGCGTTCGGCGAACTGCCAGGCGGCTGGCGGCGCAATAGCGCTGTCCACGCTGGGCGGGTCACCGGCGCAGGCCGTGAGCAGCAGGCACAGGCCAAGTGCGGGCAGGTACGGGGGAATGGATCGTTTATTCACTGGTCAACGCCTTAACCGGATCGAGCCGGGCAGCTTTACGGGCCGGCATGAAGCCGAATACGACGCCGGTGACCAGTGCGCAACCGAATGCGCCAAGCACCGCCACCAGGGAAAACTGCACCGCCACCTTGACCAGCACCAGCACGCCCCCCACCAGCAGGGCCAGGGCAATGCCGCACAGGCCACCGACCACCGACAGCATCACCGCTTCGGTCAGGAACTGGCGCAGGATGTCGCGCTGGCGCGCGCCGGTGGCCATGCGAATGCCGATCTCGCGGGTGCGTTCGCGCACGGTCATCAGCATGATGTTCATCACGCCAATGCCGCCCACCAGCAGGGAAATCGCGGCAATCGAGCCGAGCATCAGCGACAGGGTGTTCTGGGTGCGCGCCTCGGCCTGGATCATCGCCGCGTTGTTGGTCAGCTCGTAGTCGCGCTTGCCGTTGTGCAGCTTTTGCATCAACTGGTCGATGGCCACTTCGGCCTCGTGGACCTTGCGCGCATCGGCGGCGGCAATCACCACGTATTCGGGGTTGTAGCTGCCGAACAGGCGCACGCTGGCGGCGGTGTAGGGGATGGCGATACGGTCATCACTGTCTTTGTTGCCGGAGCTGGCGCCTTTCTCCGCCAGCACGCCGATCACCTGGAACGGTACGTTTTCGATCAGGATGTACTGGCCGATCGGGTCGACCTCACCCTTGAACAGCTTTTCCCGCACGCGATGGCCGATCACGGCCACGGTGGCGGCCGCACGCTCGTCGGCCGCCGTGAAGTAACTGCCCTCGACCACCGGCCAATTGAAAATATCCGGGAAATTGGTGTCATTGCCGCCCACATAGGCCATGTAGTCGACGTTGCCATAGCGCACGCCGGCTTCGGTGCCGTTGACCGGCATGATGCGCTTGATCTGGGGCAGCGCCGCCAGCGCCGCGACGTCGTTGAGGGTGACGATACCCAGCGGCGTGCGCGGGTTGGGCGATGAGCCGCTGAGGTAGAGGATGTTGGAGCCGAACGCGCCCATCTGCGCCATGACCTGGCGTTTGCTGCCTTCGCCCACGGCCAGCATCACCACCACCGAGGCCACGCCGATGATGATCCCCAGCAGGGTCAGCGCGGTGCGAAAACGGTTGATCCACATCACCCGCCAGGCGGCCTGGACCGCGTCCAGCAATTCGGCTTTCCAGGCGCCATTGTGTTCGGCGCCGTCGGCCAGGCGCTGGCGCAGGTCCACGGCTTGCAACGCGCCGCTGTTGGCCGGTAGGGGAGCGGCGCCGTCATCGGCCGAGTCGCTGATGATCAGGCCATCGCGAATCTCGATGATGCGATTGGCCCGCGCCGCCACTTCGCGGTCGTGGGTGATCAGGATCACCACATGGCCCTGGCTGGCCAGTTCGTCCAGCAAGGCCATCACCTCGGCGCCGCTGTGGCTGTCGAGGGCGCCGGTGGGTTCATCGGCAAGGATGATGTGGCCGCCGTTCATCAGCGCCCGAGCGATCGAGACACGCTGTTGCTGGCCGCCGGACAGCTGGTGCGGACGGTTGCCGGTGCGCTCGGCCAGGCCCAGGCGCGCAAGCAGGGCGTGGGCGCGGGCATGGCGTTCGGCGGCGCTGATGCCGGCGTAGATCGCCGGCATCTCGACGTTCTCCTGGGCCGAGCCCGAGGGGATCAAATGGTAGCCCTGGAACACGAAGCCAAAGGCCTCGCGGCGCAGCCAGGCCAATTCGTCGCTGTCCAGGTGGGCGACGTTTTCCCCCGCGAACAGGTACTCGCCCAGGCTTGGGCGGTCGAGGCAACCGAGGATATTCATCAGCGTGGACTTGCCGGAACCGGAAGCCCCGACGATGGCGACGAATTCACCGGCATGGATCGACAGGTCGATGCCGCGCAACACGTCGACCTGCGGGCTGTCGCCACCGCCGTAGGATTTGCGGATGTTCTTGAGTTCGATCAGGGGCGTGGTCACCTCAACCCCCGTTGCCGTCGGCCGGGCCGATCAGCAGGTGATCGCCTTCGTGCAGGCCGTCGAGCACTTCGACCCGCAGGCGATCGCTGATACCCAGGCGGACTTCACGTTCTTCAATGCGGCCGTTGGTGGCGACCACGCGGGCGATCTGCTTGTCGGTACTTGAGGTGCCCAGCAGTGCGGCCACCGGTGCGGTGAGGACATCCTTGACCTGGCTGGCGACGAAAAATACCTGGGCGGTCATTTCGGCCATCAACGCGTTGTCGCTGTTGTCCACATCCAGCAGCACGGTGTACAGCACCACGCGCCCGCTGCCGCTCTTGCTGGAACTGTTGGGGCTGCCGCTGCCCTGGGTTTCATTCAGCGGCTTGGGCGGGATCGGCAGGATCTGCCGCACGGTACTGGTCCAGCGCCGGCTGCCGCCGCTGAGGGTGGTGAAGTAGGCGGTCATGCCCGGTTTGACGTGGCCGATGTCGGCTTCCGAGACTTCCGCCCACACGGTCATCGGCGACAACTTGGCGATCCGCAGGATCAGCGGCGTCTGCTGCTGGGCATTGAGGGTCTGGCCGACGCGCGCGTCCACCGCGACCACGGTGCCGGTCATCGGTGCGTAGATGCGCGTATAGCCCAGCTCCGCTTCATCGCTGCGCAGGCTGGCCTGGGCCTGGAGAATCTGCGCCTGGAACATGTCCATCCGGGCCTGGGTGGCGCTCAGTTCGGCCTTGGCGGTTTGCACGTCTTCCTCGCGGGTGGCGTTGCCGGCGGCCAGGCGCTGCTGGCGCTGGTACTTCTGGCGGGCGAGGGCGTGCTGGGCCTTTTGCTCCTGCAACTGGGCCTTGAGGTTTTCGATGGCGTAGCGGCTGGCATCGAGCTTGGCTTTTTGCGTCGAGGGGTCGATCTCCACCAGCAATTGGCCCTCCTGCACCTGGTCGCCCGCTTCAACGTGGATCTTGCGAATCTGCCCGGATGCCTGGGCGCCCACGTCGACATACCGGCGCGGTTGCAGGGTGCCCAGGGCCGTGACGCTGTTTTCGATAGTGCCGCGGGTGACGGTGACGGTGGTCAGGTTGTCCCGCCCCGGCGGCAACACCTGCCAGGCGGCGACGGCGATTATGGGAATCAGGCACGCGATAGCGAGCAAGGCGCGTCGGGCAGGTCGAGGGCGTTTCATGCTTAGGTTCCAGCCGGGAAAGTTCGGAGCGCAGTTGCGCAGAGCTGACAGTTAAACGAGAGAATTGCCCGAGGATTTAGGCTGTTACATAAGTGGTTACAGGTCTTGTGGAGAAAAAAAACGGCCTGTAGGTGCAAGTCTTGTTTAAAAGTAGATGAGAATTACTATAAATTGCACCTACCCAAACTGCCATTACTGAATGGCCTGTATTTGTGTAGGAGCGAGCTTGCTCGCGAAGAGGTCAAGGACGCCGCGTTCACTCTGGTTTCCCGCGTTATCGTTGACGTACTTCGCGAGCAAGCTCGCTCCTACAGGACCTAATGCCGCCACCCGGCGGCCGGGAGTCATGTTGGAAAACTACTATCGCGAGCTGGTGTGTTTCCTCAACGCCAAGCTGGGCAACCGTCAGGTGGCCGAGGATGTGGTGCATGACGCTTATGTCCGGGTGCTGGAACGTTCCAGCGAGACGCCCATCGAACAGCCGCGTGCCTTTTTGTATCGCACCGCGCTGAACCTGGTGATCGACGGCCACCGGCGCAACGCCCTGCGCCAGGTCGAACCCCTGGAGGTACTCGACAGCGAGGAGCGCTTTGCCGCGTGTTCGCCCCATGCCACTCATGACTACGGCCAACGCCTGGCCTTGCTCGAGCGCGCCCTGGCCGAGCTGCCGGCGGCTTGTCGCGACAGCTTCCTGCTGCGCAAACTCGAGGGCCTGAGCCACCTGCAAATCGCCGAGCGCCTGGGTATTTCCCGTACCCTGGTGGAAAAACACATCGTCAACGCCATGAAGCACTGCCGGGTGCGGATGCGCGAGTGGGACGCGCACTGATCACCGATCGGTTAAATTTTTTTTCACTGTCCTCGTTTCCTATCAACACATGACCTGTTGTGCAGGTCTCGAAGGTATTCCCGCCCCACCGCCAAGGGGCTTATCCAGAGGACACTGGAATGACACAGGCAATTGCTTCGCCCGCGGTTCACGACCTGATCGGTATCGGTTTTGGCCCTTCGAACCTGGCGCTGGCCATCGCCCTGCAGGAGCGCGAAAAGGCCCAGGGCAAACTGGACGTACTGTTTCTCGACAAACAGGCCGATTACCGCTGGCACGGCAATACCCTGGTGACCCAGAGCGAATTGCAGATTTCGTTCCTCAAGGACCTGGTGACCCTGCGCAACCCCACCAGCCCGTACTCCTTCGTCAATTACCTGAAAACCCACGGCCGGCTGGTGGACTTCATCAACCTGGGCACCTTCTACCCGTGCCGCATGGAGTTCAACGATTACCTGCGCTGGGTCGCGGGGCAGTTCCAGGCCCAGGCCCGCTACGGCGAGGAAGTACTGGCCATCGAGCCGATCCTGCACCAGCAACAGGTCGAGGCATTGCGCGTGATCTCCCGCGATACCCTGGGCGAGCAGCATGTGCGCACCACCCGTTCGGTGGTGGTCAGCGCCGGCGGCACACCGCGCATTCCCGAAACCTTCAAGGCCCTCAAGGGCGACAGCCGGGTGTTCCACCATTCCCAGTACCTGGAGCGCATGGCCGCCCAGCCTTGCGTGGACGGCAAGGCGATGCGCATCGCCATCATCGGCGGTGGCCAGAGTGCGGCCGAAGCCTTTATCGACCTGAATGACAGCTTCCCATCGGTACAGGTCGACATGATCCTGCGCGGTTCGGCGCTCAAGCCCGCCGATGACAGCCCATTCGTCAACGAAGTGTTCTCGCCGGCCTTCACCGACCTGGTGTTCCAGCAAGTCGGTGCCGAGCGCGAGCGCCTGGTCGCCGAGTACCAGAACACCAACTATTCGGTGGTCGACCTCGACCTGATCGAGCGCATCTACGGGATTTTCTACCGCCAGAAAGTTTCCGGCATCGCCCGCCAGGCCTTCCGCACCATGACCGTGGTCGAGAAGGCCACCCCCGGCCCCCTGGGCATCGAACTGGCCCTGCGCAACAACGCCAGCGGCGAAACCAGCGTCAACCATTACGACGCGGTGATCCTCGCCACCGGCTACGAGCGCGAGACCCACCGCGCATTGCTGGCGCCGCTGGAGGAGTACCTGGGTGATTTTGAAGTGGCGCGCGACTACCGCATCGTCACCGACGAGCGCTGCAAGGCCGGCATCTACATCCAGGGTTTCAGCCAGGCCAGCCATGGCTTGAGCGATACGTTGCTGTCGGTACTGCCGATTCGCGCGGATGAGATCGCGGCGTCGCTGTTTGAAAATGACCGTAGCCGTGGCAAGGGGCGTTCGGTACAGGATCTGCTCCTGGCCACCGCCAGCTGACAGGCTGCACTTGTGACACGGGGGGCTGGCTGATACTGTACAAAAAACCAGTATCGGTAAGCCTCCATGCAGTTGATCGAAAAACTCAGCATCCTCGCCGATGCCGCCAAGTACGACGCCTCCTGCGCCAGCAGCGGCGCGCCCAAGCGCAGCTCGGAAGGCAAGGCGGGGCTGGGCTCCACCGATGGCATGGGCATCTGCCACAGCTACACGCCGGACGGTCGCTGCGTATCCTTGCTCAAGGTGTTGCTCACCAACTTCTGTCTCTACGACTGCCAATACTGCGTCAACCGCCGCTCCAGCGACGTGCCCCGTGCACGCTTCAGCCCGGAGGAGGTGGTCACCCTGACCCTGGATTTCTACAAGCGCAACTGCGTCAGCGGGCTGTTCCTCAGTTCCGGCATCATTCGTTCGGCCGACTACACCATGGAGCAATTGGTGCGGGTGGCCAAACTGCTGCGCGAAGAGCATGACTTTCGCGGTTACATCCACCTCAAGACCATCCCCGAGGCCGACCCGGCGCTGATTGCCGAGGCCGGGCGCTACGCCGATCGCCTCAGCGTGAATATCGAACTGCCCACCGATGCCAGCCTGCAAACCCTGGCGCCGGAAAAGCAGATCGTCTCGATCAAGCAGGCCATGCAGACCATCTACACCGGCGAGCAGACGGTCTTCAACGAACCCCGTGCACCGCGTTTCGCCCCGGCCGGGCAGAGTACCCAGATGATCGTCGGCGCCGACGAGACCGACGACAGCACCATCCTCCACAGTGCCGAGGCGCTGTATGGCAACTTCAAGCTGCGCCGCGTGTATTACTCGGCCTTCAGCCCCATCCCCAACAGCCCGAAAAGCGTGCCCCTGGCCGCGCCGCCATTGATGCGCGAGCATCGCTTGTACCAGGCGGATTTCCTGCTGCGCAGCTACGGCTTCAGTGCCAACGAATTGTTCGAAGGCCCCGGCCACCTGGCCCTGGATATCGACCCCAAGCTGGCCTGGGCCCTGGAGCACCGCGAGGTATTCCCCCTGGACCTGAATCGTGCCGAGCCGACCTTGATCGCCCGCATCCCGGGCATCGGCCTGCGCACCACCCAGCGCCTGGTGGACCTGCGCCGCGAACGCAAGATCCGCTTTGAAGACCTGGCACGCATGCGCTGTGTACTGGCCAAGGCCAAGCCGTTTTTCATCACCAGTGACTACCACCCGCAACAGGCGGACAGCACCAGCGTGCTGCTGCGCGAACAACTGCGTGACCGCCCGCAGCCGCAGCAGATGGGGTTGTGGGGATGATCAGCCTGGAATGCGACAACCTTTTCAGCACCTGGCGCGAACAGGCGCGCTGGCTGCTCAGTCATCAGGTCGACCCCAGCCAGGTCAGTTGGGGCGAGGTACAGGCGGCGGACCTGTTTGCCACCGATGAGCCGATCCCCGAAGGCTTGGGTCCGTTCCAGGCGCGAATTCCCAAGGCGCTGCTGGAGCTGTTGGCGTCAGCCGCCTGTTACCACGGCGACCAGCGTTGGAGCCTGTTGTACGAAGTGCTCTGGCGCGTCAGCCATGGCGACCGCACCGCGATGCTGGCGGGGGATAAACTCGGCACTGAGCTGCAGCGGCGCATCAAGCAGGTGAGTCGCGAGGCCCATCACCTGCATGCGTTTGTGCGCTTTATCGCCTTGCCGGCAGGGGCAGGGCCCGAGTTGCCGGAGTACGTGGCCTGGCATGAGCCGGCCCATGACATCCTCAAATCGGCCAGCCAGCATTTTGTCGGGCGCATGGGGCGCCATCGCTGGATGATCGCCACGCCGTTGGATGGGGTTTATTACGATGGCGAACAGCTGATTCATCAACGCCAATGCCCTGAGGCCTGGCAGCAGCTGGCGCAGAACGTCGAGGATCCCCACAGTGCGATGTGGCTGACGTACTACAGCCATATCTTCAACCCGGCGCGGTTGAACCCCAAGGTGATGGAAGGGCACTTGCCGAGTCGGTTCTGGAGGAATCTGCCGGAGGGCAGGTTGATCCCGGGGTTGATCAGCGAGGCGCGTACGGGGAAGCAGAAGGATGGGCAGGCGAAGATGATTGGCACCAAGCTCGGCAAGCGTATTTCAAGCGGGCGCGGTTAAAAATCTGGGAGGGGCAAACCCCTCCCACATTGGATTTCCAGTGTTTGAGGATCTAGGCCAGTTCGATGGCGGTATTTTTCACCACCGCCAACTCCGGATGCGCCACCAACTTATCGATGTGCAGCTCATCATTGTTCAGCCAGATCTCCGATACCACCCGGTAGTGCTCCATATCCCGGCAGCGCATGCGCAGGCTGTAGTCGAACGGCCCGCTGATCAACTGGCATTCGAACACCTGGGGGCACGCCTTCATACAGGCTTCGAAAGCCTTTTGCGCCGAGCGCCCGCTCTGGTTGGACAAGGCCACCAGCACCAGCAGCGACAGCCCGGGCGAGACCATCTGCACATCGATGATCGCGCCGTACCCGCGAATCACCCCGCGTCGCTCCAGCTTGCGCACCCGCTCCAGGCAGGGCCTGGGGGTGAGGTGCACCAATGACGAGAGCTTTTCATAGGTGATACGCCCCTGGTGGCGCAGCACTTCGATGATCGCCTCATCGATGCGATCCAGCGCAGGGGAGGTATGGGGTCCGTTGGCCTTGGTATCCATGGGTTTCACTTCAAACGGTTGGAAAGAAATTGCTGCAAGCGCTCGCTGTTGGGGTGGTCGAGGATCTCGGCGCCGCCTTGTTCCTCGACTCGGCCTTGATGCAGGAACAGCACTTGGCTGGACACCTGGCGGGCAAAGCCCATTTCGTGGGTGACCATCAGCATGGTACGACCTTCCTCAGCTAACGTCTGTATGACTTTGAGGACTTCTCCTACAAGTTCGGGGTCGAGGGCGGAGGTGGGTTCATCGAACAGAATGATTTCCGGCTCCATCGCCAGGGCCCGCGCGATGGCCACGCGCTGTTGCTGGCCGCCGGACAGGAACGCCGGGTACTGATCGGCCACGCGGCCCGGCAGGCCGACCTTGTCGAGGTACATGCGCGCGCGTTTTTCGGCTTCGGCGGCACTTACCCCCAGCACCCGGCGCGGGGCCATGGTGATGTTTTCCAGCACGGTCATGTGGCTCCACAGGTTGAAGTGCTGGAACACCATGGCCAGGCGCGTGCGCAGGTTCTGCAATTGTTCCTGGTGCGGCGCACGGGCGCCGGCGCGGCCCTGGCGCATTTCGATGCTGATGCCGTCCAGGGTGATGACGCCGGCGTCCGGCTGTTCGAGAAAGTTGATGCAGCGCAGCATGGTGCTTTTGCCCGAGCCGCTGGCGCCGATCAGGCTGATTACGTCGCCATTGCGGGCGTTGAGGGACACGCCCTTGAGCACTTCGTGTTCGCCGTAGCGTTTATGGATGCCTTCGACCTGCAGCTTGACGGCAGCAGTTGCCGCCTGGGTAACGGGTACATCGACAGGATAAGTGGCTAGGGCCTGCGCGGACTGATTCATGGGTTAGCCTCGGGTAGGAACAAGAAAACGCATCCAGCGACGTTCGGCCAGTCGGAACAGGCCCACCAGTGCAAAGGACAGCAGCATGTAGAGCAGGGCGGCGATGCCGAAGGCCTGGAACGTCAGGAACGTCTCGGCATTGGCATCGCGCGCCACCTTGAGGATGTCGGCGACGGTGGCGGTAAACGCCAGCGACGTGGCGTGCAGCATCAGGATCATTTCATTGCTGTAGGCCGGCAGCGCGCGGCGCAGTGCGGCAGGCACCACCACAAACAGGTTGAGGCGCCAGCCGTGCAGGCCATAGGCGCGGGCCGCTTCGAGTTCGCCATGGGGAATGTTGCGGATCGCCCCGGCGAAGATTTCCACGGTGTAGGCGCAGGTGTTGAGCACAAAGGCCAGCAGGGTGCAGTTGAGGGCATTGCGGAAAAACTGGTTGAGCAGGGCGTTGTCCTGCACCACCTCCAGGCTGTACAGCCCGGTGTAGCAGATCAACAGTTGGATATACAACGGCGTGCCGCGAAACAGGTAGGTGTAGACCTCCACCGGCCAGCGCAGCCAGAAGTGTTCCGACACGCGGGCCAGCGCCAGCGGGATCGAGAGGAAAAACCCCAGCACCACCGAGATAATGAACAGCCACAAGGTCATGGCAACGCCGGACAACCCGGTGCCATCGCTGAACAGGTAGGCCAGGCCGTATTGCTGGAACAGTTCGATCATCGCGCCATCCCCTTGATGCCGAGGTTATAGCGCCGTTCGAGGCGCTTGAAGATGCGGTTGGAGAGGGTGGTGATCACCAGGTACACCAGGCCTGCGAGGATCAGGAAGTACAACGGCTCGTTGGTGGTCTTGCCGGCGTTCTGCGCAGCCTTGACCAGGTCCGACAGGCCGATGATCGACACCAGCGCCGTGGACTTGAGCAGCACCAGCCAGTTATTGCCCAGGCCCGGCAGGGCAAAGCGCATCAACTGCGGGAACAGCACCAGGTGAAAACGCTGCCAGCGGCTCAGGCCGTAGGCGGTGGCGGCTTCGAGTTGCCCGACCGGCACACTGAGGATCGCGCCACGGAAGTTCTCGGTGAAATACGCGCCGTAGATAAACCCCAGGGTGATGACCCCAGCGGTAAACGGGTCGATTTCAAAGTAGTCCCAGCCGAACACGTCGCTCAGGTCGTTGAGCCACAGTTGCAGGCTGTAGAAAATCAGCAGGATCAGCACCAGGTCCGGCACGCTGCGGATCAGCGTGGTGTACAGCGTGGCCGGCACCCGCAGCCATTGGGCGCTGGACAGTTTGGCGCCGGCGGCGATCAGGCCCAGGGCGAGGCTCAGGGCCAGCGCCAGGAGCGCCAGCTTGACTGTCATCCAGGCACCCTGGGCGAGCATCGGGCCGTAGCCTTGCAAGTTGAGGAGTTCGTTCATGGGGAGATCTCTAAAGGGCGCAGACATACCCCTGTGGGAGAGGGCTTGCTCCCGATGAGGGCGTGCCAGTCGACACCTGTATTGACTGACCCACCGCTATCGGGAGCAAGCCCCTTCCCACAAGGGATTGTGTTGGCTTATTCGTTGTAGATGTCTTGATCGCCGAAGTATTTCTTCTGGATCTGTGCGTAGGTGCCATCGGCCTGGACGGCGGCGATGCCTTTGTTGATCAGCGCACGCAAGTCCTGGTCGTTCTTGCGCAGGCCCATGGCGATGTCCAGGGGCAGGGTCGGGTCCTTGAAGGCCGGGCCGGTCTTGAAGTCGGCGCCTTCAGGCTTGGACAGGAAGTTGAGCTGGGCTTCGAGCTTGTCGGTCAGGGTAGCGTCGAGACGGCCGTTCTGCAGGTCGGCGTAGTTCTGCTCCTGGGACTGGTACGCCTTGATCTGCGCGCCCAGTTTGGCCAGGTGCGCACGGGCATAGGCTTCCTGCAACGAACCTTGCAGCACGCCGACCTGTTTGCCTTTCAACGATTCCGGGGTGTCGCCGAAGTCGGCGTTTTTGCGCGTGATCACCGACGTGGGGCTGAGGAACAGGCGGTCGGTGAAGTCGATGACTTTCTCGCGCGCCGGGGTTACGGCCATGGACGACATGATCGCGTCGAACTTGCGCGCGCGCAGGGCCGGGATCATGCCGTCGAATTCGTTGTGCACCCAGGTGCATTTGACCTCGAGCTTGGCGCAGATGGCGTTGCCCAACTCGATATCGAAGCCTTGCAGGCTACCGTCGGCGGCCACGGATTCAAACGGGGGGTACTCTGGGAATACGCCGAAGCGGATTTCTTTCCAATCCTGGGCGTGGGCGGCGCTGGCGCACAGTGGCAACAGCAACGCAGCGAAGAGTGATCGCAGTGGAGTCATGTGTCAGTCCCTATATTTTGTAATTGATGTCAGGGCAGTAGAAAGGGTGCAGCGTGCATGCATTCGGTGACTCTTTGGTCGGGCTCAGAATGCTTCATGATGGTGCGTTTTTTGTGTCGTTTACCCGGTGCTCAAAGCGCAAATTGCGCTGTTAAAACACGCAATGCAGCGGAATCGGCTGTTGCACCCGCTGAATCGGCTTTTCAGCCCTGGAAATCCGACCTGCCCATGGCGCAAAGGGGCAGGCCAGAGCGGTCTCAGGCGCGCTTTTTATGCTGTGCTCGAGGCTGTTGGGCCAGGCGCGCGAACAAGTCCTTGGGGTCGGCCAGGTCCGGCACCAATTCCAGTTCGCTGCCGACATCCAGGGCCTTGGCCACGTCCAGCACATAGCGCAGGGCCGAGTAGTCTTCGATGGCAAAGCCTACCGAGTCGAACAGGGTGACCTGGCGCTCATTCTCGCGGCCGGCGACCTGGCCGTTGATGACCTGCCACAACTCGGTCACCGGCGAGTCTTCCGGCATGTGCTGGATTTCACCTTCGATGCGGCTTTGCGGTTCGTACTCGACGATCACACGGGCGCGCTCGACAATGCGGCGGTCCAGCTCGGTCTTGCCCGGGCAGTCGCCGCCCACGGCGTTGAGGTGCATGCCGGGCTCGATCATGTCGTCGGTGAGGATGGTCGCGTAGGCCTTGTCGGCGGTGACGGTGGTGACGATGTCCGCGCCCTTGACCGCTTCGGCCACGCTGCCGGCCAGGATCACCTTGATTGCCGGGAACGCCTTGAGGTTGGCTGCCAGCTTGGCGGTGGCCTTGGCGTCGATGTCGAACAGGCGGATCTCGTTGATGCCGAGCATGGCGTGGAAGGCCAGGGCCTGGAATTCGCTCTGGGAGCCGTTGCCGATCAACGCCATGCTGCGGCTGTTGGCGCGGGCCAGGTAGCGGGCCACCAGCGCCGACGTGGCGGCGGTACGAATGGCAGTGGTCAGGGTCATTTCCGCCAGCAGCACCGGTTTGCCGGTGTCGACGTCGCCCAGTGCACCAAAGGCCATTACGGTGAGCATGCCGGCCAAGGTGTTCTTCGGGTGGCCGTTGACGTACTTGAAGGCGTACAGCGAGGCGTCGGACACCGGCATCAACTCGATCACGCCATCCGGCGAGTGGTTGGCCAGGCGTGCGCATTTTTCAAAATCCTGCCAGCGCAGGTAGTCGGCGCGGATGTACTCGGCCATCTCAGTGATGCAGGTGTGCAGGCCCTTTTGCGAAACCAGATAGCTGAGGTCGTTGACGTCGATATAGCGGGTCATGGCAAGACTCCTTATTGAAATGAGGGACGGGCGGGCAGGTGCACTTCTGCCAGCATGCAGCGGGCACTGCCGCCGCCGATGCGTTCGATGTTGTCGATGTTCACCACCACCGGCCGGGTGTGGCGCTCCACATGCCGGCGCTGGGCCGGTTGCAGCGCGCCCCAGGCACTGGCAGACATCACCAGCAGCGGCTGGCCGTCGCGGTCGTGGACTTCGAGCATGTTGCCGGCGAAGGCTTCGAGCTGGTCGAAGTCGAGGCCGAGGATGTCTTTGCCGGTGTCGCGCAGCGAGCGTTCCAGGGCCTGGCGTTCGTCGGCGTCGGGCAACGCTTGCAGGCACACCACCGAAAGGTCGCGGCCGACGCTCATCATCACGTTGCTGTGGTAGATCGGTGCGTGGTGGCGGTCGACGGCGTGGAAGACGCAGAGCTGGTAGTCGAGGCGTTCGGCAAACTGGCGCAGCGCGTCGTGGTGGGTGCGCCCGGAGTGGCAGGCGTAGCTGATGCGGTGCTGGCGGTCGAGGACCATGCTGCCGGTGCCTTCGAGGAAAATGTTCTGTTGTTCGAGGTGGCTGAGGTCGATGGTGTCCTTGATCGCAAAGCGCTGCTCCAGCACCTGCAGCACGCCCTTGTTGCGCTCCAGTCGGCGGTTCTGGCCTTCCATCGGGTACAGCACCAGGCTGCCGTCGGCGTGGCTGCTCCACCAGTTGTTGGGGAAGATCGAGTCAGGTGTGTGGGGCGCCGGAGTGTCTTGCACCACCAGCACTTCCACGCCGTGCCGGCGCAGGGTGTCGACATAGCCGTCGAACTCTTCCAGCGCTTTCTGCTGTGCACTGAGCGGGTCGAGGGGCGGGCGTTGGAAACGGTTGTTGATCGCGGTATCCGGGTTGAAGGCAAAGCGCGCCGGGCGAATCATCAGGACGGTGTTGGTGGTTTGCATGGGTGCACGAATCCATGGGGTTGAGCAGTGGGGCTATTTTGTTCGCTGTGGCAGGGGAATCCCGGCTGAAACCAAGGGGCGGCCCAGCCGGGAAAGCTGAAAAGGGGGGTGAGGCGGCCGAATCGGCTGTTGGAGCTGGAGTGCGGTCAAAATGTGAGAGGGGGCTTGCCCCCGATTGCGGTATATCAGTCACTCAATCCATCAACTGGCACACCGCCATCGGGAGCAAGCCCCCTCCCACATTGGTACAGTGGCGACTGAAATAACGCCGTCAGCCAGGAGGAATCATGTCTACCGTCGTACGTCTTGCCCAATCCGAGGATGCCGAAGGGATCAGCCAGGTCATCCTGGCGGCCTTGCACAGCAGCAATGCGCGGGACTATCCGGCGGATGTGATTGCCCGGGTGGCCAGCAACTTCACCCCGGACGCGGTGCTCGACCTGCTCAAGCGCCGTGTGGTGCTGGTGGCGGTCCAGGACCGGGTGATCGTCGCCACGGCGGCCCTGGATGCCAATGTGGTGCGCTCGGTGTTCGTCAATCCGGCGTTGCAAGGGCAGGGCGTTGGCCGGTTGCTGATGATTGAAATCGAACTGCGCGCGCGGGAAGCGGGCGTGACGACGCTGAGTGTGCCGTCTTCGCTGACCGCCGAGCCGTTCTACACCAAGCTGGGTTTTCACACGGTACGCGACGTCTACCACGGCAATGAGCGCACGTTGGTGATGGAAAAGGCGCTGTTGTCGCGCCATCCCATCGGACCGTACCGTGACCGCCAGCACCGTGGGCACGTGGTGGCGTTATGGCAGGAGGCGTTTGGGTATGACACGGCGCATAACCTGCCGACCCTGGCGATCGATAAGAAACTGGCGGTCAATGACGGGCTGTTTTTTGTGGCGACGGACAAAAAGACTGTTATCGGGACGGTGCTTGCCGGCTACGACGGTCATCGCGGCTGGTTGTACTCGGTGGCCGTGCACCCTGGCTATCGGCGTCATGGCCTCGGTTCCTCGCTGGTGCGGCATGCGGAACAGGCCCTGACGGCCCTGGGCTGCATGAAGATCAACCTGCAGATCACCGGTGGCAATGAGGCGGTGGTGGGGTTCTATGAGGCGCTGGGGTATGGGGTGGAGCCGAGGATCAGCATGGGCAAGAAGATTGCCGAGAATATCCCGAAGGATTCTTGAATACACTGGAGAGCAAATGTGGGAGGGAGCAAGCCACCTCCCACATGGGTTATGCGTTGAGCCTGTTAGACCTTAACGATCCAACCCGCTGGCGCTTCGACGTCGCCGGTCTGCACGCCGGTCAGCTCTTTGTAGAGCTTCTGGGTGATCGGGCCGACTTCGGTCTCGCTGTGGAACACATGCAACTGGCCGTTGTACTGGATACCGCCGATCGGCGAGATCACTGCCGCAGTGCCGCAGGCACCGGCTTCCTTGAACTGATCCAGCTTGTCGATGAATACCTCGCCTTCGACCACTTCCAGGCCCAGGCGGGTCTGGGCCAGTTCGATCAGCGACAGGCGGGTGATGCCTGGCAGCACCGAAGGTGACTTCGGTGTGATGAACTGGTTGTCGTGGGTGATCCCGAAGAAGTTGGCCGAGCCGACTTCTTCGATTTTCGAGTGGGTCATCGGGTCCAGGTAGATCGCATCGGCGAAACCGGATTTCTTCGCTTCCGAGCCCGGCATCAGGCTGGCGGCGTAGTTGCCACCGACCTTGGCGGCACCGGTGCCCTGTGGCGCGGCGCGGTCGAAGGTGGAGATCTGGAAGTTGTGGGGCACCAGGCCGCCCTTGAAGTAGGCGCCGACCGGGATGCAGAACACCGAGAAGATGAATTCCGGCGCGGTACGCACGCCGATGTTGTCACCGGTGCCGATCACGAACGGGCGCAGGTACAGCGCGCCGCCGCTGCCGTACGGCGGAATGAACCGCTCGTTGGCCTTGACCACTTGCTTGCACGCGTCGATGAACGCGTCGGTCGGGACGTGCGGCATCAGCAGGCGGGCGCAGCTGCGCTGCATGCGCGCGGCGTTCTGGTCCGGGCGGAACAGGTTGATCGAGCCGTCCTTGCAGCGGTAGGCCTTGAGGCCTTCGAAGCACTGCTGGCCGTAGTGCAGGGCGGTAGAGCCCTCGCTGATGTGCAGCACGTTGTCGTCGGTCAGGGTGCCGGTTTGCCATTCGCCGTTTTTCCAGACCTGGAGAAACCGCTTGTCGGTCTTGATGTAGTCAAAACCCAGCTTGTCCCAATTGATGCTTTCGTTACCCATGACACCCTCTATCTTTGGTCAAGTCGGTTTTTTTCTGAATGGGCGCAACAATACTTCATTCCCGGGCCCGTTCGCATCCCCTGTAGCGCCCTCGCCACAAACGCTATAGGTGCAAGGCGTGGCCCAGGGCCCGCAGCGCAGCTTCCTGCACCGCCTCGCCGAGCGTCGGATGGGCGTGGATAGTGCCGGCCACGTCTTCCAGGCGTGCGCCCATTTCCAGGCTCAGGCCGAAGGCGGTGGACAGCTCGGACACGCCGGCGCCGACCGCTTGCCAGCCGACAATCAGGTGATTGTCGCGGCGTGCCACCACCCGTACGAAGCCGGTTTTCGACTCCAGGGTCATCGCACGGCCGTTGGCGGCAAACGGGAAACTCGACACGATGCAGTCCAGGCCGGCGGCCTTGGCTTCATCGGGCGTCTTGCCGACCACCACCAGTTCCGGGTCGGTGAAGCACACCGCCGGGATCGCCGCCGGGTTGAATTCGCGGGATTGACCGCTGATCAGTTCGGCGACCATTTCGCCCTGGGCCATCGCTCGGTGCGCCAGCATCGGCTCGCCGCTCAGGTCGCCGATGGCATACACGTTGCGCATGCTGGTCTGGCAGCGGCCGTCGATCTTGATCGCCGCGCCGTTCATCTCCAGGTTCAGCGCCTCAAGGTTCCAACCCTGGGTGTTGGGTTTGCGACCAACGGCAACCAGCACCTGATCGGTTGTCAGCGCCAGGATGTCGCCATTCGGGTCGCATACTTGCAGGCTGCCATCGGCAAAACCCGTGACGCTGTGCTTGAGGTACAGCTTCACGCCCAGTTGCTTGAGGGATTCGTTCACCGGTTGCGTCAGCTCGGCGTCGTAGGCCGGCAGGATGCGATCCTGAGCTTCGACCACACTCACGTCGGCACCGAGCTTGCGATAGGCGATCCCCAGCTCCAGGCCGATGTAGCCGCCGCCCACCACAATCAGGCGCTTGGGCACGCGGGTCGGCGCCAGGGCTTCGGTGGACGAGATGATCGGCCCGCCGATCGGCAGCATCGGCAGGTTGACGCTTGTTGAACCGGTGGCCAGCAGCAGGTGTTCGCACTGGATGCGCTGGTCGCCGACGTCGACGGTCTTGCCGTCCACCACCTTGGCCCAGCCGTGGATCACCTGCACTTTGTGCTTTTTAAGCAGTGCGGCGACACCGGTGGTCAAGCGGTCGACAATGCCGTCTTTCCATTCCACGCTTTTGCGGATGTCCAGGGTCGGCACGTCCACCTCGATTCCCAACCGGGAACCCTGGCTGTGGTGCACGGTTTGCTGGAACTGCTCGGCCACGTGAATCAAGGCCTTGGACGGAATGCAGCCGATATTCAGGCAGGTGCCGCCCAACGCCTGGCCTTCCACCAGGATCGTCGGGATGCCCAGCTGGCCGGCACGAATGGCGGCCACATAACCGCCAGGGCCGCCGCCGATAATCAGCAGCGTGGTATGCAATGTCTGGGTCATGCCCTTACTCCAGGAACAGGCTGGCGGGTTGTTCGAGCAGGCCGCGAATGGCCTGGATGAATTGCGCCGCGTCCATGCCATCGACCACGCGGTGATCGAAGGAGCTGGAGAGGTTCATCATCTTGCGGATCACGATCTGGCCCTTGATCACCATCGGCCGCTCGACGATACGGTTGACGCCGACGATGGCCACCTCCGGCAGGTTCAGCACCGGGGTGCTGACGATGCCGCCCAGGGCGCCCAGGCTGGTCAGGGTAATGCTCGAACCGGACAGTTCATCGCGACTGGCCTTGCCATTGCGTGCAGCAGTGGCCAAGCGCGCGATTTCCTCGGCGTTGCCCCACAGGCTGCGCGCTTCGGCGTGACGCACCACCGGCACCATCAGGCCCACGTCGCTCTGGGTGGCGACGCCCACATGCACCGCGCCGAGGCGGGTGATGACCTGGGCTTCGTCGTCGTAGCGCGCGTTGATCTGCGGGAAATCCCGCAGCGCCACGACCATGGCGCGCACGATAAACGGCAGCAACGTCAGCTTGCCGCGCGTGGTGCCGTGCTTCTCGTTGAGGTGCACGCGCAGCTCGTCGAGGGCGGTGACGTCGATCTCTTCCACATAGCTGAAATGCGCGGCACGCCGGGTGGCGTCCTGCATGCGCTGGGCGATCTTGCGGCGCATGCCGATCACGGGGATCTGTTCTTCGTCGTTGCGTTCGGCGTAAGGGTTGGCGGCCGTCGAAGGCTTTGAAGCCCCTTGTTGCAGGTAGGCCTCGAGGTCTTCGTGCAGGATTCTCCCGGCCGGGCCGGAGCCCTGTACCAGACGCAGTTGAATCCCGGCATCCAGCGCATGCTTGCGCACGGCGGGGGAGGCCAGGGGGCGTTCGTCGGCATCGCGGGCCACGGGGGCCTGTGCGGTCACGACGGGCGCGGGCTTGTTTTCAACCACCGGTGCAGGTTTGGCCTCGACAACGGGCGCAGCCTTGGGCGCTTCTTTCGCCACCTGCACGTCTTTGGCGTTACCCGCACCTTCCACTTCAATGCTGATCAGGATACTGCCTACCGCCATGACTTCACCCGGCTCGCCGCCGAGGGCAATCACCTTGCCATGGACCGGCGAGGGAATGTCCACCATCGCCTTGTCGGTCATCACATCCGCCAGCACCTGGTCTTCGACGACCATGTCGCCGACCTTCACATGCCAGACCGACAGTTCAACTTCCGCGATGCCTTCGCCAATGTCCGGCATCTTGATAACGTGCGTGCCCATTCAGACCTCCATGACCCGTTTCAACGCCGCGCCCACTCGGGACGGGCCTGGGAAATACGCCCACTCCTGCGCGTGCGGGTAGGGGGTGTCCCAACCGGTGACGCGTTCGATCGGCGCTTCCAGGTGGTGGAAGCAATGCTCCTGCACCAGCGCCACCAACTCGGCACCAAAGCCGCAGGTACGGGTGGCTTCGTGCACCACCACGCAACGGCCGGTCTTCTTCACGGATTTGACGATGGTGTCCAGGTCCAGCGGCCACAGGCTGCGCAGGTCGATGACTTCGGCGTCGATGCCGGTTTCTTCGGCGGCGACCTGCGACACATACACCGTGGTGCCGTAGGTCAGCACAGTGACGGCCGAGCCCGGGCGCACGATGGCGGCCACGTCCAGCGGCACCGTGTAGTAACCGTCCGGCACCTGGGCTTGCGGGTGTTTCGACCACGGCGTTACGGGGCGGTCGTGGTGGCCGTCGAACGGGCCGTTGTACAGGCGCTTGGGCTCGAGGAAGATCACCGGGTCATCGTTTTCGATGGAGGCAATCAGCAGGCCCTTGGCGTCATAGGGGTTGGACGGCATCACCGTACGCAGGCCGCAGACCTGGGTGAACACCGCTTCGATGCTCTGGCTGTGGGTCTGGCCGCCGTAGATGCCGCCGCCGCAGGGCATGCGCATGGTCAAGGGCGCGGTGAACTGGCCGGCCGAGCGATAACGCAGGCGCGCCGCTTCGGAGATGATCTGGTCGGTGGCGGGGTAGACGTAGTCGGCGAACTGGATCTCGGCCACCGGGCGCAGGCCGTAGGCACCCATGCCCACGGCCACGCCGATAATGCCGCTTTCGGAGATCGGTGCGTCGAACACCCGCGAGCTGCCGTATTTGGTCTGCAAGCCTTCGGTGCAGCGGAACACGCCGCCGAAATAGCCGACGTCCTGGCCGAACACCACCACGTTGTCATCACGTTCAAGCATCACATCCATGGCCGAGCGCAGGGCCTGGATCATGGTCATGGTGGTGGTGGTCATGGCGGTTTCCAATTCGATGCTGTTGTTGTGATCGTTCATGTCAGATCCCCAACTCCTGACGCTGGCGCTTCAAGTGCTCCGGCATCTCTTTATAGACGTCTTCGAACATGGTCGCGGCGCTTGGGATCTGGCCACCGGCCAGGGTGCCGTACTGTTCGGCCTGTTTCTGCGCGGCGATCACCTCGGCTTCCAGTTCGGCACTGACCGCCGCGTGCTCCTCTTCGGACCACTGGCCAATCCTGATCAGGTGCTGCTTGAGGCGGGCAATCGGGTCGCCCAGCGGGAAGTGGCTCCAGTCGTCGGCGGGGCGGTATTTGGACGGATCGTCCGAGGTGGAGTGCGGGCCGGCGCGGTAGGTGACCCATTCGATCAGGCTCGGTCCGAGGTTGCGGCGCGCACGCTCGGCGGCCCAGGCGGAGGCGGCGTACACCGCGATAAAGTCGTTGCCGTCCACGCGCAGGGAGGCGATGCCGCAGCCGACGCCGCGTCCGGCGAAGGTGGTGGCTTCACCACCGGCGATGGCCTGGAAGGTGGAGATGGCCCACTGGTTGTTGACCACGTTGAGAATCACCGGCGCGCGGTACACGTGGGCAAAGGTGAGGGCGGTGTGGAAGTCGGATTCGGCGGTGGCGCCGTCACCGATCCAGGCCGAGGCGATCTTGGTATCGCCCTTGATCGCCGAGGCCATGCCCCAGCCCACACCCTGTACGAATTGGGTGGCGAGGTTGCCGGAAATGGTGAAGAAGCCTGCGTCCTTGACCGAATACATGATCGGCAACTGGCGGCCTTTGAGCGGGTCGCGCTCGTTGGACAGCAGTTGGCAGATCAGGTCCACCAGCGGCACGTCGCGGGCCATCAGGATGCTTTGCTGGCGGTAGGTGGGGAAGCACATGTCGTCGATGTTCAAGGCCAGGGCCTGGGCGCTGCCGATGGCTTCTTCGCCAAGGCTCTGCATGTAGAACGACATTTTTTTCTGACGCTGGGCGACCACCATGCGGTTGTCGAAGATCCGCGTCTTGAGCATGGCACGCATGCCTTTGCGCAGGATCTCCACGGGAACCCCTTCGGCCCACGGGCCCAGGGCCTGGCCCTGGTCGTCGAGCACGCGGATCAGGCCCTTGGCCAGGTCGGCGGTGTCGGCGGGTTCTACGTCGATGGCGGGTTTGCGCACCAGGCCGGCGTCGGTCAGGCGCAGGTAGGTAAAGTCGGTCTTGCAGCCTGGGCGGCCCGAGGGTTCGGGAACGTGCAGGCGCAGTGGGGCATACGGCTGATTCATGGCTTTCTACGCTCGATCTTGTGAATTTCTTGTAGTGGGCGCGCTAGCTGACAGTCAGTCTCCGGGTAAGAGAAATCTTGTCCTACAACAATCATAGGCGTGGCGTAGAAGAATATTTATCTGTGTTTCATTGCGCCCGCGATCATTTGCGGATAAAAAACCTGCATAAACATAATAAACAGGTGATTTTGTCTCATGCGCAAACTGGACCGTACCGATATCGGCATTCTCAACGCCCTGCAGGAGAATGCGCGGATTACCAACGCCGACCTGGCCCGCTCGGTCAACCTGTCGCCCACACCCTGTTTCAACCGGGTCAAGGCGATGGAGGAACTGGGCCTGATTCGCGAGCAAGTCACGCTGCTCGACGCCGATCTGCTGGGGCTGCACGTCAACGTGTTTATCCATGTGAGCCTGGAAAAGCAGAACGAGCTGGCGTTGCAGCAGTTCGAAGGCGCGATTTCCGACCGGCCCGAGGTGATGGAGTGCTACTTGATGGCCGGCGACCCGGACTATTTGATCCGGGTGTTGGTGCCGACGATCCAGTCGCTGGAGCGTTTCATGATGGACTTCCTGACCAAGGTGCCGGGTGTCGCCAACATCCGCTCGAGCTTTGCCCTCAAGCAAGTGCGCTACAAGACGGCGCTGCCATTGCCGCCGGGTGGGTTAATGGTTTGATTTCAATAGGGGCTGCACCGCTGATCCTGATAGTTAGCCAAGTAATAATCAGGGCGGGCTTTTTATTTTTAGTTAATGAAAAATTGCATCAGCGGTCACGTATTTTTCACACGTATTTCAACACATTGGCCCCCATCAGGCCGTGAAGTTCGCGGCCCAGGAAAGGGGTAAGCCGCGATGTCCATGAGAGCCTTGAAGTTGAACTTCCGTACCACACTGTGTTTTGGCCTGGTGTGCCTTTTGCTGCTGATACAAGGAGCAATGACCCTGATCAAAGTCGATAAGGTCTATTCGTCGACGGTTGAAATCGAAACTAACTGGCTCCCCAGTATTCGTTTGGCGGGTGAAATAGATTCGGCCTTTTATAAGCTTCGTCTTGATTTGCGTCGTTATGCCATGGAAATCACCCGCCAGGAGCCGGCCTCCCTGGAAAAGCTCAAGGCGACTCGTAAGGAAGCGCTCGACGTGGCCGAGCGTTATGGGCCGTTAGTCTCGAGCCCCGAAGAGCAAGCCAAGTACAACGAAGCATTAGCCAGCATCAAGAACTACAGTCAGAAGATGGACGAATTTCTTGCGCAAGCCTCCACCCTGTCCGCTGAACAGATGTCGACCTACCTGCGCGAAGTCAACGGGCCGATTGCCCTGGATGTGCAGCGTTCCATCAGCGAGTTGATCGCGTTGAATGAACGGGGCTCCAAGGCGGCGGTGCAGGTGGCTTCCAGCGAATATGACGCGGCGCGTCTGTTCACCTGGATATTGATGGCCGCCTCCTTGCTGATCACCGTCGTGGTAGCAAGCCTGTTTACCCGCAGCATCATTACTCCGGTGCGTGAATTGCTGGTATCGACCGGCAAGATTGCCGACGGCGATCTGCGCGTGGCGATTGCCATCAATGGCAATGACGAGTTGACCGCGTTGCAACGGTCCACCGCGTCCATGCAAATGAACCTGAAAAGTACCTTGCAGCACATCTCCGAGGCGTCCGGGCAATTGGCGGCGGCGGCGGAGGAGATGAGCGCCATCACCCGCGAGTCCAGTGCCGGTATTGAACGCCAAAGCATGGAAACCGATCAGGCCGCCACGGCGGTTAACCAAATGACGGCAGCAGTTGAAGAAGTGGCGCGCAATGCGGTGTCGGCTTCCCAGTCCACCCAGGACTCCCAACGCTCGGCCAAAGTCGGCCAGGAGCGTGTGACGCAAACCATCGCCTCCATCGAGAAACTCAGCGCCACGGTGCAGCAGACCGGCGTCGAAGTCGAAGGGCTGGCCAGGCAGGCCCAGGATATTGCGCGGGTGGTTGAAGTGATCCGCTCGATTGCCGAGCAAACCAACCTGCTGGCCTTGAACGCGGCCATTGAAGCCGCCAGGGCAGGGGAGCAGGGCCGGGGCTTTGCGGTGGTGGCCGACGAGGTGCGGGCCCTGGCCCACAGAACGCAGACCTCGACCCAGGAAATCGAGCAGATGATCGCGAAAATCCAGACGTGCTCCAGTGAGGCGGTGTCTTCCATGGCCCTCAACCGCAACGAAGCGGTGGACTCCTTGAAGATTGCCCATGAAGCGGGCCTGGCAATTACTCAGATCACCGAAGCCATTACCGATATCAATGACCGCAACCTGTTGATCGCCACGGCCTCCGAGGAACAGGCCCACGTGGCACGTTCGGTGGACCAGAACCTGATCAGCATCCGTGATCTTTCCATCCAGAGTTCTTCGGCGGCCGGCCAGACCTCGATTGCCAGCCAGGAACTGTCGAGGCTGGCGGTGGACCTCAAGCAGATCGTGTCGAAATTTGCCGTAGCCTGATCACACCTGCGCAGCACTCCCGGAGCATGGAATGGCATGGACGCCAGGCAGGACGGCTTTAGAGCTGGTTCAACGGAATCTTCAAGTACACCACCCCGTTCTCCTCCGCTGGCGGCATATGACCGGCCCGCACATTCACCTGGATCGCCGGCAACAACAGCGTGGGCATCCCCAGCCCGGCATCGCGTTGGGTGCGCATCGCCACGAACGCCGCTTCATCCACTCCGTCATGCACATGGATATTGCCCGCGCGCTGCTCCGCCACGCTGGTCAGGCATTTGGCCTCGCGGCCTTCGGGCGGGTAGTCATGGCATACATACAGCTGGGTGTCGGGGGCAAAGGCCAGCAGTTTGCGCATCGACGCATACAGCTGGCGCGCATCGCCGCCGGGGAAGTCGCAGCGGGCGGTGCCGACATCGGGCATGAACAGGGTGTCGCCCACCAGGATCAAGCGGTCGTCGATCAGGTAGGCCATGTCCGCCGGGGTATGCCCGGGTACGTGCAGGGCCTGGGCCTTGATGTTGCCGATGCGGAAGATTTCATCCGGCGCGAACAGGTGGTCGAACTGCGAGCCATCGACGCGAAATTCCGGCTCCAGGTTGAAAAGATGCTTGAACACGTCCTGCACCTTGCTGATGCTCTGGCCGATGGCGATCTTGCCGCCCAGGGTCCGGCGCAGGTACGGCGCGGCCGACAGGTGGTCGGCATGGGCGTGGGTTTCCAGCAGCCATTGCACCTGCAAGCCGTGCTCACGCACAAAGGCGATGACCTTGTTGGCCTGGGCGGTGTCGGTGCGCCCGGAGGCCGGGTCGTAGTTGAGCACCGAATCGACGATGGCACAGGGGCCGCCGTCCGCTTCATAGACGACGTAGGTGTAGGTCGACGACGCCTCGTCCAGAAAGGAATGAATCAACGCTGACATGACGGCTGCCCCTGATGTTGAAAAAAATGATTACAATCACTTTACATTTACACATAATGTTTTGAGCTTAAGTGACGCAAAGGACCCGAGGCAAATGGAATCTACTCTGAGTGAAGGCGAAGTCGCCCAGCTGCGCGCGTCGGCATCCAAGGCCTGTGCCTTGCTCAAGGCCCTGGCCAATGAGGATCGCCTGTTGATCCTGTGCCAGCTGACCCAGGGCGAACGCAACGTCGGCGAGCTGGAAACCATGACCGGCGTACGCCAGCCCACGCTGTCACAGCAGTTGGGCATCCTGCGTGACGAAGGGCTGGTCGCCACCCGTCGCGAAGGCAAGTACATCTTCTACGGGCTGGCCAGCCACGAAGTGATCCAAGTGATGAAGACACTGTCCGGCCTTTACTGCGGCGCGGTGATAAAAAGCTGGGCGTGACGCCATACGGCAGCGACCCTTGTGTGCATTGACGATAAAAGGCAATAGACCATGACCGACCAACACTGGGGGCCAACCATCAGTGGCGATATCGTCGTCATCGGCGGCGGTTCGGCAGGCATCGGCCTGCTGGCCAGCCTGCTCAAGCGCGACCCCGACCTCAACATCACCCTGATCGAACCCAGCGACCAGCACTGCTACCAGCCGGCCTGGACCCTGGTCGGCGGCGGCGCCTACGACCTGGAAAAGACCCGACGCCCCCTGGCCGACGTGCTGCCCAATGGCGTCACCTGGGTGCAGGCCGCCGTCACCGAACTGTTGCCGGACGAGCGCGCCCTGGTGCTCGACAGCGGCCAACGCGTCACCTGGAACCACCTGATCGTCTGCCCCGGCCTGCGCCTGGCCTGGGAGAAAGTCGAGGGCCTGGAAGACACGTTGGGCCGCAACGGCGTCACGTCCAACTACAGCTATGAGCACGCGGCGTATACCTGGCAGCTGGTGCAGCAGTTGAAGCACGGCAAGGCGATCTTTACCCAGCCGGCCATGCCGATCAAATGCGCGGGGGCGCCGCAAAAGGCCATGTACCTGTCCTGCGATCACTGGCTCAGGCACGGTGACCTCAAGCACATCGACGTCGAATTCAACCTGGCCGGCGCGGCGCTGTTCGGCGTGGCGACCTTTGTGCCGCCGTTGATGAAGTACGTGGAGAAATACCACGCGCGCCTGGCGTTCAACGCCAACCTGGTCAAGGTCGACGGCCCGGCGCGCAAGGCCTGGTTCGAGGTGAAGGACGCCGAGGGCGACGTCACGCTCGAGGAAAAATCCTTCGACCTGCTGCATGTGGTACCGCCGCAAGTCGCGCCGGATTTCATCCGCCACAGCCCGTTGGCCGACGCCGCCGGCTGGTGCGAGGTGAACCCCCACAGCCTGCAACACCTGCGCTACCCGCACATCTTCGGCCTGGGCGATGTGTGCGGCACCAGCAATGCCAAGACCGCCGCCGCCGTGCGCAAGCAAATCGTGGTGGTCGCCGAAAACCTGCTGGCCCTGCGCAAACAGGCACCGCTGCCGCTCAAGTACGACGGCTATGGCTCGTGCCCACTGACGGTGGAGAAGGGCAAGGTGGTGCTGGCCGAGTTCGGCTACGGCGGCAAGCTGCTGCCGACCTTTCCCCTCGACCCGACCCGGGCACGCCGTTCGATGTGGTTCCTCAAGGCGACCTGGCTGCCGTGGTTCTACTGGAACGGCATGCTCAAGGGCCGCGAGTGGCTGACCCGTCTGAGCAAGGTGGACTGAATGCTGCTGGCGAGCGTTTTAGGCGTGTTGATGGGCCTGGTCATGGGCCTGACCGGCGCGGGCGGCGGCATCCTCGGGGTGCCGGCGCTGGTGCTGGGGCTGGGCTTGACCATGACCCAGGCCGCACCGGTGTCGTTGCTGGCCGTGGGCGCGGCTGCGGCCGTTGGTGCGATCGAGGGCTTGCGCCACGGCCTGGTGCGTTACCGCGCCGCGCTGTTGATCGCGTTGCTTGGCGCGCTGTTTTCGCCGGTCGGGGTGTTTTTCGCCCACCAAATGCCGGAGCCCATATTGATGGGGCTGTTCAGCGCCTTGATGGTGCTGGTGGCCTGGCGCATGTTGCAGCGCGAAAAGCTCGAGGCCGGGCCGAGCGATCATGGCGCGGCGTCCTGGGGCCAGAAGAACTGCATGCTCAACCAGCAGACCGGGCGCCTGGCCTGGACCGCCAAATGCAGCGCCACCCTGGCCGCACTGGGCGCGGTGACCGGGGCAGTCTCGGGGTTGCTCGGGGTGGGCGGCGGCTTTTTGATCGTCCCGGCGTTCAAGCAACTCACCGACGTGCAGATGCGTGGCATCGTCGCCACGTCGCTGATGGTGATCAGCCTGATTTCGCTGATCGGCGTGGCCGGCGCGTTCCATGCCGGCGTGCGTATCGAACCCGTGGGCTGGGTGTTTATCGCAGCCAGTATCGTCGGCATGCTGATCGGCCGGCGCCTGTGTTCGGTGATCCCCGCCCGTACCTTGCAGGTGGGGTTTGCCAGCCTGTGTGTAGTGGTTGCAGCTGGAATGCTTGTGAACGCTTTGCTGTGAATTTGAAATGCAGTCCAACATTTGAATCTCCCTTGTTTTTGAGCGATTCATCCCATCGCATCCCCCCACCCAGTACCCAAGTAGCATAGGTCCCGTCCCCCGCCCTTCGTACACTCATGCTTCAGAGGGGGGAGGCAACGATGCACAACAGTGAAGGCGTAGTCAGTGCCATGTCCCAGGCCACCGATGCCGGGCAGGCCGCCGAGGAGTTGGCGCGGCAACTGTTGCATCCGTACCTGGGCTTCGTGCTGTTTTTCTGCTCGGCGTCCTACGACCTGCAGGCTCTGGGCCGCGCCCTGCAGGAGTGTTTCGGCAACGTGCGCGTGGTGGGCTGCACCAGCGCCGGCGAGATCACGCCCCAGGGCTATGGGCGCAATTGCATTACGGCGATGGGCTTCAACCATGCGCACTTTTCCATCGCCACGGAGCTGATCGACCAGGTGGAACACTTCAGCCTGATCGACGCCCAGCAGATGGTCGAACGTCTGGTCGGCGGTTGCCGCAGCAATACCCTGGCACCGATCAAGGGCAACACCTTCGCCCTGACCCTGCTCGATGGCCTGTCCAGCCGCGAAGAAGTGGTGCTCGCCGCCCTCAGCGCGGCGCTCGGCGACATTCCGCATTTCGGCGGTTCGGCCGGCGACGACAACTTCCTCACCCACACCCACGTGTACTTCAACGGCGCCTTCCACAGCGGCGCGGCGGTGGTGGTGCTGGTCAATACCTGGCTGGATTTCGAGGTGTTCACCACCCACCACATCCTGCCGCGCAGCGAAAAACTGGTAGTGACCGGCGCCGACAGCCCGTCGCGCCGGGTCTTCGAGCTTAACGCCGAACCCGCCGCCGAAGAGTACGCGCGGCATATCGGCGTGGCCGTGGCCGACCTCGATCACCGCGTCTTCGCCGCGCACCCGTTGGCGGTGCGCATCCACGACCAGTACTACGTGCGCGCGATCCAGCAAGTGCACGACGACCTCAGCCTGAGTTTCTACTGCGCGGTGGAAAACGGCATCGTCCTCACCGTGATGAAACCCGGACCGATCCTGCCAAACCTGCAAACCCTGTTCGACGGCCTGCAAGCGCGCCTTGGCGACCTGCTGTTGACCATCGGCTGCGACTGCTTCCTGCGCCGCCTGGAGTTGGAAGACAGCGACAATCTGGAACAGATCGGCGGCTTCCTGCGCGACCAGCGGGTGATGGGTTTCAACACCTACGGAGAACAGTTCAATGGCATGCATATCAACCAGACCTTCACCGGGGTCGCCATTGCCCGAGGCCGGCGCTGAACTGCTCGCCCAGGTTGCCCAGCTGCAACAGGACAACCACAAGCTGGCACGGATCAACGCGGCGCTGATCGAGCGCATCGAGTCCGGCATGGCCCAGGGCAATAACCCTTACACCACCTTCCAGCATTCGGTGGTGCTGGCCGAGCAGGTGCGCGAACGCACCGACGCGCTGAACCAGGCGATGGCCGAACTCAAGGCCAGCAACCACTTGCTGATCAACGCCCGGCTGCGGGCTGAAACCCTGCGCGGCGAACAGGCGGCGGCGCAAAAGGCCCAGGAAAGCGAACGCTGGATTCGCCTGATCACCGATAACGTCCCGGCCCTGATCGGCTACCTGAATGCCGACCTGGTCTATGAGTTCACCAACAAAGTCTATGAAGAATGGTATTGCTGGCCGCGCGGCATGATGCTCGGCCAGAGCCTGCGCGAAGTCCACAGCGAACAGCATTGCCAGCGCCTGGACGCCTACGTCGCCCGCGCCCTGGCCGGGGAGAGCGTGACCTTCGAGTTCGCCGAGACCAATATCAATAACCAGGAGCGCTACATGCTGCGCTCCTATGTGCCGAATATGCTGGCCAGCGGCGAAGTGGTGGGGATCTTCGTGCTGATCCGCGACATCACCGAACGCCGCCGCACCGCCGAAGCCCTGCACCAGGCCTATCAGCACCTTGAGCAGCGCGTGGCCCAGCGCACCTCGGAACTCACCGCCCTTAACGACCAGTTATTGCAGGAGATCGACGAGCGCCGGCGCATGGAGGCGCGCCTGCGCGAAGCCAAGCTCGAGGCCGAGCAGGCCAACCTGTCGAAAACCAAATTCCTCGCCGCCGTCAGCCATGACCTGCTGCAACCTTTGAACGCGGCGCGCCTGTTCACCAGCGCACTGTTGGAGCGGCCCAGCGAAACCCTGGTGCGCAACGTGAGCAATTCCCTGGAAGACGTGGAAAACCTGCTGGGCACTCTGGTGGATATTTCCAAGCTGGATGCCGGGGTGATCAAGGCCGACATCGCGCCGTTTGCCCTGAGCGAACTGCTGGATAACCTGGCCGCCGAGTACACCGAATTGGCCCGCAGCGAGGGCCTGGAATTGCATTTTGTCGGTTGTTCGGCGCTGGTGCGCAGCGATATTCAGTTGCTGGCGCGGATCCTGCGCAACCTGCTAAGCAATGCGCTTCGCTACACCTACAAGGGGCGGGTGGTACTGGGCTGTCGCCGCCAGCATCAGCGTTTGTCGATCCAGGTGTGGGACAGCGGCATGGGCATCGCCGAGGAGCGGTTGGAGGAGATTTTCCAGGAATTCAAACGCGGCGATGTGCAGCGGCCCGACCAGGACCGTGGGCTGGGCCTGGGGCTGGCGATCGTGGAAAAGATCGCCGGGATCCTGGGTCATCGCATCAGCGTCAGATCCTGGCCGGGCAAGGGCTCGATGTTCTCGGTGGAGGTGCCGTTGAGCGCCACCGCACCCAAGTCGCTGCCGCAGCTGGCCATGAGCGAGCCGATGCTCGAACGCCTGCAAGGCGCGCGGGTGTGGGTGCTGGATAACGACGCGGCGATCTGCGCGGGCATGCGCACCTTGCTCGAAGGCTGGGGCTGCCAGGTGATCACGGCGTTGTCGGAGCAGGACCTGGCACGGCAGGTGGACAACTACCATGCCGAAGCGGACTTGCTGATCGCCGACTACCACCTCGACGACGACCAGAACGGCGTCGACGCCGTCGCCCGCATCAATGGACGCCGCGGCCGCGCGATACCGGCGCTGATGATCACTGCCAACTACAGCAATGAACTCAAGCTGCAAATTCGCGAGTTGGGGCACACGCTGATGCACAAGCCGGTACGCCCCATGAAACTCAAGACCGCCATGAGCCACCTGCTCGGCCGGCCCTGAAAACGCAGAACCAGTGTGGGAGGGGGCAAGCCCTAATGCCAGTCAGTTAAGGCTTTTTGTAGGAGCGAGCTTGCTCGCGAAAAACTTACAGGCGTCGCGTTCATTCAGGAAGCACGCGTTATCGTTGACGTTTTTCGCGAGCAAGCTCGCTCCTACAGGAGGCGTACGCAGGCAGTAGGGCTTGCCCCGATGGCGGTGGTTCAGCCAAGAAGGTGTTGACTGGTCCACAGCCATCGGGAGCAAGCCCCCTCCCACATTTGATTTGTGTTGTGTCAGACGTGTCAGCGGCGCAGGTACGAGCCGAAATCGATATCCCCGGCACTGAGGATCGCCTGCACCCGGTTATGCACATTCAACTTGCGCAGGATCGCCGACACATGGGCCTTCACCGTGGTCTCGGCAATCTCCAGGGTGTAGGCGATCTGCTTGTTCGACTCACCCTTGGTCATGCGTTCCAGCACCAGCAACTGCTTGCGCGTCAGGGCTTGCAGCAGTTCGGGGGCGAAGCCGGGGTTTTCGTTGAGGCGTCGGTGGGTGCCGGGTTTCTGGGTGCGGATGATGTCCGGCGGCAGGTACACGTTGCCGTTGAGAATCTGTTGAATCGCCTCGGTCATTTGCAGGCGCGGCGAGGATTTGGTGATAAAGCCCACGGCGCCGTAGGTGATGGCTTGCAGCACGATCTGCTTGTCCTGTTCGGCCGAGACGATCACCACCGGAATGGTCGGCGCCTCGTTGCGCAGGTTGATCAGGCCATTGAGGCCATGCATGCCGGGCATGTTCAGGTCGAGCAGGATCAGGTCGAGGTCGTCGTGTTCCTGGGTCAATGCCAGGGCGCTGTCGAGGTCGGCGGTTTCCATCACTTCGCTGCCGGGGAAGCCGTCGCTGATGACGTTATGGATCGCTTCGCGAAACAGTGGGTGATCGTCGGCAATCAGGATTTTGTACATGGCCGTTCACCTTTCTTATTGTGAGGTTTGAAATGGCTCGGGTTGGGCGACCGTCACCGGCAGCTTCGCCGCTTCCCAGGCATCCAGGCCGTCGCGATACCAGTACACAGAGGTATAGCCGAGATTGGCGGCACGTTTTACCGCGTTCCAACTCAGCCAGCAATCGGCGCGGCAGTAGAAGACCAGCGGTCGCTTGAGGTCGCCGCCGCTGTAGGCATACAAGTGGCGCACGAAATAGCTTTGCCACTCCGGCGTCAGGTCGCCGTCGCCGGTGTTGGCCAGCCAGTGGCTGCCGGGCAGGTTGGCGTGGGGCTGGTCTTCGATGAAGCGGCCTTGCAGCCATTGGCGGCGGTACACATCGATCAGCACTGGCGCCGGGGTTTGATCGAGCAGGGTTTGCAGGGCCGCGGTATCGACAATCGTGGCGCCTGGCAGGTGGTCGGGCGTGGGGCTGCGGTACAGGCTGATGCGGTAGCCCTCGGCGGAAAACAGCGGGGTGTCGGCCTGGACGTGGGCGACGAACAGGCACAGCAGCGCCAATAGAGGCAGTCGGGCAGGCAGCATGGCAGGACAATCCTTATCGTTATGCGCGCATTACACGTGAGTCCCGAGCCCTTGGGAATGCGACGATAGACAGGAAAACCAGTACCAAAGTAGTAGTTTTGCCGCCTTCAGCCCTTTTTGCGCAACGCCGCATGCTGGGGATTGAAGGTCAGCACCGCCAACACTGCGAACAGCACGGTCAAACCCAGGCACACCGCCAGGGCCAGGCCGGCGAAGCGTTGGTACAGGGCAAAGCGCACCAGCTCCACGGCGTGGGTAAACGGGTTGACCGCGCACAGCCAGTACAGCCATTCACTGGAGTCGCGCATCTTCCACAACGGGTACAGCGCCGACGACAGGAAAAACAGCGGGAAGATCACGAAGTTCATCACCCCGGCAAAGTTCTCCAGCTGGCGAATCGCATTCGACAGCAGCAAGCCCAGGGCACTCAACATCAAGGCCACCAGCAGCAACGCCGGCAGGGCGACGACCAGCCCCATGGCCGGCGGTTGCACGCCGTACACCCAGGCGATCGCCAGGAACCCATACACCTGCAACAGCGAAATCAGCGCGGTGGCCAACAGCTTGCTGCACAGCAAAAACGTGCGCGGCAACGGGCTGGTCAGCAGCACGCGCATGCTGCCCATCTCGCGGTCGTAGACCATCGACAGCGAGCCCTGCATGCCGTTGAACAGCAGGATCATGCAGGCCAGCCCCGGGACGATGTAGACCTCGTAGGGGATATAGGTGTCGTAGGGTTCGATCACCGAGATGCCCAGCGCCGCACGGAACCCGGCGGCGAACACCAGCAGCCACAGTAACGGGCGCACCAGCGCGCTGAGAAACCGCGTGCGCTGCAACACAAAGCGCAGCCACTCGCGCAGGACGATGCCGCGCAGGCATTGCCAGTAAGCGTTCATGCCGCCGCTCCCGTCGTGGTGGGGCGCGTCAAGCGCGCGAACACGCTGCCCAGGTCGCCGCCTTGTTGCTCGATCAAGGAATCGACTTGCCCACTGGCCACCAGGCGGCCCTGATGCAGGATCATCAAGGCATCGTCGGCCTGTACTTCGTCGAGCAGGTGAGTGGTCCACAGCACGCTGATGCCGTGTTCGCAGCACAGGCTGCGCACGTGCTGGTTCAGGGCCAGGCGGCTGGCGGGGTCGAGGCCGACGCTGGCCTCATCCAACAGCAGCAGGCGCGGCTCATGCAGCAATGCGCGGGCGATTTCCACGCGGCGCCGATGTCCGCCGTTCAGTTCGCGGACTTTTTCCCGGCGCCGTTCGGTGAGGGCCTGGCGTGCCAGTTCGGCGGCGACGCGCAGGTCGGTCTGGCGCCGCGATAAACCATGCAACGCAGCGTGGTAACGCAGGTTCTGTTCCACGCTTAAATCCAGGTCCAGGGTGCTTTGCTGGAACACCACACCCAGTTGTGTAAGGGCCGCACGCGGCGCTTCACGCAGGGAATGACCGCCCACGCGAATGTCGCCGCTTTGCAGGTCATACAGCCGCGTGAGCAGGGCAATCAAGGTGGATTTGCCGGCGCCATTGGGCCCCAGCAACGCCGCAAAGCGCCCCGGCGCCAGGCTGAAACTCACCTCGCACAAGGCCTGCCGCGCGCCATAGGCAAAGCTCAGCTCGCGCACGTCCAAGGCGTTCATGGCGTAACCACCACGCCCCACGGATAACGCCCGACCTTCACCGACTTGATCACCTTGAGGCTGTCCACATCGATCACCGACACATCGCCGCTCACGCCGTTGGTGGCCAGCAACTGTTTCTCGTCCGGGGTAAATGCCATCTGCCACACGCGGCGGCCCACCAACAGGTAGTCGAGGACCTCGAAGGTCTTGGCGTCGATCACCGCCACATGGTTGGCCGGGCCGAGGGCGACAAAGCCGTACTTGCCGTCGGCGCTGAGCTTGATGCCGACCGGCTGGACTTTGTCCGGGTGCACGCCCTTGATCTTGAAGGTCAGGGTCTTGAGGATCGCGCGGCTGGCCACGTCGAGGATGGTCACGGTGCCGCCGATTTCCGCCGAGGCCCACAGCTGCGAGCCATCGTGGTTGAACTCGACGAAGCGCGGGCGCTGGTCCACCAGGGTGCTGTCGGCCAGGGTCTGGGTGCTGGTGTCGATCCAGTGCAGCATGTTGGTGGTTTCGCTGGTGTTCACCGCCCACTTGCCATCCGGGCTCACGGCCATGCCTTCGGGTTCGACGCCGACGTTGATCTGGCCGAGCACCTTGGAGGTCTCGGTGTCGATCACGGTGACCAGCGCGTCGTCTTCGTTGGACACGTACAGCCAGCGGTTATTGGGGTGCAGGGCGAACTGCTCGGGGTCTTTGCCGGAGGGCAGTTCCTTGATGATCCTGCGCGTGGCCACGTCCATCACCTGCACGCGGTCCGAGTCGCTGGCGCAGATGTACAGCAGCTTGTTGTCATGGGACAGCAGCAAGCCTCGCGGGCGCTGGCCGACCTTGAGGGTGTCGGTGACTTGCAGGGTCTGCATGTCGATCAGGCTCAGGCTGTTGTCTTTCTCGTTGGAGACCCAGGCGGTACTGGCCACGGCGTGCCCGGCGGCAAGCAGCAGGGCGCATGGGAGCAGGGTGCGGCGCATGGCGGATTCCTTATTATTGTGGGTAGGCGATCAAGGGAAGCGGCAGGTCACCTCGGGTTTGTCATAGCCCAGGCTGTCCATTTCGTTGGTGGGGTGCAGGAAACCGTCCTGGGGCGAGGTGCTGACCAGCGCGCGGGGCTGCACGATGGGAATCGGCTGGCGCAGTTGGCCGTTCCAGGGGCGGTAGCTGAGCTTGCGGCCCTTGAACCCGTCCAGGGGCAGTTGCTCGCTGATTTCCACTTGGCGGATCGCCATGGGCTCGACCTGGCGCAACTTGCTCACTGCACTGGCGACGCTGCGCACGGCCATCCAGGCGGCGAAGTCACGGTCGTTCATCCAGCGCCCGGCCAGGGCCTCGAAACGTTTCTGCAATTGGGCGGCGCCGTAGGTCTCGACGGTTTTGTGCCAGCCGGTGGGCGTCAGGCCCTGGGTGCCGGCGACGGGGCGCGGGTACCACGTCTGGTAGGGCACGTACTCGCCGAAGTCGCCGCGCTCGTCGGCCACCAGCACCACATCGTATTCGGCGGTCTGGGTGAACAGCGGCATATCCGCCTGGGCGCTGCGGCGTTGGTCGTTATCGAAGCGCCAGGCCTTTTCCGCCACCAGCTGCACGCCGAAGCGCTTGGCGGCACGACGCAGGGCGGCGGCGTAGGCCTGGTCATCCTCGGTGGGGCCGACGATCAGCAGTGCCTTCTGCCATTTGCGCACGACCAGGAACTGCGCCAGCGCATCGGCGAGCATCGCGCGGCTGGGCAGGGTATGCAGCACGTTGCCCAGGCAGTCGCTGCTGCGCAGGCGGTCATCCGGGCTGCCGGCGTTGAACAGCAGGCTGTCGGGCAACGCCGCGCTGAGTTGGCGCAGGCTGGCGGCGGGTGCGTTGATCACGAACAGGCGCAGGCCCTGGGCATGCTGGGCCTGGGCGGCGGCGAGCAGCGCGTCCGGAGTGTCCACCGTAGCGCTGGTCAGGCTGTAGCGCTGGTTGAGAAAGGCGCCGGTGCTGTTGCTATCGATGATCGCCAGTTCAGCACCACGCTGCCCGGCATCGGCAGGCTCGGGAATCACATTCGACAGCAGCGGGCCCGGATCGGGCCGATAACCCAGGTAGCCGATCTGCACCTGCAAGGGCGCTTCGGCGGCCTGGCCGGTGGCGGCCCAGGCGATCGCCAGCAGGCAGATCACGGCGTAGGGGGCGAGCTGGCGCATAGGGCACTCCATGACAGGTAGCGCCAGCATAGGAACCCTGAACGTCGCTGCAAATATGCAGAAAGTAGCGCTGGGGCAGTACCAAGGTAGTAGCCCCGGGTGCGCCGTGGGGTTTTAGCATGGAGCACCACGGGCTCTATCCACAGGAGTGACACCAGCATGCGCGTCTTGTCGGCCTTGTGGCGCATCAACCTATGGGTGTGCGGCTTCTTCATCCTGGTGACCTGCGCCTGCACCGCGCTGTTGCTGCACCAGGCCCTGGCCGATGTGGAGCGCGAGCTGCAATCGGCCGAAGCGGTGGTGCACTACCTGAGCGAAACCGCCGCGCGCGATCCGGCCAGCCTGCAACCCCACCTCACCGCGAGTTTGCGTCATGTGCGTGTGCACTGGCTGGCGAGCGGCGACACCGTGCAAGCGCCGGACGCGGACGGGCTGGACGCCTGGCTTGGGCGCCTGCTGTTTGCCGAGGCGCGGCGCAGTGCCCAGGTGCTGGACTTGCCGGACGGCCGGCGTGTGTCCATCGCTGTCGACCCACGGGATGAAATCGACGAGGTCTGGGACTCCCTGCAACAATTGTTGGGCCTGTGCGCACTGGCTCTGGCCCTGAGCCTGTTGACCATCCGCTGGGCGGTGCGCCGGGGCATGGGCGTGCTGGATGAATTGCTGCGCGCACTGCAACAGGTGTGCGCCGGCCAGCTCAATGTGCGCCTGCGCAGCCAAGGCGCGCCGGAAGCACGCCAACTGGCGCTGCACTTCAACCGCATGACCGACGCCCTGGAGCAGGCGCGCACCGATAACACCCGGCTTACCCAGACCCTGCTGGCGGTGCAGGAGCAGGAGCGCACCCACCTGGCCCAGACCCTGCACGATGACCTCGGCCAATACCTGGCCGGCATTCGCGCCCAGGCCTGCCTGTTGCGCCTGGCCACCGACCAGCCGCACCTGCTGGCGCCCACGGTGGCGCAACTCGAGGATCACTGCGAGCACTTGCAGCAAGGCTTCCGGGCACTGGTCCACGACCTTTATCCGGTGGCCCTGCAACACATGCCGATGGCCGAGGCGTTTGCGCTGCTGGTCACCCAGTGGCAGGCCAGCCATGGCATTCCCTGCCACCTGCAGGTCAGCACCGACCTGCCGCTGTTGCCCGGCGCCAGCAAGACTCATCTGTACCGCCTGCTCCAGGAAGCCCTGACCAACATCCTGCGGCATGCCGACGCCAGCCAGGTGCACGTGCGCCTGCAACATCGCGGTTCGCGCCTGCGCCTGTGGGTGCGTGATAACGGTCGCGGTGCAGACACGCCCCAGCGGCCCGGCGTGGGCCTGTATTCAATGGCCGAACGCGCCCGTTGCCTGGGCGGCGAATTGAAGATCATCAGCCAGCCCGGCGCCGGCTGGGCGTTGGCGTTGAACATGCCGTTGGAGGCCTCATGAATATTCTGTTGGTGGATGACCACGCGGTGGTACGCCAAGGCTATGCCAGCCTGTTGCGTGCGCTGCTGCCGGCCGTTGAAGTGCGCGAGGCGGCCAGTGGCGAAGAGGCGTTGAGCCGGGTCCAGGAAGCGCTGCCGCACCTGGTGATCATGGACTTCGGCCTGCCGGGCATCAGCGGCCTGGAAACCACCCGGCGCCTGCGCCAGCGCCTGCCGCACCTGCGCGTGCTGTTTTTCAGCATGCACGACGAGTTGCCCCTGGTGCGCCAGGCCCTGGAGGCGGGCGCCTCGGGCTACCTGACCAAAACCTCGGCACCCGAGGTGTTGATCGAAGCGGTGCGGCGCATCCTCGACGGTCACGCCTACATCGAACAGGCCCTGGCCACTGAACTGGCCTATACGCCCGGTGATCAACGTTTGCAGGGCATGACCCCGCGCGAGCTGGAAATCTTCCTGATGCTGGCCAGGGGCACGCCGACCCGAGCGATTGCCGACCAGCTGAATATCAGCAGCAAGACCGTGTCCAATCACCTGACCTTGCTCAAGAGCAAATTGCAGGTGAGTTCCCATGCCGAACTGGTGCACCTGGGGATCGACATGGGCGTGGTGCGGGTGGTTGGATAACAGCGTATGCGCGGGGGGCTAGCGATCCCAGGTGGTGGGGCAGTCGATGCAGCCTTCCATATTGGCATCCTGGAAGTTCGCGTAGTGCTGGCGGCTGCCGGTGAGGGTGGCCTGTTCCAGGTTGCTCTCGCCGAACTTGGCTTCCTGCAGGTTGGCATCGCTGAGGTCGGCCCCTTGCAGGTCGGCCTTGCTCAACCAGGTCATTTCCAGGTCGGCCGCACGCAGGTTGGCCTTGTGCATTTTTGCCCCGGACAACCGCGCAAATTGCAGGTAGGCCGCGCTGAGGTTGGCGTTTTCGAACTGCGCACCCTGGGCGAACAGGCCCCAACCCTGGATCGCCATCAGCGTGGCGCCGCTGAAGTCGGCCAGGCGCAGGTTGCTTTGTTGCAGGCTGGCGCGGGTCAGGTTGGCGCCTTGCAGCCGGGCTTTTTCCAGGTTGGCCAGGTCGAGGTTGGCATGGCGCAGATCCGCCTCGCGCAGGTCGGCGCCGGCCAGGTTCATCTTGCTCAAGTCCTGGTTGCGCAGGTTGGCGCCCTTAAGGTTGGCGCCGGGGCATTGGCTGTGTGCGGCGATGGTGCAGCCGTTGATGATCAGCGGCGCATCGTCGCCGTCGTCGGCGTGGGCCACGGGCAGGCAGAGCAGGAGTAACAAGGGCAGGTAGTTCATCGTACGACCTCTGGGGATCCTGTGGTGAGCGGGCTTGTTGTGGTGAGGGCCTTGCTGTGGTGAGTGGGCTTGTTGTGGTGAGCGGGCTTGCTGTGGTGAGCGGGCTTGCCCCGCGCTCGGCTGCGCAGCAGTCGTAAACCCTGAGCGCACGGAGGTGCTGGAGGAATGCCGGGGCCGCTTCGCAGCCCTGCGCGGGGCAAGCCCGCTCACCACAAGGGAAGCCGCTTGCTGCAAAAAGCGGCCCGGCATTCTCGCGGGGGTTATTTTTGCGCGGTCTTCTGATCCCAGCTCGGGATCTTGAACACCCAGAACGACCCGCCTTGTGCCACCGGCTTGGTCAGCTCGGCCATGTCGCCGCCCCACAATGGCACCGCGCCGCCGTAGCCGACGGTGACGCCGACATACTGCTCGCCATCCTGTTCCCAGGTGATCGGCGGCGAGACGATGCCGCTGCCGGTCTGGAACTTCCACAGCTCCTTGCCGGTTTTCGCGTCGAAGGCCTTGAAGAAACCGTCGCCTGTACCGGTAAACACCAGGTTGCCCTTGGTCGCCAATACGCCGGCCCACAGTGGCAAGGCTTCCTTGTGCTCCCACACCACCTTGCCGGTAGTCGGGTTCATTGCCCGCAGGGTGCCGACGTGGTCGTCATACATGCGCTTGATGCGAAAACCCATGCCCAGGTACGCCGAGCCTTTCTTGTAGTTGACCTCTTCGGTCCAGTATTCCTCTTTCCACTGGTTGCCTGGGATGTAGAACAGGCCGGTGTCCTGGCTGTAGGCCATAGGGTTCCAGTTCTTGCCCCCCAGGAACGGCGGCGAGACCTCCACCGGCTTGCCTTTGGTTTCACCCGGCAAGGGCTTGGCCGGACGCTGGCCTTCGTTCTCCACCGGACGCCCGGTCTTCAGGTCGATATGGCTCGCCCAGGTGATGTTGTCGACGAACGGGAAGGCGTTCTGCAGCTTGCCGTTGTTGCGGTCCACCACATAGAAAAAGCCGTTGCGGTCAGCGTGGCCGGTGGCCTTGACCACCTTGCCGTCCTTGTCCTTGTAGTCGAACAGCACCAGCTCGTTGTTGCCGGAGAAGTCCCAGGCGTCGTTGGGGGTGTGCTGGTAGAACCACTTCACTTCGCCGGTGCTCGGGTCGACGCCGACCTGGCCCGAGGTGTAGAGGCTGTCGAAATCGTGGGGGTTGCCGTCCTTGGCGGTGCGCGCCCAGGTGTTCCACGGGCCGGGGTTACCGGCGCCGACGATGATCGTGTTGGTCTCGGCATCGAAGCTCGCGCTCTGCCAAGGGGCGCCACCGCCGTGGCTCCAGGCCTCGACCTTGCCGGTTGCGGTGGTCGGGTCATCCGGCCACGAAGGCGCCTTGACGTCGCCGGTGGTGGTGCTGTCCTTGCTGTTGAGGCGGCCCATATGGCCTTCCACGAACGGGCGCATCCACACTTCTTCACCGGTGTCAGGGTCGCGGGCAAACAGCTGGCCGACCACGCCGAACTCATCGCCGGAGCTGCCGTGGATCAACAGCACCTTGCCGCTGACCTTGTCTTTGATCAGCACCGGGGCGCCGGTCATGGTGTAGCCGGCGGCGTGGTCGCCGAACTTCTTGTTCCACACCACTTTGCCGGTGTGCTTGTCGAGGGCGATCAGGCGCGCGTCGAGGGTGCCGAAGTAGATCTTGTCGCCGAAGATCGCCGCACCGCGGTTGACCACATCGCAGCATGGGCGAATGTTGTCGGGCAGGCGGTGGTTGTAGGTCCACAGGCGCTTGCCGGTCTTGGCGTCGAGGGCGAACACCCGGGAATAGGAGCCGGTGACGTAGACCACGCCGTCGCTGACGATGGCCTGGGATTCCTGGCCGCGTTGCTTCTCATCGCCAAAGGAATAGGACCAGGCTGGGGTGAGCTTGAACACGTTCTTGTCGTTGACCTGGGCCAGCGGGCTCCAGCGCTGGGCGTTGGTACCCATGCCGTATTGCAGCACGTCCTGGGTGGTCAGGTGGTCGTTGGCGATGTCTTCCCAGGTGACATTGTGCGTCGGCTTGGCGGGTTCGGCGGCCGCGAACGTTACGGCACTGAGGGACAGGCTGCCCACCAGCACGAAGGCTTGCACGGCAAGGCTTAAAGGTGAGCGGGCGGGTAGCGATCTTATTGTCATGGTTGCAGTTCCCAGTGGAGGTTTTGGCCTGCACAGGGTGGAACGCCGGGGCGCCGGGCGGATACGGAAAAACTCCCGCTGTGGCCGGGAAGACTTCCCGAGGCGCCGCTGTTTTAGGCGTGCCCCACAAGCCCTACTACCAAGGGAGGAGAGGGCGGCCACCAAAGCAGCATACGGCCCATGCCCCGGGGTTTCTAAGATGGTTGCCATAGCCTCTGCAATGAGGTTTTGCGTGCAATCCTGAGGGCAAAAATAATGACAACAAAACACAATGCCTTGCTCGTCGCCGGGCTGTTGGTCGGTGTGATCGCCGGGGGCTCCGCCTGGGCCCATGGCAACGTGGTCCCGCAAGCGGTGGAAACCAAAGGCCTGACCTCGATCAAGGACGCCGGCGTACCGGTCAACGAAGATGGCTGGGCGGCGGTCAATCCGTACCGCACCTCGCCTGAACACGACCGCGCCGTGGAAATCGGCTCGTCCGCCTACAACCAGAACTGCGCCGCCTGCCACGGCCTGGAAGCCAAGTCCGGCGGCATCGCCCCCGACCTGCGCATGCTCGATGTGGGCGAAGCCGGTGATGAGTGGTTCGTCGAGCGCGTGCGCCATGGCGCGGTGCGTGACGGTCGCGTGTACATGCCGAAAATGGCCGACTACCTGAGCCAGGAAGCCTTGTGGGCCGTGCGCACCTACCTGGACAGCGTGCACGTCGAGGAGTAAGCCATGCGCCTGTTCGCTTATGTGCTTGGCCTGGCCCTGCTGTGTTGCCAGCCGGCACAGGCGCAGGTGCGCAGCTATGACCAGATGATCGCCGCTGGCGAAATCAACGTGGCGGTGTACAAGGACTTTGCCCCTTACAGTTTCGAAGATGGCGCCACCGCGCGCGGGGTCGACGTGGAACTGGCCCAGGCCCTGGCCACGGCGCTGGGGGTACGGCTCACGTTGATCTGGGCGCCGGCCGGCGAGAAGCTCGACGACGACCTGCGCGACTACATCTGGCGCGGCAGCCCGCTGCACAACCAGCAACTGGCCGACCTGATGATGCGCGCGCCCTACGACCGCGATTACGCACAAAAGCGCAACGACCAGGGCGAACTGGAAAACGGCCATGTGGTGATGTTCGGGCCGTACCAGAACGAACAATGGCAGGTGGCCTACGATCGTCGGCGCCTGGACACGGTCGCCAGCGTGGCGGTGTTCGAGCAGCACCCGATTGGCGTCGAAGTCGACAGTGTGCCGTCGTTCTACCTCACCTCGGTGTTCAACGGCATGCTCGCCGCCAGGACCCATCACTACCCTGACGTACCCCAGGCCTTTGCGGCGATGAAAGCCGGTGAGGTCGATGCGGTGATGGCGATGCGCGGCGAAGTCGATTGGCAGGTGCATGAAGCCCACGACCCGCAACTGGCCCTGGCCGAAAACGCCTACCCGAACATGGGCAAGCAACGCTGGGAGATCGGCATGGCAGTGCACGAGAGCAATCGCCAGTTGGCCTACGCGGTGGAAGAGGCGCTGGAAGGCCTGATCCGCGACGGCGCGGTGCAAGCCATCTATGCCCGTTACGGCCTGCAGTACGAAGTGCCCGAGATGTATCAATAGGAGCAGGGGATGAACTGGCGACTGAGCTGCATCCTGGCCTGCTGGCTGCCGCTGGCGGCGCACGCCGTGGAGGTCGACCCGGTGCCGTCGGTGATGTGGGACTTCTATCACAAGCAGTTCCTGGCGCAGGCGCCGTTTGTGTTCGACGACCGAGTCAAGCTGCTCGCGCCGCCGTTCGCCGAAGATGCGCGCCAGGTGCCGCTGGAAATCGATGCTCGAGCCTTCAGCGGCCATGTGGTGAAGATCCTCGCCTGGGCCGAGCTCAACCCGTTGCCGAAAATCGTCGACTTCCAGCCCAAGGCCGGGGTGCTGCCGTGGCTGTCGCTGCGGATTCGTATCGAGCAGGCCACGCCGTTGCGGGCGGCGGTGCTCACCGATGACGGCCTGTGGCATGTGGGTTCGACCCTGATCGACGCGGCCGGTGGCGGCTGCACCGCGCCCAGCGTGGTACGCACCCAGCCGGGCTGGGAAGAGCACATCGGCGAAGTGCTCGGCGGCCGTTATCCGCGTGGCGAGTTCAGCCGCGTACGTGTGCAGGTGGCGCACCCGATGGACAACGGCATGGTCAGCGGCATCCCCGAGTTTTTTATCAACCATGCGCAACTGCGCGGCCAGGACGGCCAGGTGCTGGCTGATCTTGAGCTGTTCCCGGCGGTCAGCGAAAACCCCAACCTGGCCTTTGATATCGCCGCGCCGGGGCCCACCCGCCTGGTGCTGCGCGACAACAGCGGCAATGAGTTCGACGCGGCCATCCCCTGACCAGAAGGAGCGCGGCATGCGCTGGATTCTATTGTTATGCCTGGGCCTGAGCCTGCCCGCCCTGGCGGACCTCGACTACGCCCTCAAGCCCCGGCTGATCGCCGACGACACCTGGCTGCTCGAAGGCAGCACCGACAATTTTGCCAAGGCCAACGGCGGCAATATCGTCAACACCGCCTTTATCGTCACCGAGGCCGGCGTGGTGGTGATCGACACCGGACCGTCGCGGCGCTACGGCGAAGCCATGCGCGAGGCCATCGCCCGTGTCACCCCCAAGCCGGTGATCCAGGTGCTGATTACCCATCATCACCCTGACCATGCGCTGGGCAACCAGGCCTTCAAGGACGTGCCCATCGGCGCCCTGGCCGAGACCACGCGGCTGCTGCACGAGCAGGGCGACGGCATGGCGGAAAACCTCTACCGCATGGTCGGCGACTGGATGCGCGGCACCGAGGTGGTGTTGCCCACCCAGGTGCTGCAGCCCGGTGTGCTGAGCGTCGGCCGCCATGACCTGCGCCTGCTCGCGCTCAGCGGTCACACCGGCGCCGACCTGGCGATCTTCGACCAGAGCACCGGCGTGCTGTTTGCCGGCGACCTGGTGTTTTACCAGCGCGCGCTCACCACCCCCAACAGCCCGGGGCTGGCGGTGTGGCTGGCTGACCTCGGCACCCTGCAAGCCTTGCCCTGGACCCTGATCGTGCCCGGCCATGGCCCGGTGGCCAGCGACGCGCAACCCTTTACGCAGATGCGCGACTACCTGACCTGGCTCGATCAACTTTTGCATGACGGCGCCGCCCAGGGCAGCGACATGGCCGAGATGATCCGCAGCCCCATCCCCGCACGCTTCGCGGCGATCAGCCTGAGCCGCTATGAACTGATCCGCAGCGTCAGCCACCTGTACCCGCGGTACGAGCGCGAACAGATGCAACGCGTGGATTCGCCGCGCTGACCCGCTACTAAGGAACTAGCAAACTCGATACTGCGGTCAATTGTGACAACGGCCCCTGCGCCCAAGAATCTGCACCAGACCGGGAAAATTTCCCGGGTATAACAAAAAACCGCAGAGGTAGCCGTCATGACCCAACCCGCACGTCGCCAACCCTTCGCCTTGAGTGTGTTGCTCGGTGCCATCCTGTTATCCGGCCAGGCCATGGCCTCGGTCAGCGATGAGGACATCCTCCAGGACCCGAAAAACCCCGGGCAGATCGTCACCAACGGCCTGGGCGTGCAGGGCCAGCGCTACAGCCCCCTCGATAGCCTGAACGTCGACAACGTCAAGGACCTGCGCCCGGTCTGGGCGTTTTCCTTTGGCGGCGAGAAGCAGCGTGGGCAACAGGCGCAGCCGATGATCAAGGACGGGGTGATGTACCTCACCGGTTCCTACTCGCGGGTGTTCGCGGTGGATGCGCGCACCGGCAAGAAGCTCTGGCAGTACGATGCGCGTCTGCCCGATGACATCCGCCCGTGCTGTGACGTGATCAACCGTGGCGTGGCGCTGTACGGCGACCTGGTGTTCTTCGGCACCCTCGACGCCAAGCTGGTGGCGCTGAACAAAGACACCGGCAAAGTGGTGTGGAGCAAGCAGGTCGCCGACCACAAGGAAGGCTACTCGATCAGCGCCGCGCCCCTGGTGGTCAACGGCAAGCTGATCACCGGCGTGGCCGGTGGCGAATTCGGCGTGGTCGGCAAGATCCAGGCCTATGACCCGAAAAACGGCGAGCTGCTGTGGAGCCGCCCGACGGTCGAAGGCCATATGGGTTATGTCTACAAGGACGGCAAAGCCGTGGAAAACGGCATCTCCGGCGGCGAGGCGGGCAAGACCTGGCCGGGCGACCTGTGGAAAACCGGCGGCGCCGCACCGTGGCTGGGCGGCTACTACGACCCGGAAACCAACCTGCTGCTGTTCGGCACCGGCAACCCGGCGCCGTGGAACTCGCACCTGCGCCCCGGCGACAACCTCTACTCGTCCTCGCGCCTGGCGCTGAACCCGGACGACGGCACCATCAAGTGGCACTTCCAGAGCACGCCCCACGACGGCTGGGACTATGACGGCGTCAACGAGCTGATCTCCTTCAACTACACCGAAGGCGGCAAGGAAATCAAAGCGGCAGCCACCGCCGACCGCAACGGCTTCTTCTATGTACTCGACCGCACCAACGGCAAGTTCATCCGTGGCTTCCCGTTTGTCGACAAGATCACCTGGGCCAGCGGCCTGGATAAGGACGGTCGACCGATCTACAACGAAGCCAGCCGCCCAGGCGCGCCGGGCAGCGAAACCAAGGGCACCTCGGTGTTTGTCGCGCCGGCGTTCCTCGGTGCGAAGAACTGGATGCCGATGGCCTATAACCGCGACACCGGGCTGTTCTATGTGCCGTCCAACGAGTGGGGCATGGACATCTGGAACGAAGGCATCGCCTACAAGAAGGGCGCGGCGTTCCTTGGCGCCGGCTTCACCATCAAGCCGCTGAACGAAGACTACATCGGCGTACTGCGCGCCATCGACCCGAAGACCGGCAAGGAAGTCTGGCGCCACAAGAACTTCGCGCCGCTGTGGGGCGGGGTGCTGACCACCAAGGGCAACCTGGTGTTCACCGGCACGCCGGAAGGCTTCCTGCAGGCGTTCAACGCCAAGACCGGCGAGAAGGTCTGGGAATTCCAGACCGGCTCCGGCGTGCTCGGCTCGCCTGTGACCTGGGAAATGGACGGCGAACAGTACGTCTCGGTGCTCTCCGGCTGGGGCGGCGCCGTGCCGTTGTGGGGCGGTGAAGTGGCCAAGCGCATCAAGGACTTCAACCAGGGCGGCATGCTCTGGACCTTCAAGCTGCCCAAAGAGCTGGTCGCCAAGCACTGAAACTACGACCAAATGACAAGTGCCCCCCTGCCAACGGCGCATTCGCCCGCCAGCGGGGGCTCTTTACTATCGGGTCATCGCCTGTTGACCGACAGGCCCGGACCCAGACAGAGGCTTTAACATGATCTACGCACAACCTGGCACCCCTGGCGCCATCGTCAGCTTCAAGCAGCGCTACGGCAATTACATCGGCGGCGAGTTCGTCGCCCCGCTCAGTGGTGAGTACTTCACCAACACCTCGCCGGTGACCGGTGAAGTGATCGCCGAATTCCCGCGCTCCAACGCCGCCGATATCGACAAGGCCCTTGACGCTGCCCATGCCGCCGCCGACGCCTGGGGCAAGACTTCGCCCCAGGATCGCTCCCTGGTGCTGCTGAAAATCGCCGACCGTATCGAGCAGCACCTCGACGTGCTGGCCGTGACCGAAAGCTGGGACAACGGCAAGGCCGTGCGCGAAACCCTCAACGCCGACGTGCCCCTGGCCGCCGACCACTTCCGCTACTTCGCCGGCTGCATCCGCGCCCAGGAAGGCGGCGCCGCCGAGATCAACGAACACACCGCGGCCTATCACTTCCATGAGCCATTGGGCGTGGTCGGGCAGATCATTCCGTGGAACTTCCCGCTGCTGATGGCCGCCTGGAAACTCGCCCCGGCCCTGGCCGCCGGTAACTGCATCGTGCTCAAGCCGGCCGAGCAGACGCCGCTGTCGATCATGGTGTTTGCCGAGTTGATCAATGACCTGCTGCCACCGGGCGTGCTGAATATCGTCCAGGGCTTTGGCCGCGAAGCCGGGGAGGCGCTGGCCACCAGCAAGCGCATTGCCAAGATTGCCTTTACCGGCTCGACCCCCATCGGCGCGCACATCATGCATGCGGCCGCCGAGAACCTCATTCCCTCCACCGTGGAACTGGGCGGCAAGTCGCCGAACATCTTCTTCGAAGACATCATGCAGGCTGAGCCTGCGTTCATCGAAAAAGCCGCCGAAGGCCTGGTGCTGGCGTTCTTCAACCAGGGCGAAGTGTGCACCTGCCCGTCGCGGGCGCTGGTGCAGGAGTCGATCTACGACGACTTCATGAAAGTGGTGATGAAGAAGATCGTCAAGATCAAGCGCGGCAACCCGCTGGACACCGAGACCATGGTCGGCGCCCAGGCGTCCGAGCAGCAATACGACAAGATCCTCTCCTACCTCAAGATCGCCCAGGAAGAGGGCGCCGAGCTGCTCACCGGCGGCGCGGCCGAGCGCCTGGAGGGCGACCTGTCAAGCGGTTACTACATCCAGCCGACCCTGCTCAAGGGCCACAACAAGATGCGCGTGTTCCAGGAAGAAATCTTCGGCCCGGTGGTGGGGATCACCACCTTCAAGGACGAAGCCGAAGCCCTGGCGATTGCCAACGACAGCGAATTCGGTCTCGGCGCCGGGCTGTGGACCCGCGACATCAACCGCGCCTACCGCATGGGCCGGGCGATCAAGGCCGGCCGCGTATGGACCAACTGTTATCACCTGTACCCGGCGCATGCGGCGTTTGGCGGCTACAAGAAGTCGGGCGTGGGGCGTGAGAACCACAAGATGATGCTCGATCACTACCAGCAGACCAAGAATTTGCTGGTGAGCTACGACATCAATCCGTTGGGTTTCTTCTGATTCCAACTTGAAATGCAATCAAGTGTGGGAGCAAGCCCCCTCCCACATTTTGCTCCCTGTACATTCGCGACTAATGCAGTGCGGCATTTACTTCGAAAGTAGCATTCGCACCCCCATCCCCCCATGCATTAATGCCTTCACCGGAATCTTCCGGCACAACAAGAGGACTCTCCCCATGTGGACCAAACCCGCCTTCACCGACCTGCGTATCGGCTTCGAAGTGACCATGTACTTCGCCAGCCGCTGATCCATCTCCGGCCAGCCTCGCGCTGGCCGGTGTCCTATTGGGAATGACCCTTTGGTCTGATTGCAAACGCCTGGGAATGGGTTAGTGTGGAGCGCATCTCCCCAAAATAATAACAACAGGCTTTCCAATGAGCCCCAATCTGAGCCTCCTGCGTAAATTCGTCTCGCCTGAAATCATCTTCGGTGCCGGCTGTCGGCACAACGTCGGTAACTACGCCAAGACCTTTGGTGCGCGCAAGGTGCTGGTGGTCAGCGACCCCGGTGTGATCGCCGCCGGATGGGTCGCCGATGTGGAAGCCAGCCTGCAGGCCATCGGCATCGGCTACTGCCTGTACAGCGCCGTGTCGCCCAACCCGCGCGTCGAGGAAGTGATGCTCGGTGCCGAGGTGTACCGGGAAAACCATTGCGACGTGATCGTGGCCATCGGCGGCGGCAGCCCCATGGACTGCGGCAAGGCCATCGGCATTGTGGTCGCCCATGGGCGCTGCATCCTCGAGTTCGAAGGCGTGGACACCATCCGCGTGCCGAGCCCGCCGCTGATCCTGATCCCCACCACCGCCGGCACCTCGGCGGATGTCTCGCAGTTCGTGATCATTTCCAACCAGCAGGAACGCATGAAGTTCTCCATCGTCAGCAAGGCGGTGGTGCCGGATGTGTCGCTGATCGACCCGGAAACCACGGCGAGCATGGACCCGTTCCTGTCCGCCTGTACCGGCATCGACGCGCTGGTGCATGCGATCGAGGCATTCGTGTCCACCGGCCACGGCCCGCTGACCGACCCCCATGCGCTGGAAGCCATGCGCCTGATCAACGGCAACCTGGTGCAGATGATCGCCAACCCCGGCGATATTGCCCTGCGCGAGAAGATCATGCTCGGCAGCATGCAGGCGGGGTTGGCGTTCTCCAATGCGATCCTCGGCGCGGTGCATGCCATGTCCCACAGCCTCGGCGGGTTTCTCGACCTGCCCCACGGCTTGTGCAACGCGGTGCTGGTGGAACACGTGGTGGCGTTCAACTACAACTCGGCGCCGGAGCGCTTCAAGGTGATTGCCGAGACCTTTGGCATTGACTGCCGGGGGCTCAACCATCGGCAGATTCGCGGGCGGCTGGTGGAGCATCTGATTGCGCTGAAGCACGCCATCGGCTTCCATGAAACCCTCGGCCTGCATGGCGTGCGCGTGGCGGACATTCCGTTCCTGTCCCAGCATGCGATGCACGACCCGTGCATCCTCACCAACCCGCGCGAGTCCAGCCAGCGTGATGTCGAGGTGGTGTATGGCGAAGCGCTCTGACGACCAGCAACAGGCCCTCGCCGGTCTGTTGGGCCTGGGTAATCACTCGGCGCGCAAGAGCCACTACCCGGAACTCACCGCGCGTCTCGACGAGCTGGAGGCCGAGCGCAACCGCTATATCCGTCTCAACGATGAGCTGGAGCAGCGCGTGGCGGCGCGCACCGATGAACTGCTGGAAGCCAACCGCAACCTGCAACAGCAGATCGCCCAGCGCGAGCAGGTCGAGCAGGAACTGCGCGATGCCCGCGATGCCGCCGAGGCCGCCAACCGCAGCAAGGACAAATACCTCGCCGCCGCCAGCCATGACCTGTTGCAGCCACTCAACGCCGCGCGACTGCTGGTCTCCACCCTGCGCGAGCGCAACCTGCCCAGCGTCGAACAGGTGCTGGTGGAACGTACGCACCAGGCCCTGGAAGGCGCCGAGGATTTGCTCACCGACCTGCTGGATATTTCGCGGCTCGACCAGGCGGCGGTCAAGCCCGATGTGGCGCTGTATCGCCTGGATGAGCTGTTTGCGCCGCTGGTCTCGGAGTTCCAGTCGGTGGCGCTGGCGGCCGGGCTGAACCTGCGCGCGCGTACCGGACATTACGCGATTCGCACCGACCTGCGCCTGGTGACGCGGATCCTGCGCAACTTCCTCAGCAACGCCTGTCGCTACACCGACGAGGGCTGCATCCTGCTCGGCGCGCGCCGCCGTGGCGATCGCCTGCGCCTGGAAGTGTGGGACACCGGGCGCGGCATCGCGGCCGACCGCCTCGACGCGATCTTCCTTGAATTCAACCAGCTCGACGTCGGCCGTGCCTCGGACCGCAAAGGCGTAGGGCTGGGCCTGGCGATTGTCGAGCGCATCGCCGAGATCCTCGGCTACCCGGTGGCAGTCCGTTCGTGGCCGGGGCGCGGCTCGATGTTCAGTATCGAGGTGCCTATCAGCGAAGAGATGCCCCTGGCGATCAGCCAACTGCCGTCGCAACCGAGCACGGGCAACCCGCTGCCGGGAAGGCGCCTGCTGGTGATCGACAACGAGGTGAGCATCCTCGACAGCATGCGTGCGCTGCTGGCGCAGTGGGGCTGCGAGGTGATTACCGCCACCGACCAGGCCGGGGCGTTGCTGGCGTTGCAGGGCAGGGCGCCGGAGCTGATCCTGGCCGACTACCACCTCGACCATGGGGTGGTGGGCTGTGCGGTGGTCAAGCACCTGCGCGAGCATTTCGCGCAGAACATCCCCGCCGTGATCATCACCGCCGACCGTACCGACCAGTGCCGCCGCGCGCTGCGCCGCCTGGACGCGCCGTTGCTGAACAAACCGCTCAAGCCCGGCAAGTTGCGGGCGGTGTTGAGCCAGTTATTGACCTCGGGTTGATACCCGTCAACACCTGTTGCGGCGCTTTGCCCCATGCTGCCTCCCTGATTCAGAGCCCGACGGAGCCCGCCATGAACGCCCCCGCAACAACCGCAGCCTCTTTCAAGTTGCCCCTGGGCCTGGTGATCGGCGTACTGGTGATGGTCGGCGTGCTGCTGTTGCCGCTGCCCGCCGACCTGCCGGTGGCCGGGCAGCGCATGCTGGCGATCCTCGCGTTTGCCGTGGTGGTGTGGATCACCGAGGCGGTGTCCTATGAAGCCAGCGCGATCATGATCACCTCGCTCATGGCGTTTTTGCTCGGCACCGCGCCGTCGCTGCAAGACCCCACGCACCTGATCGGCTCCAGCCCGGCCATCAGCATGGCGCTTACCGGCTTTTCCAACCCGGCACTGGCCCTGGTGGCGGGCGCGTTGTTCATTGCGGCGGCCATGACCCACACCGGCCTGGACCGGCGTATCGCCCTGGTGACCCTGACCCGCGTCGGCACCAGCACCCGCGGCATTCTGCTCGGGGCGATTGCGGTCACAATCCTGCTCAGCCTCGTCGTCCCCAGCGCCACTGCACGCAGCGCCTGTGTGGTGCCGATCATGATGGGCGTGGTCGCCGCATTTGGCGTGGACAAGCGCTCCAACATCGCCGCCGGCCTGATGATCGTGGTGGCCCAGGGCACCAGCATCTGGAACGTCGGCATCCAGACCGCCGCCGCGCAAAACCTGCTGACCGTGGGCTTCATGGACAAGATGCTCGGCCAGCGCGTGTCGTGGATCGACTGGCTGATCGCCGGCGCGCCGTGGGCGGTGATCATGTCGGCGGTGTTGCTGTTCCTGGTGATCAAGCTGCTGCCGCCGGAAACCGACAGCATCCCCGGTGGCAAGGAGGCCGTGACCCAGTCCCTGGTGGACATCGGCCCGATGACCGGCCCGCAGAAACGCTTGCTGACGGTGTCGGTGCTGCTGCTGTTGGCGTGGGCCACGGAAGGGCGCCTGCACCCGTTTGACACCACCTCGACCACCTACGCCGGGTTGGTGTTCCTGCTGCTGCCGGGCATCGGGGTGATGACCTGGAAAGATGTGCAATCGCGCATTCCGTGGGGCACGGTGATCGTGTTTGGCGTGGGCATCAGCCTCGGTACCGCATTGCTGACCACCCAGGCCGGGCAATGGCTGGGGTCCCAGGTGGTGGCGCACACCGGCCTGGATCAGGTCGGGCCGCTGGGGGTATTTGCGATCCTGGGGGCGTTTCTGATTGTGATCCACCTGGGCTTTGCCAGCGCCACGGCACTGACTTCGGCGTTGTTGCCGATATTGATTGCGGTGCTGCAGACCTTGCCGGGGGAGTTCAACCGCTTGGGCATGACCATGCTGTTGGGGTTTGTGATGAGCTACGGGTTTATCCTGCCGATCAATGCGCCGCAGAACATGGTGTGCCTGGGGACCGGGACGTTTACGGCGCGGCAGTTTGCCAAGGTGGGGATCCTGGTGACGTTGATCGGGTATGGGTTGATGTTGGTGTTTGCGGCGACCTACTGGAGCTGGCTCGGTTGGATCTGATGTGAAATGCGCTTGTGGATGCCCATGAGATCCACTGTGGATGTGGTGAGCGGGCTTGTCCCGCGCTGGGCTGCTCGGCAGCCCCAAAACCAGCCACTGCGCAATATCGGGTACACCCCATTCGTCCTTCATTGGGGGCGCTTCGCACCCCAACGCGGGACAAGTCTGCATCGCCATCAGCTTGAGCGTTGGGTGGGCTTAGTCATAGGACCTTGATCACCACCTTGCCCTTGGCTCTGCCCCGTTCGACGTAGCTCAAGGCCTCAGCCGTTGCCTCGAGAGGGAAGGTTCGGTCGATCACCGGTGTGATGGTGCCGGACTCGACGAGCGCGGTGATTTTCTGCAATTGCGCACCGCTCGCGCGCATGAACACGAACCCATAGTCGACGCCCTGCCTGCGGGCTTTTCTGCGTATGCCGCTGCTTAACAGGCGCATGATCCAACCGAGTCCCCAGGACAGCTTTTGCTCGCGTGCGAACTCGGCGGTCGGTGGTCCCGAGATGGAGATGAGTTGCCCACCCGGCTTGAGAATGCGCAGGGATTTTTCCAGTTCGGCGGGGCCGAGGCTGTTCAAGACGACGTCGTAGTCACGCAACAGGTTTTCGACGTTTTGCTGCGTGTAGTCGATGACCACGTCTGCTCCCAACGCCTTGACCCACTCCACGTTGGCGGTGCTGGTCGTGGTGGCAACGAAAGCCCCCAGGTGTTTTGCCAGCTGGATGGCAATGCTGCCGACACCACCGGAGCCCGCCTGGATAAAGACTTTTTGCCCCTTCTTCACGCGGGCTGTTTCAACCAGCACCTGCCAGGCGGTCAGTGCCACCAGGGGCAGGGCGGCGGCTTGTTCCATGCTGGTGTTGTTGGGCTTCAGTGCGAGGGCACTTTCCTCAATCGCGATCAGCTCGGCAAAGCCACCGATGCGCGCGTCGGGCGGGCGCGCGTAGACCTCGTCACCGGGCTTGAAGGTGCGCACGCCTGACCCTACGCGAACGACGACGCCGGCCAGGTCGTTGCCCATGATCAGCGGGAATGTGTAGGGCAGGATCAGTTTGAATTCACCCTTGCTGATCTTCGAATCCAGCTGGTTGACGCTGCTGGCATGTACCTTGACCAGTACGTCGTGGATGCCCGGTTCCGGGTCCGGGACCTCGGCAAGGCGTCCTTGATGCTTGCCGTAACGGTCGATCAGGAAGGCTTTCATCGTTCAGTTCCCATGGCTATACGTGACAATCACGCCTTGGCTTGATAGCGCTCGGCGACGACCGACTGGCGAATCTCTGACAGCAAACCCTGGCGGGCGGCTTGCAGGGCATCCCAGCGGGCGGCGTCTTGCAAGGGCGGAATGGTCACCGGCTCGCGACGATCAAAACCGACCAGCGCAGCATCGACCAACTCGTCCACGCTCATGATTTCGCTCAGGGTATTGATGTCGATGCCTGCGCGATCCCAGATTTCCGTGCGGGTGGCGGCTGGAAGAACGGCTTGCACGTAGACGCCTTTGGGCGAGAGTTCGAGGCTCAGCCCTTGGGATAGAAACAGCACGAACGCCTTGGTTGCACCGTAGACGCTCATGCCGAATTCCGGTGCCAGCCCCACCACCGAGCCAATGTTGATAATCGCGCCGTTACCGGCATGTACCAGGCGTGGCGCGATGGCGCTGGCGAGTCGTACCAGGGCGGTGGTGTTGAGCGCGACCAGGTTGGTAACGCTGTCGATGGATTGCTCGATGAAGCTGCCGGAGAGGGCGGCGCCCGCGTTGTTCACCAGGATGCCGATACTGGCGTCATCACGCAGGCGTGCTTCGACGCGGGCCAGGTCACCGGTCTGAGTCAGGTCGGCCTGGATCACGTCAATGGACACCGCGTGTTTCTCATGCAGCTGCGAGGCCAGTGCGTCCAGTCGGCCTTTATCGCGGGCAACCAGCACCAGGTTGTGCCCACGTTGGGCAAAACGCTCGGCGTAGGTCGCGCCAATGCCTGTGGAGGCGCCAGTGATCAGTACGGTTTCGGGAGTGCTCATAAATGGATGCTCTTGAGTGTTCAGGATGATCAGGTACGGCGATCGGCGCCACACAGCCGCAGGGATAGGTGCGGGTGGTTTTATGATGTCGATCATAATCAAAGCTGTCAATGGTTTTGATTATGACCGACATCAGAGTATGATCAGGTCATTGTTCAGGAGTCGTAAGGGCCGCGAAATGAAGATCACCAAGACGCAATCACTCGCCAACCGAGCTCATATTGTGGAGACGGCGTCAGAGCTGTTTCGTGAGCGTGGCTATGACGGTGTGGGTGTGGCAGAGCTTATGGCTACCGCGGGTTTTACCCAGGGAGGCTTCTACAAACACTTTGGCTCCAAGGCCGATCTGATGGCCGAAGCGGCCGAAAACAGCCTGGCCAAATCCCTGTCGAGTACCTGCGATCTCGACGTGCCGGGATTTGTCGACCTGTACGTGTCCAGGGATCACCGCGACGGCAGGGCAGCGGGGTGTACCCTGGCAGCCCTGTGCGGTGACGCCGCCCGCCAGCCCGGTGATCTGAAGGCGACCTTTGCCAGTGGCGTTGAAAATACGCTTGCAGCCCTTGGGGACAAGTACGCGCAGGCGGTGGATGTCACCAGGCAAGAGGCACGCGCGAAGATGATCGACCTGCTGGCCCATGCAATCGGTGCGGTCATGCTGTCGCGGGCGTGTCCGGATGACTCGCCGCTCGCGGATGAAATACTGGAAACCTGCCGCGCCGAGATCATCGCAGCATTGCCCTCGACTAAAGAAAGCGCCGTATGACTGATTGAATAGGCGCTGACCGACGCGCCCAAGATGGCAAGATGAACCCCGCTCAGGTTTACTACTCTGAGTAGTGGTTTTACCGACGTCACCCGTCGGCTCATCTAGGTCATCGAATGGACAAATACACCCCCCGCCCCTGGGAACCCCACGAGCGCCCGAGCCTGCCGGGCTCGCCGTCGACGCCGTTGCATCCGACGCACAAGCGCTGGCTGTTCGCGATGGTCGGCGTGCTGGTGGCAATCACCGGTGGCCTGGGCAACGCTCTGGTCATCGCCAACCTGCAATACCTGCAAGGCGCCCTCGGTGCGACCACCGCGGAAATGGCCTGGCTGCCCGCCGCTTATGTGATGACCAACGTGTGCATGAACCTGCTGCTGGTGAAGTTTCGCCAGCAATTCGGCCTGCGCGCGTTTACCGAGGTGTTCCTGGTGCTGTACGCGCTGGTGACCTTCGGCCACTTGTTCGTCAACGACCTCAACTCGGCCATCGCCGTACGGGCGGCCCATGGCATGGTGGGTGCGGCGCTGAGTTCGTTGGGCTTGTACTACATGATCCAGGCGTTCCCGGCCAAGTGGCGGTTGAAATCCCTGGTGCTGGGGCTGGGTACGGCGCAGTTGGCGTTGCCCCTGGCGCGGCTGTTCTCCGAGGACCTGCTGCAGATCGCCGAATGGCGCGGGCTTTACCTGTTCGAACTGGGCCTGGCGCTGATCTGCCTGGGTTGTGTATTCCTGCTCAAACTGCCCCCCGGCGACCGCTTCAAGACCTTTGAAAAACTCGACTTCGTCACCTTCGCCATTCTCGCCAGCGGTGTCGCGCTGCTGTGTGCGGTGCTGTCCCTGGGGCGTATCGACTGGTGGCTGGAAGCGCCGTGGATCGGCGTGGCCTCGGCCTGTTCCCTGGTGCTGATCATGGCCGGCCTGGCCATCGAGCATAACCGCGCCAACCCGATGCTGATGACCCGCTGGCTGGGCAGCGGCACCATGATCCGCCTGGCGTTGGCGGTGATCCTGATTCGCATGGTGCTGTCGGAGCAGTCCACCGGTGCGGTGGGGTTCATGCAGATGCTGAACATGAGCTACCAGCAGATGCATACGCTGTACGTGGTGATGCTGGCCGGCGCGATCAGCGGGCTGGCGGTCAGTGCGCTGACGATCAACCCGGCGCACCTGCTGATGCCGCTGGTGATTTCCCTGGCGCTGATGGCCACCGGCTCGGTGATGGACAGTTTCTCCAGCAACCTCACGCGTCCGCAGAACCTGTACATCAGTCAGTTCCTGCTAGGCTTCGGTGGCACCTTCTTCCTGGGGCCGACCATGGTGCTGGGGACCAAAAACGTGCTGGCCAACCCGCGTAACCTGGTGAGCTTTTCGGTGATGTTCGGGATCTGCCAGAACCTCGGCGGCCTGATCGGCGCGGCTTTGCTCGGGACCTTCCAGATCGTGCGCGAGAAGTATCATTCCAGCATGATTGTCGAGCATCTGACCTTGCTTGACCCGCGTGTGGCCGCGCGGGTGCAGAGCGGCGGCTCGGCCTATGGCGGTATCGTCGCCGACCCGGAACTGCGGAACCTCATGGGCATCCGCAGCCTGGCCACGGCGGCGACCCGCGAGGCCAATGTCATGGCCTACAACGATGTGTTCATGCTGATCGCGATTGTCGCGATCCTGACCATGATCTGGATCTTTATCCGCAGTCTGTGGCTGATGAGCACCACTAAAACAGCCACTCCCGTTCAACCCAGCGGCGCTACTTCATGACCGAACCGACCACCACGACCACCAACGCCATCGCCGCCACCCCGGAAGGCACCACGCCGCCCGGCGCCACGGTCACCGAGCCGCGCTCATTGCGCGTGCGCATTCTCTCGTCCCTGGGCTTTGCCGCGATTGCCATCGTCGGCGTGCTGATCGTGCTGTATGCCTGGCAATTGCCGCCGTTCAGCAGCGCGGTGGAAACCACCGAGAACGCCCTGGTGCGCGGCCAGGTGACCATCATCGGCCCGCAGCTCAGCGGCTATGTGTTCGAGGTGCCGGTGCAGGACTTCCAGTACGTCAAGGCCGGCGACCTGCTGGTGCGCCTGGATGACCGCATCTACAAGCAGCGCCTCGACCAGGCCCTGGCGCAACTGGCGGTGCAGAAGGCCGCGCTGGCCAATGTGGTGCAGCAACGCAACAGTGCCGAAGCCACCATCAAGCTGCGCCAGGCCGCCCTGGTGGACAGCCAGGCCCAGGCGCGCAAAAGCACCGCCGACCTGCGCCGCAACGAAGCGCTGATCAGCGACGGTTCGGTGTCCCGGCGCGAGCTGGACGTGACCCGCGCCGCCAATGCCCAGACCATCGCCGCCGTGGCCCAGGCCCAGGCCAGCCTGGAAATCGCGCGGCAGGATTTGCAGACGGTGATCGTCAATCGCGGCTCCCTGGAAGCGGCGGTGGCCAGTGCCGAGGCGGCGGTGGAGCTGGCGCGGATCGACCTGTCCAACACCCGCATTACCGCGCCCCGTGACGGGCAGCTGGGGCAGATTGGTGTGCGCCTGGGGGCCTACGTCAACTCCGGCGCGCAGTTGATGGCGCTGGTGCCGAAGCAGCTGTGGGTGATCGCCAACATGAAGGAAACCCAGATGGACAATGTGCAGGTCGGCCAGCCGGTGACCTTCACCGTGGATGCGCTGAACCACCGCAGGTTTCACGGCACGGTGCAGCATATCTCCCCGGCCACGGGTTCGGAGTTCAGCCTGCTGCAGGCGGACAACGCGACGGGCAACTTTGTGAAGATTGCCCAGCGCGTGCCGGTCAGGATTACCGTGGACCCGGATCAGGCTGAGAGCGAGCGGTTGCGGCCGGGGTTGTCGGTGGTGGTGAGTATCGATACCGCCGGCCGCCTCAAAAACTCCCCACCTTGAGCATGGCGCTGATCCCCGTAGGAGCGAGCTTGCTCGCGAAGATCGTCAACGATAACGCGGGGCGCCTGATGCCCCGCGTTGCCCTGAGGTTCTTCGCGAGCAAGCTCGCTCCTACAGGGGGGTGTATTTCAGGTTGAAATTGAGTTGGACCGACTGATTCTGTTCCAGCAGTTTCAGCCCCGGCCGTCCCGCCAGGTGATGAGCATTCACCGGATGGCTCACCGGCTCGATGCAAAAGAACCCCAGCCCCGGCGGGCAGTACAGCAGGAAGTAATCGGCCCCGCTGGCCTGGCATTCCAGCGCATAGCCCAGGTCCGGCTGTTCGATCCGGCAATAGCCGTCCCACTGGCAAAAACCGTTGTCCACCAAGCCTTCGGGCAGGAGCTTCAATGCCTGGAAGTCCCACTCGCCCGGCACCGGCGCCAACCCCGTCGGCAGCTTGGATGCGTCACTCATCCACACCTGTGCGGCCCTGGCCTGCAACCGGGTACCCGGCCGGCGCGGAAAGTACGGATGCAAGCCCAGGCCATGCCATGCGGCTGTTTCGGCCAGATGGGTCACCCGCAGTTCAATACTCAACGCTCCTTCGCTCAAGCGAATCCGCTGCTCGGCGCGATAGGCAAACGGCGTCTCGCACAGCACCTCCAGCACCACTTCATCCGCCGTGTGGCTGACCACCTGCCACGCCTGTTGCCAGGCCGAGCCATGGATCGGCAGCGGATCGGTGAGGCTGTTGGGCGTGAGCGCGAGCCAGCCGTCGGGGTTGTCGAAACCGCCGTGGGCAATACGGTTGGACCAGGGCACCAATGGATAGCACCCCAGCTTGCCCGGCAAACCGGTATGGATCGCCTGCTCATCGTTATGGCGCAACAACGGCTGGCCGGTGGCGCGCACCGTCCAGTTGACGAGGCTGCCGCCCACGGCCGGATTCACGGTGAGGTGGGTCAGGTTATCTTCGAGTTCAATCATCACAGCACCACGCTCGGCAGCCACAACGACAGCGCCGGAATGTACGTCACCGCCATCAGCACCAGGAACAGCACGGCATAAAACGGCAGCAGCGCCTTCACGGTCTTCTCGATACTCACCTTGCCCACCGCCGCCCCCACGAACAGCACCGCACCCACCGGCGGGGTGATCAGGCCGATGCCGAGGTTGACCAGCATGATCATGCCGAAGTGCACCGGGTCGACGCCGATACCCAGCACCACCGGCAGCAGGATCGGCGTGAGAATCAGGATCAGCGGTGCCATGTCCATCACCGTGCCGAGCAACAGCAGCATGGCGTTGATGCACATCAGGATCACGTAGCGGTTGTCCGACAGGGTCAGGAACAGCGTGGTGATCTTCGCCGGGATCTGCATCAGGGTCATGATGTAGCCGAAGCTGGCCGCGAAGGCGATCAGGATCATCACGATGGAAATGGTGCGCACCGTGCGGTGCATCAGCTTGGGCAGCTCGCTCCATTTGTAGTCGCGGTAGATGAACATGGTCACGAAGAACGCCCACAGCACGGCAATCGCGGCGGACTCGGTGGCGGTGAAGATGCCCGACAGGATGCCGCCGAGGATGATCACCATGGCCATCAGGCCCCAGAGCGCGTCGGCGCAGATTTTCAGCGCCTGCTTGAGCGGGATCACTTCGCCCTTGGGGTAGTTGCGTTTTTTCGCGAAGATCAGGCACAGCACCATCAGGCACGCGCTCATCAGCAAGCCGGGTACCACGCCGGCCATGAACAGCGAGGCGATGGACACCGTGCCGCCTGCCGCCAGGGAGTAGAGCACCGAGTTATGGCTGGGCGGGGTCAGCAGCGCCTGCACCGAACCGCTGACGGTGACGGCGGTGGCAAATTCCCGTGGGTAGCCACGGCGCTCCATTTCCGGGATCAGCACCGAGCCCACCGAGGCGGTGTCGGCCACCGACGAGCCGGAGATGGCGCCAAAAAACGTCGAGGCCATGATGTTCACCAGCGACAGGCCACCGCGCACAAACCCCACCAGCACTCCGGCAAACGCCACCAGCCGGCGCGACATGCCGCCCTCGGCCATGATCGCCCCCGCCAGCACGAAGAACGGAATCGCCATCAGCGAAAACTTGTTCACCCCGCCTGCCACCTGAATCATCAGGGCCTGGAACGGGATGTCGATCCACCATGCGCCAATCAGCGCCGACAGCCCCAGGGCGTAGGCCACCGGCATGCCGATCAGGATCAAGGCGATAAAGCTGCCCAGCAGAATCAATGCGTCCATATCAGGCAGCCCCTTCGCTTTCTTCCACCAGGTCGAAGCGCACCACGCGTCGGTTGCTCTGGTCTCCGAGCAGGAGTTTTTCCACCACGAAGATCAGGGTCAGCAGCCCGCCAATCGGGATCGGCATATAGGTGATGCCCACGCGCAGGGTCGGGATGGCGCTCATGAACTGGTTCCAGGTGGACAGGCACAGCTTGGTGCCCCAGATCGCCATGAACAGGCAGATGGTGCCCATCAACAGTTGCGAAAGGATGCCGACGAGGCGGCGCTGGGCGGGCGGCAGGCGGTCCGTGACCATGGCCACCGACATATGCGCACCGGCGCGGTAGCTGGCGGCGGCACCGATAAAGGTAAACACCAGCATCAGCAGGATGGCGGTGGGCTCCGGCCAGCTGGAGCCGGTGCCGAGGACGTAGCGGGCGAAGATGCCCCAGGGAATGATCAGCGCGACGCCGAGAACCGAAAGGCCGGCGACCCAGATGCAGGTCATGTAGATGCGGTCGTTGATGCGCAGCAGTAGATTCTTCATGGCGTTCACCGTAACCGGGCGCGTCGGTGCAGACCGCGCCGGGCCTTTTGCGAGAGGCAGGGGAGGTTATTGAACGGCGTCGATGCGCGCGATGATGTCGGCGTAAGGCGCGCCGTACTTGGCGCGAACCGCTGCGGTGGCGTCATAGAAGGGCTTTTTGTCGACGGTGATGAACTCGACGCCGGCCTTTTTGAGTTTTTCCTCACTGCTGGCGGACTTGGCATCCCACAGCGCGCGCTCATCAGCCTGGGCGGCCTTGGCGGCGTTTTTGACCATGACCTGTTGCGCTGGGGTGAGCTTGTTCCAGGTGATTTTCGACATCACGATGGGCTCGGGCAGGATCAGGTGCTCGGTGAGGGTGTAGTACTTGGCGTTCTGGAAATGATTGTGTTCCAGCAGGGTCGGCGGGTTGTTCTCCGCGCCGTCGATCACCCCCGTCTGCAAGGCGCTGAAGATCTCGCCGGTGTCCATGGCAATGCCGTTGGCGCCCATCGCGTTGAATGCATCGATGAACAGCGGGTTGCCTTGCACGCGGATCTTCATGCCCTTGAGGTCTTCGATCTTGCGCACCGGCTTCTTGGTGTAGAGGTTGCGTGTGCCGCCGTCCATCCAGGCCAGGGCCACCAGGCCGAACTCGGAGTCGGTGATCTTGGCGAGGATTTCATCGCCGATCTCGCCATCGATGACCTTGCGCATGTGTGCCTGGTCGCGGAACACGAACGGCAGGTTGAACACGTTCACGTCCGGCACCACCGGCCCGACGATGCCGAGGCTGACGCGGGTCATTTGCACGGCGCCGACCTGGGCCTGTTCGACCACTTCCTTCTCGGAGCCCAGCACGCCGCCGGGGAAATACTTGAAGGTCAGTTCGCCGTTGCTTTCCTTGGTCAGGGCCTTGCCCATGTTTTCTTCGGCGACGACGGTAGGGTAGCCGGCGGGGTGGATGTCGGCGAATTTGATTTCCAGCGCATGGGCGGCGCTGCTGAGGGTAAAGACTGCGGCGGCGAGCAAGGTGCGTTTGAAGTCCATGGGAGGTCACTCCTGTGTTGTTATTGTTGTATTCAAGGCACAGCGATGCAGCTAGAGGATGAAACGGGGCTCCGGCAATCCGGTGACGCCGGGGTTGAGGGCGAACACGCCACCGGACACTGACTGGGCACTCTGGTCGTCACGGATCGAGGTGACGAACAGGGTGTCCAGGCGGCTGCCGCCGAAGGCGCACATAGTGGGTTTTTTCACCGGCACGCTCAGGGAGCGGTCCAGGCGTCCGTCGGGGGTGAAGCGGTGGATCAGGCCGGCGTCGTTGGCGCAGATCCAGTAGCAGCCATCGGCGTCCACGGCGGCGCCGTCGGGGCGGCCGAGGAAGTTGTGCATGTCGACGAACACGCGACGGTTGGACGGCGTGCCGGTGTCGATGTCGTAGTCGAAGGCCCAGATCTGCTGGACCAGCGGGTGCGAATCCGAGGCATACATCGTGCGACCATCGGGGCTGAAGGCCAGGCCGTTGAGGGTGATAAAACCGTCCAGCTGGGCGTGGGGGGCCGAACCCGATGCATAGCGATAGAGGATGCCTTCGGCCGCATTCGCGCCCATGTTCAGCACCATGCTGCCGGCCCAGAAACGCCCCTGGCGATCGCAACGGCCGTCGTTCAGGCGCATGTCCGGACGTGGGTGCTCGACGCCGGCCAACGGCGCGGTATCGAGGCTGCCGTCGTTGTGCGGCGTGAGTTGGAAGAAGCCGGTTTCCATCCCGGCGACCCAGTTGCCCGCCGTGGTGCGGGCAATGCAGGCGAGCATCTGCGGGGCTTTCCAGGCGGCAACGTGGCCGCTGGCGGCGCTCCATTTTTGCAGGCCGCCGTTGGGGATATCCACCCAGTACAGGGCGTTTTCCTCGGGCACCCACACCGGGCATTCGCCCACGGCATTGCGGGCGTCGACAATCAATTCAGCAGTCATGGCCACTCATTCCCTTGGGTTGGTGTGAACTCAGTCACCGAACGGCCCGGCGGCGCAGAACGCCCCACCCTGATAGACCTTGGCCGGGTCATCGGCGGCCACCGGTGGCTGGGCTTCGACCTGGGCACGGAAGACTTCGGAGCTGTCTTTCGGGGCGTAGCCCAGGTGCGCGGCGTAGCGGTTGTCCCACCAGGTGTCGAGGTTATCCGACATGCCGTAGACCACGGTGTGACCGACATTCGGCGTATACAGCGCGCGTTCGAGCAGTTGGGTCAGGTCGTCGAAGCTCAGCCAGGTGTGCATCATCCGGCGGTTCTGCGGCTCGGGGAACGAGGAGCCGATACGGATGCTCACGGTCTCGATGCCGTAGCGGTCGAAGTAGAAACTCGCCATGTCTTCACCGTAGGACTTGGACAGGCCGTAGTAGCTGTCGGGACGGCGTGGGGAGCGGGCGTCGAGTTGTTCGCCCTGCTTGTGGAAGCCGATCACATGGTTGGAGCTGGCGAAGACCACGCGCTTGACCCCATGGCGGCGCGCGGCTTCGTAGATATGGAAGGTACCGCTGATATTGGCGCCGAGGATTTCTTCAAACGGACGCTCCACCGATACACCGCCGAAGTGCAGGATGGCGTCGACGCCTTCCACCAGGTGGTGCACCGCTTGTTTGTCGGCGAGGTCGCAGGGCTGGACTTCTTCCAAGGCATCCACCGGCGGGGCCATGCTGGCGATGTCCGACAGGCGCAGCACCTGGGTGTAGGGACGCAGGCGTTCGCGCAGGACTTTGCCGAGGCCACCGGCGGCACCGGTGAGCAGCAGGCGGTTGAAGGGAGCGGGGGTGGTCGTGGTCATGGGGATTCCAAATTTTTGTTGTAGGTTGTCGTATGACTATGCCGAAGTATTGTTAGGGATCCCCCAGGTTGTCAACGTTCTTGCGGACAGAGTGCGGAGCAAAATGTGGGAGAGGGCTTGCCCTCGATGAGGGCATGCCAGTGAATGCATCTGTTACTGACCCACCGCCATCGGGAGCAAGCCCCTCCCACAGGGGATTTTCTGGGGCTGGGAGACTAGGTTCTACAGCAGGGAGAGTGGATAGCTGATAAAGATCCGGTTTTCGTCGAACTCGTTGTTGCTGAAATCCCGACGCATGGTGGAATTCCGCCACTTAACGTTGAGGTTCTTCAACGCACCGCTCTGCACGGTGTAGGCCAGTTCCGATTCGCGCCCCCATTCCTTGCCATCGGTGATCGCCCCGGTATGTACGTTACTGCCGCTGATATAGCGGTTCATCAGGGTCAGCCCCGGCACGCCGAGTACCACGAAGTTGAAGTCATGCCGCACCTGCCAGGATTTTTCCTTGGCGTTGTCGTAGCTGGCGTTGTAGCTGTCGTTGGCCAGGGTGCCGCCACTGGTGCCGTTGACACGCATCCACACGCTGTCGCCGGTGAGTTTTTGCAGGCCCACGTAGAAGGTGTTGCCGCCGTATTTGGCCGAGAGCAGGGCGAACGTGGTTTTGTTGTCGAGGTCGCCGGCCAGGGCGCTGCCGTCTTCCTTGCCGTTGAAGAAACCGAGGTTTGCCCCCAGGGTCCAGTCGCCTACGGGCTGGCTGTGGGTCAGGTTGAAGTACTGCTGCTGGTAGATATCGGTCAACTCGGCGTACCACACACCGACCTGGGTGCGCTTGTCGTTGAAGGTGTATTCGCCGCCGCCGAAGTTGAAGCGATCGGAGGTGAACGCCGCTTTGCCGTTCATGAACATGTCTTCCATGCTCGCGTCGTTGCGCGGGCTGTTGCCGCGAAACTGGCCGCCGTAGAGGGTCAGGCCGGCGATTTCGCTGGACGTCACCTGGCCGCCGCGAAAGGTCTGGGGCAGCGAGCGGCCATCGTCGGAGCGCAGGATCGGCAGCACCGGCATCCATTCGCCGACCTTCAATTCGGTCTTCGACAGCCTGGTTTTCAGCGCCACGCCCAGGCGCCCGAAGTTGTCGGCGGGGCGTCCGTCATCGTGGATCGGCAACAGTTGGGTACCGCCGGTGCCTTTGCCGCCATCGAGCTTCTGGGAATACAGCCCCAGCACATCGATGCCGAACCCCACGGTGCCCTGGGTGAAGCCGGACTTGGCGTCGAAAATAAAACTCTGCGTCCACTCTTCGGCCTTGCCCTGGGGATTGCTCGGGTTGGTGAAGTTGCGGTTGAAGTAGGCGTTGCGCAGGTTGAGCGTGGCCTTGGCGTCGTCGACGAAACCGTCGGCGTGGGCGAGAGGGGCAGGGTAAACAGGCCGATAACACTGAGACGCGCGGACGAATTGCGGGCGAATGGACTCACAGTGACGCTCCCTTTCATTTGTTGTTTTTATTATTTGTTATACGTCGTCGTACAACATTGGAGCGGATATTTGCGGGGTTTTCGTGGGGTGTCAAGCAGAAGTTATACGATGACTAGGTGAGGGTTGATCCAGAGCGCACAGGGTCAATGTGGGAGGGGCGGTGCAACGATTCGACTTGCCCCTTCCACATTCAGCCCGCCAGGACCATCGGCGGCAAAGTGCCAAGGAGTGAAACGGCCGCGACTGCACAAACACCGAGCAGCCATTCCAGCATCACGCTGGCCTTCAAGCTGCCCAACCGCTGTTCGCCGCTATCCAGGCGCAACCGGTTCAACAATGCCAGGGCCAACATGCCCAGCACCAGCATCACCTTGATCAACAGAATCAGGGCAAAACCACTGAACAACGGCGTGGGCCACAGCTGCCCGGTAAGTACGCGCACATTGATCAGGCCGGTCACCAGCAGGCCGCTGACCAGGCCATAACCCACGCCGCTGAAACGACGCAGGACAGGCGCCAGCTCAACACGGTGTGACTGCCTGAGGATCAATACCAGCAGCAGTAACCCACCCAGCCATGCGCCGACGCATATCAGGTGCACCACCTGGTTGAGGATCAACAACTGCCCGCTCAGCCCATCGAGCATGGCGCCATGGCCGACCGGGGCGAGGGTCATCAGCAGCAGTGTGAGCAATGGTAGGCGCGGGGTTTTCCACGGGGTTATCAGGGCGATGACCAGCAAGCCATTGACGATCAGGTGCCAGGTCCACACCTGGCCAAAAAAGGTCTTGCCCAACACCAACTGCACGGTCGACAGTTCCAGTGCCGCCGGCCATGAACCGGCCATGCTGGCGGTAATCAACCCCAGCCAGATCAGCCCCGACGCGAGGGCCGTCCATGCCAGCCCACGGGTGATGCGCAGCAATTGCCGGTCCAGCACCGGCTGCGGTTCAGCGCCGAGGAGCCAGGGCCTGAATACACTGGCCCCGAACATCAACAGCACGACGATGAAATGCACGAACCGGCACAGCACCAGCAGCGTTGCCATGGGTTATTGGCCGACCTTGAAGCTGTATTCACCGTTGCTCTTGTGGGTGTCCACCGACACCGCATTCCACACCACCTTGTAGGTGCCCGCCGCAAGTGGGGCGGCCGGTGTCACCACCAGGGTTTTCTTGTCGGCGTCCGGGGTTTCCAGGCCTTTGATAGCGATTTCGGTGCCGTCCTTGCTCAAGGAGACTTTGGTGAAGGTGGCTTCGACGCCTTCGCTGAAGGTCAGGCGCAGGTCTTTGGGCGCGGTGACGCTGCTGTCTGCCGCAGGCGTGGCGCTTTTGAGATGAGCATGGGCAAATGCTGCGGAGGCACCCAGCAGGGAGGCGAGCAGGGCGACAGTGGTCAGGGTTTTCTTGATCAACATGGTGCAATACCCATCAATGGTTAGGAGCGGGCAGTGTACGAAGTTTCGACTGCGCCTGTCGCCCCGATCTAGAGCGGTGGTAGTCTTTGGGGCATGTCTTTGTCAGGGAGCCCTTATGGGCAATCACAAGAGCGGAATTCGTCGGGTCAACGTCGAGAAAATCCTGCTGGCGGCGGAGAAAATCTTCGCCGAAAAGGGCTACGGCAGCACCGCCATGGCCGATATCGCCGAAGAAGTGCAACTGCCGCGCTCCAACCTGCATTACTACTTCACCACCAAGAGCGAGCTGTACAGCGCGGTGCTGTTCGACCTGCTGGAAGTGTGGAAGCAGGACGCCCTCAGCTTCGAGACCTTCGATGACCCCCGGGTGGTGCTCAGCAGTTACATCCGCGCCAAGATGCAACGCTCGCGCACGCGGCCCTATGGTTCCAAGGTCTGGGCCAACGAGATCATCCACGGCGCGCCGACACTCGGTGAGGCCCTGGATGAGAGCCTGTACGACTGGGCCAAGATGAAGGAAGCGAAAATTCGCCAGTGGGTGGAAGACAAGCGCATCCTGCCGGTGGAGCCGTCGAGCCTGCTGTACATGATCTGGGCGTCGACCCAGCACTATGCCGATTTTGATCACCAGGTGAAGATTTTGAATGATCACCAGCCGTTGTCGGATATGCAGTTCGAGAAGGCGATCCAGACGGTGACCAGTGTGATTTTGCGCGGGATTGGGTTGGAGCCTTGAGTGTTGTGGTGGGCTGAGGGCCGCTATCGGGGGCAAACCCCCGATAGCGGCCTGCAGGCCTACACCGCTTCCCGGTACGGATTCCTCGGATCCTGCGTCCAATTCAAAAACGGCTTGCCCGTGTCGATCGGCACCATCTCGATGCAATCCGCCACCGGGCAGGTGATCTGGCACAGGTTGCAGCCCACGCACTCGTCATCGATCACTTCGTATTTATGCGTGCCGTCCGCCTGTTTCAGACTGGCGATGGCCTGGTGCGAGGTGTCCTCACAGGCAATATGGCAACGCCCGCAGCCAATGCACGCCGCCTGGTCGATCCTGGCGATCACCTGGTAGTTGATGTCCAGGTACTTCCAGTCCGTGGTGTTGCCCACCGCACGCCCGGAAAATTCTTGCAGGCTGGTGTAGCCCTGGCTGTCCATCCACCGCGACAGCCCATCCTTCATCTCTTCCACGATGCGAAAACCATGCAGCATCGCCGCCGTGCACACCTGCACCGCGCCGCAACCGAGGGCGACGAATTCCGCGGCGTCGCGCCAGTTGCCGATGCCGCCGATCCCGCAGATCGGCAAGCCCTGGGTCTGCGGGTCGCGGGCGATTTCGGCAACCATGTTCAGGGCAATCGGCTTGACCGCCGAACCGCAGTATCCGCCGTGGGTGCTCTGGGTGCCGACCATCGGCAGGGCGACCATGCGTTCCAGGTCCACGCTGGTGATGGAGTTGATGGTGTTGATCAGCGACACCGCGTCCGCACCGCCGCGATACGCCGCCCGCGCCGCCACGCGGATGTCGGTGATATTCGGCGTGAGCTTGACGATCACCGGCAGCGAGCAATAGGTCTTGCACCAGCGCGTCACCTGTTCCACGTACTCCGGAACCTGGCCCACCGCCGCGCCCATGCCGCGTTCGGGCATGCCGTGGGGGCAGCCGAAGTTCAGCTCGATACCGTCGCAGCCGGTGGCTTCCACCAGGGGCAGGATGTTTTTCCAGGACTCCTCCACGCAGGGCACCATCAGCGACACGATCAGCGCGCGGTCGGGCCAATCCTTTTTGACCTGGGTGATTTCCCGCAGGTTGATCTCCAGGGAACGGTCGGTGATCAATTCGATATTGTTGATGCCCAGCACTTCACGGTTGGCGCCGTAGTGCGCCGAGTAGCGCGATGACACATTTACCGCTGCCGGGTCTTCACCCAGGGTCTTCCATACCACGCCGCCCCAGCCCGCTTCAAACGCACGCACCACGTTGTAGGCCTTGTCGGTGGGCGGCGCGGAGGCCAGCCAGAACGGGTTGGGGGCCTTGATACCGGCAAACACAATCGAGAGATCGGCCATTACGCAGCCTCCACATTCAGCATGAGTTGGGCGTGCATGGCTTCGGCGGCCAGCTTGCCGTGTTGCACCGCCTGCACGGTGAGGTCCTGGCCGAGGCTGACGCAGTCACCACCGGCGTAGACCCCAGGGACGCTGGTGCGCAGCTGTTCGTCGACGAAGATACGCTCGCCGACGCGATGCAGCTGTTGCGCCAGGGGATCGTGCAAGGCGTCGTTGTCGAAGCCCTGGCCGATGGCCTTGAAGATGGCATCGGCGGCCAGTTCGAAGGTTTCTCCGGTGGATTGCAGGCGGCCGTTTTCCAGGCGGGTGCGGGCGAAGCGCATGCCGCGTACGTGGCCCTGGTCGTCGAGCAGGACTGCTTCGGGTTGGGCCCAGGTCAGCAGGCGCACCTGATTGGCCTTGGCGATGTCCTGCTCATGCTGGGTGGCGCCCATGTCGGCCAGGCCACGGCGGTAGACGAGGTTCACATCACGGGCACCGAGCCGGGCCATTTGCACAGCCATGTCGATGGCGGTATTGCCGGCGCCGAGCACGATGCAGCGGTCGGCCAGGGGCAGTTGGCTCAGGTCATCGGCCTGGCGCAGTTCGCGGATATAGTCGGTGGCGGCGAGCAGGCCGGGTGCGTCCTCATGGGGTAAGCCGAGTTGCTTGCTGGCCGCCAGGCCCAGGCCGAGGAACACCGAATCGAATTGCTGGTGCAGTTCGCTCAGGGTGAGGTTGTCGCCCAGGCGCTGGCCATGGCGGATTTCGATGCCGCCGATCTGCAGGAGGAAATCCAGTTCCTTCTGGGCGAAGTCGTCGACCAGCTTGTACTTGGCGATCCCGTATTCATTCAGGCCACCGGCCTTTTCCCGCGCTTCGAAGATCACCACGTCGTGCCCGTGCAGTGCGGCACGATGGGCGCAGGCCAGCCCTGCGGGACCTGCGCCGACCACGGCGATGCGTTTGCCGGTGGGGGCGGCACGCTGGAACGGGTGTTCGCTGAAGTGGGCGTTATCGATGGCGTAGCGTTGCAACAGACCGATCAGCACCGGCGCGCATTCTTCGGCGTTGTTACGCACGCAGGCTTGCTGGCAGAGGATCTCCGTCGGGCAGACCCGCGCGCAGCTGCCGCCAAGGATGTTGGCCGAGAGGATTTTCTGCGCGGCGCCCTGGACGTTGTCGGTGTGGATATTGCGGATGAACGACGGGATGTCGATTTCGCTGGGGCATGCGTTCACGCAAGGGGCGTCGTAGCAATACAGGCAGCGCGAGGCTTCCAGTTGGGCCTGGCGCGCGTTGAGCGGCGGCGCCAGGTCGGTGAAATGGCTGGCGAGGGTGGCGCCGTCTTCATGGGGATGGGGGAGGTGGGTCAGGGTCTGGATCACGGTGTGGGCCTCACGGTTTTTTTGGATTGCCTCTAAGTGGGCATTTTTGTTGCCTGTACTGGCCTCATCGGGGGCAAGCCCCCTCCCACATTCGACCGAGTTGTATCTGAATGAATGCGGTCAAGTGTGGGAGGGGGCTTGCCCCCGATAGCGGTCTCAGCGCTTCACAGCAACCGGCCTGGAATGCTCCGCCCGCTTGCTCAACTGCTCGAACACCGACGGATACGCCGGCCGTTCCACATAGCGCCCGGCGCCACGTTCGGCGCGCAGGTCGCCATCGGCCCAGACCAGCTTGCCCTGGCTGATGGTGTGGCTCGGCACGCCGCGCACGGTCTTGCCTTCGAAGATGTTGAAGTCCACCTTCTGATGGTGAGTCTTGGCGGAAATGGTCCGCGTGCCTTCGGGATCCCACAGCACCAGGTCGGCATCCGCACCCACGCGGATCGCGCCTTTGCGCGGGTAGAGGTTGAAGATCTTCGCGGTGTTGGTGGAGGTCAGCGCGACGAATTCCTGCATCGACAGGCGTCCGCTGTTGACCCCTTCGTGCCACAGCAGCGCCATGCGGTCTTCGATACCGGCGGTGCCGTTGGGGATCTTGCTGAAGTCGTCACGCCCGACGGCTTTTTGCTCGGCGCAGAAGCAGCAGTGGTCGGTGGCGGTGGTGTGCAGGTTGCCGGATTGCAGGCCATGCCACAGCGCTTCCTGATTCCCGCGCGGGCGGAACGGCGGGCTCATCACATAGCCGGCGGCGGTTTGCCAGTCGGGGTGCTGGTAGACGCTGTCGTCCAGCAGCAGGTGGCCGGCGAGCACTTCGCCGTAGACCGCCTGGCCCTTGCCCCGGGCGTAGGTGATTTCATCCAGCGCTTCCCGGGTGGACACGTGCACCAGGTACAGCGGCGTGCCGATGGTCTCGGCGATACGGATAGCGCGGCTGGCCGCTTCGCCTTCCACCTGGGACGGGCGCGACAGCGGGTGCGCTTCCGGCCCGGTGATGCCCTGGGCCATCAGCTTGCGTTGCAGGTGGTACACCAGCTCGCCGTTTTCCGCATGCACGGTGGGTACGGCGCCGAGTTCCAGGCAGCGTTCGAAGCTGGCCACCAGGGTGTCGTCGGCCGCCATGATCGCGTTCTTGTAGGCCATGAAATGCTTGAAGCTGTTGATGCCGTGGTGGCTGACCAGCTCGGCCATTTCCTCGCGCACCTGCTCGCTCCACCAGGTGATCGCCACGTGGAAGCCGTAGTCGGCCGCGGATTTTTCCGCCCAGCCCCGCCACTGATGGAACGCTTCCATCAACGATTGCTGCGGGTTGGGAATCACGAAGTCGATAATCGACGTGGTGCCTCCGGCCAGACCCGCCGCCGTGCCGCTGAAAAAATCTTCACTGGCCACCGTGCCCATGAAGGGCAGTTGCATATGGGTATGGGGGTCGATGCCGCCGGGCATCAAATATTGGCCGCTGCCGTCGAGTTGTTCAGTGCCGGCGGGGATATCCAGGTCCGTGCCAATGGCGCGAATCAGACCGCCTGCGCATAAAACATCGGCGCGGTAACTTTCATCATGGGTAATAACGGTGGCGCCACGGATCAACAGCGACATGTCGAGTTCCTCACAGGCTTGACCGGCTTGTGCCAGTTCTAAGTGTTGTATGGCTACGCGCCGATGGTCGGTTAATTCCTGTCATCGGTGACAGGAATAGAAACTAGCCCGAGTTTTTCGATTGGGCAAGAAGATTTTTTATAAACTTATGTTGAATTTAAATTGTTGATTTATAAGGTAAAAAATACAAAATCACCAAAATGCAGCGGCCTCTCACCATTTTGACGCACTTGACAGGTTCCCAATATGAGCAACATTTCTTATTGCAAATCAGACGCTTGAGAGATGCCTCTTGACGGGGTCGGTAAATAAAAATAATTGTGGTGCACCAGATTGAGTCCTGACAGTTCGGATAACTTGCGCGTTATTTAGCCTGAGTCACGCGGCAAGTACCGTAGGCACAATCGGAAAGCTGATTAACATCAGCCAGTTATATAAGCGGTGCGGGTTCAAGGGCAGTTGTCGGCACGGTTATTGAGTGCAGTGATGGCTGGCCGGGCCCGTGATGTCATGTTGTTTACGAGGTACTCCGGCCACCCTGCATTCAGCGCGGGGTGAGCAACAATAATTCGAAAAAACCGTGGAGCGGCCATGCAACAGAACAGATCGCAAGTCATTGAGCGCAACGGCCTGTACGAACTCGACGCCGGTCCGGACGTCCTCGACAGCCCCCGCTACAACCACGACATGGCACCGACCAAGGTGCACGAACGCACCTGGAACAAGTGGCACATCACCGCGCTGTGGGTCGGCATGTCGATCTGCGTGCCCACCTACACCCTGGGCGGTGTGCTCACCGCGTATTTCGGCCTGTCGGTGGGTGAGGCACTGATGGCGATCTTGCTGGCCAATATCGTGGTGCTGATCCCGCTGACCCTCAACGCCTTCCCCGGCACCAAGTACGGCATTCCGTTTCCGGTGTTGCTGCGTTCGTCCTTCGGCATCCTCGGTTCCAACGTGCCGTGTTTGATTCGGGCATTGGTGGCCTGCGGCTGGTTCGGGATCCAGACCATGTTCGGCGGGCTGGCGATCCATCTGTTCCTGGGCTCGATTTTCGAGGGATGGAAGTCCCTTGGCGGCACCGGTGAGGTGATCGGCTTCATGATTTTCTGGTGCCTGAATCTGTGGGTGGTGCTGCGTGGCGCCGAGTCGATCAAGCGCCTGGAAACACTGTCGGCGCCGTTGCTGGTGGCGGTGGGCATCGGCCTGCTGGTATGGGCGATGCCCAACGTGTCGATCAGCGAGTTGATGGCAATCCCGCCCAAGCGTCCCGAAGGCGCGAGCCTGACCGGTTACTTCATGGCCGGCCTTACCGCGATGGTGGGGTTCTGGGCCACCTTGTCGCTGAATATTCCCGACTTCAGCCGCTACGCCAAAAGCCAGAAGGACCAGATCCTCGGGCAGATTTTCGGTCTGCCGCTGACCATGTTCCTGTTCGCCGCCCTCGGCGTGATCATGACCGCCGCCTCGGTGAAACTGGTGGGCGTCAGCGTATCCGACCCGGTGACCCTGATCGGCCATATCCAGAGCCCAGTGTGGGTGGCCGTGGCCATGGCGCTGATCATCGTCGCCACGTTGTCCACCAACACCGCCGCGAACATCGTCTCGCCCACCAACGACTTCCAGAACATCGCGCCCAAGCTGATCAACCGCACCACGGCGGTGATCCTCACCGGGTTGGTGGGCTTGGCGTTGATGGGCCACGAACTGCTGAAAAAACTCGGCTTGATCGTCTCGGATGTGAGCCTGGAAACCGTGTACTCCAACTGGTTGCTGGGCTATTCGAGCCTGTTGGGGCCGATTGCCGGGATCATGGTGGTGGACTACTTCATCACCCGCAAACAACAACTGGACCTGGCCGGCCTGTACCGCGACGACGTGTACCCGGCGTGGAACTGGAGCGGTTTTATCGCCTTCGGTGTGCCGGTGGTGCTGACCTTGCTGTCCCTGGGCAGTGATGCGTTCAGCTGGTTCTACAGCTACGGCTGGTTTACCGGTTCGGCGTTGGGCGGGTTGTTGTATTACGGCCTGAATGCCAGGCGTGGAGCCAGCCCGGTGGTTGTCAATTCATAAGAAATACACGCCTGAGGAGATCCCCATGAACGCTGCCCTTGACGTTCTGCAATCGACCCACCAGCACATCAACCGCGACCGCTTGTGGCAGTCGCTGATGGACCTGGCCAAACTCGGCGCCACCCCCAAGGGCGGCGTGTGCCGCCTGGCGCTCACCGACCTCGACCGCAAGGCCCGCGACCTGTTTGTGCAGTGGTGCGAAGACGCCGGTTGCACCGTGACCGTCGACGGCATCGGCAATATCTTCGCGCGCCGCCCTGGGCGTAATCCCGACCTGCCGCCGGTGATGACCGGCAGCCATATCGACACCCAGCCCACAGGTGGCAAGTTCGATGGCTGCTTTGGCGTGCTGGCGGGAGTGGAGGTGCTGCGTACGCTCAATGACCTCAAGATCGAAACCGAGGCGCCCTTGGAAGTGGTGGTGTGGACCAACGAGGAAGGCTCGCGCTTCCCGCCGTGCATGATGGGCTCGGGTGTGTTTGCCAGGAAATTCACCCTGGCGGATACCCTGGCCAAGGTCGATGCGGACGGGGTCAGCGTGGGGGAAGCGCTGAATGCGATTGGCTACGCGGGAACCCGTCCTGAGAGTGGGCACAAGGTCGGTGCGTATTTCGAGGCGCATATCGAACAAGGGCCGATTCTGGAGGATGAGAAAAAGACCATCGGCGTGGTACTCGGCGCCCTCGGGCAGAAGTGGTTCGACCTGAAACTGCGCGGTGTCGAGGCCCACGCGGGGCCGACGCCGATGCACCTGCGCAAGGACGCCCTGGTAGGCGCAGCGGCGGTGGTGGCGGCGGTCAATGCGGCGGCCTTGGGGCACCAGCCCCATGCGTGTGGGACCGTCGGTTGCCTGCAGGCGTATCCCGGTTCACGCAACGTGATTCCGGGCGAAGTGCGCATGACCCTGGACTTCCGGCACTTGGAACCGGCACGGTTGGGTTCGATGATTGCCCAGGTGCGCCAGGTGATTGACGAGACCTGTGCCAGGCATGGGCTGAGTTTTGAAATGGAACCCACGGCTGACTTCCCGCCGCTGTACTTCGACAAAGGCTGTGTGGACGCCGTGCGCGATGCGGCCAATGGGCTGGGCTTGTCGAACATGGACATCGTCAGCGGGGCAGGGCACGACGCGATTTTCGTCGCCGAGTTGGGGCCGGCGGGGATGATCTTTGTGCCGTGTGAAGGGGGCATCAGCCACAACGAAATCGAGAACGCTGCCCCGGATGACCTGGCGGCGGGGTGTGCGGTGTTGTTGCGGGCCATGGTGGCTGCATCGGTAGCCATCGCCAGCGGCAAACTCGCCGCCTGAAATGCGGAAAAAATGTAGGAGGGGGCTTGCTCCCGATAGCGGTGTATCAGTTACAGATAAGCTGACTGACCTACCGCAATCGGGGGCAAGCCCCCTCCCACATTGGCTCAGCGGCGCTTATACATTATGTGTCTGACGCAGGATCAGTGTGGGAGGGGGCTTGCCCCCGATTGCGGTGGCTCAGCTACGGATAAACTGGCTGTTCCACCGCTATCACTGTGCCTGGGATGATGTCAGGCGCCAGGTTGCCAGCCGCCGCCGAGTGCGGTCACGAGTCCTACACTGGCCTGCAACTGCCGCGTCTGCACCGCCTGCAATGTCCGCTGCGCCTGCAACGCCGCCGTCTGCGCGGTCACCACATCCAGGTAACTGACCGCCCCCGCCTGATAGCTGTTCATCGCCAATGATTGCGTATGCTGCGCCGCATCCGCTGCCGCCTGTTCATCCTGCGCCTCCTGTTGCAAATCCCGTAGTTGCGCCAAGTTATCTTCCACCTCACGCACGGCCTTCAGCACCTGGCTGCGGTACTGCGCCGACGCCTCTTCAAACTCGGCCTTGGCCTGGCGTTCATTGGCGCTCAAGCGGCCACCGTCGAAGATCGGCAGGTTCACCAACGGGCCCAGTGCCCAATACCGATTGCCCGCCGACAGCAGATTGCCGACGCCCTGTGTCTGCCCGCCAATCAACCCGGTCAAGCTGAAGTCCGGATACCACGCCGCCTTGGCTACGCCGATATTCGCGTTGGCTGCAAACACACGGCGCTCTGCCGCCGCAATATCCGGGCGACGTTGCAGCAGGTGGCTTGGCAGCTGCGACGGAACCCCCGGCAGGGCGATCAGTTGCTGGCCGGGGGGCAAGGTAAAGTCGCTGGCTGCCACGCCCACCAACTCACCGATGGCGTGCTCGGTGAGGTTGCGTTGGCCGCGCACTTCATCCAATTGCGCCCTGGCCTGCGCCAGTTGATTTTGCGCACGGGTCAGGTCCAGCTCCGAGGCTATCTGGCCCTCGTAGCGGCTGCGGGTCAATTGCAATGCCTGGCTGAAATCATCCAGCGAGCGAGTGAGAATCCGGCTCTGTGCATCCAGCCCATTGAGCTGCACGTACAAGGTCGCCAACTGACGCTGCAAACTCAGGCGTGCCACCGCCAGGTCATCCCCGGACGCTTGCGCCTGGGCATCGCCGGCCGCGACCTGGTTGCGGATTTTGCCCCACAGGTCCAGGTCATAGCTCAAGGAAAACCCCGCGATGTTGCTGTTGTACACCGACGGTTGCGTATCCCCCCGCAACGGTCGCGAATCCGATTGCCGCTGGCGCAGCGGTTGCGCGCTGGCGCTGATCTGCGGGAACAGGCCTGCGTGCAGTTGGCTGGCATACGCCTGGGAAGCATCGAAGTGCGCCAGCGCCGCCGCCAGGTCCGGGTTGGCCTTGAGCAGCTGCTGTTGCAGGTCATTCAGGCGCGAATCGTTGTAGAGCTTCCACCATTCGGGCGCCAGTTGGTCGGACGGCTGCGCGCTGTGCCAGGGCCCATCGCTGGTCTGTTCGCGGTAGTGGGCCGGCAGGTCGATCGCTGGCACCTTGTAGGTCGGCGCCATCGAGCAACCCTGCAAGACCAGCAGCGTCAATGCAGCGAGCGGTTTAAGCCTTATGCGCATGTGCACCTCCGGAGGCATCGGCGAGTTGCACGGGATCACCTTCGCGCAGGGCATCGGGCGGGTTGTCGACGATGCGGTCGGCGGGTTTCAAGCCCTGGTCGATCACCAGGCGTTCGCCCAGGTCGAGGCCGATATGGATGGGCTGCAGGTGCACATGGTTCTGCCTGTCCAACACCGCCACCTGGGTGCCCTGGGCGCGGAAGATCAGGGCGCTGGCCGGGATGCTCACGCCATGGGTATCGGCCGGAATCGGCAGGGTGGCCTCGGCATAATCACCGGGCAGCAGTTCGCCGTCGGGGTTGTCGGCGACGAACTGGGCGAGCAGGGTGCCGGAGCGGCGGTCGATGGCGGTGGAGTCACCGATCAGGCGCGCCTTGAAATGCTTGCCGGGGTGCTCGGGCACGGTCAGCTCGGCTTCAAGGCCCGGATGGATGACCGCTGCGTAGTTCTGCGGCACCGGTACGTAGAGGCGCAATTGATGGGTGTCGGCAATGTTGAACAGTTCCGGATCGCTGTCGGTGTCGGCCTTGATCAGCTGGCCGATATCGGTGTTGCGCGCGGTGATGGTGCCGGCGAACGGGGCGCGAAGGGTCTTGTAGTTTTCCAGCGCCGACAGCCGGGCGTAGTCGGCAGCGGCGGCCTCGGCGTTGGCCTTGGCGGCAGCGGCATTGGAGGTTTTTTCATCGGCCTCCTGGCGCGAGACCGAATGGCTGGCCAGCAGGTTTTGCCAGCGCGTGGCGGTGGTTTCGGCCAGGCGTGCGTTGGCCTGTTCCTGCACCAGGCGTGCATGGGTCTGCGCCAGCTGTTGATCCAGGTCGGGGCTGTCGATTTCCGCGAGGACTTGCCCGGCCTTGACCCGGCTGCCGATATCGACTTTCCAATCCTTCAGGTAACCGCTGACCCGGGCGTGGATCGGCGCCTTGCTCCAGGCTTCCAGGTGCGCCGGCAGGCGCAAGGTATCGCCGGCCACATTCTGCCGGGGCTGGAACACCATCACGTGCGGGATGGCGGCGGTCTCGGTCCAGGCCGTGACCGATTGTTCGTGCAGCGTGCGGGCATGCAGGCCGTTGGCGACCAACAGGGCGGCCAGGGTCAGGCCGCCGACACCCATGAGCATCAGACGCTTGCGCGAGGGTTTGTGATCAGACGACATGTGGGGTTTCTCCTGCAACTGCGCGAGTAGGGTGACGACCGTGGACCAGGCTGAAGACCACGGGAACAAACAACAATGTGGCGAGGGTCGCGAAGATCAAACCGCCGATGACGGCGCGCCCGAGCGGGGCGTTCTGCTCCTCGGAAATTGCCAGGGGCAACATGCCGATGATCATCGCCAGGGCGGTCATGCACACCGGGCGGAAGCGCGTGTAACCGGCCTCCATGGCGGCTTTCAACGCATCACCATGTTCGGCCAGGCGCTCACGGCAGAAGCTCACCACCAGGATCGAGTTGGCCGTGGCCACGCCCATGCACAGGATGGCGCCGGTGAGCGCCGGCACCGACAAGGAGGTGCCGCTGAGGAACAGCATCCACACGATGCCTGCGAGCGCCGCCGGCAACGCGGTGATGATGACGAACGGGTCGGCCCACGACTGGAAGTTGATCACGATCAGCAGGTAGATCAGCACCACCGCACCCAGCAGGCCAAGGCTCAAGCCGCTGAAGGCTTCATGCAGCGCATCGATCTGCCCGTGCAGGCTGATCGTCGCGCCTTTGGGGCGCAGATGCGCGGTGTCATCCAGCACCTTTTGCACGTCGCGGGCTACGCCGCCGAGATCGCGGCCCTGCACGTTGGCGTACAGGTCCAGGGTCGGTTCGATGTTGTAGTGGGTCACCACCGCCGGGCTTTGCACGCGGGAGATGGTGGCCACGCCGCCGAGGATCTGTGACTGCCCATCGGCGCCGGTGACGGGCAGCGCTTCCAGTGACGGCAGGCTGTCGAGGCGGTATTGCGGGGTGGCGGCGACAATGGAATAGGACACGCCGTTGGCCGGGTTGAGCCAGAAGGTCGGCGCGGTCTGCGAACTGCCGGCCAGCGACGCCACCATGCTGTTGGTCACGTCCCGCTCGGTGATGCCCAGGCCGTTGGCGCGCATGCGGTCGACATTCACCTGCAGCGACGGGTAGCCGGTGGACTGCTGGATGCGCAGGTCGGCGATACCGGGCACGTGTTGCAGGCGACGTTCCAACTCGACGGCATAGGCGCGGTTTTCTGCATCGCTGCGCCCGGAGATTTTCACGTCCAGCGGCGCCGGCGCGCCGAAGTTGAGGATCTGGCTGCTGATGTCCGCCGGCAGGAACGCGAAGTGGCTGCCTGGGAAACTCTGCGGCAGCGCTTCACGCAGTTTCTTCACGTAGTCGGCGGTGGGCGCATGGCCCTTTTTCAGGCTGACCTGGATGTCGCCATCCTGCGGGCCGATGGTGCCGCTGCTGCTGTAGGCCATGTCGATGCCGCTGAGCGGAATGCCGATGTTATCGACGATGGTGTCCAGTTCTTCGGCGGGGATCACTTCACGGATCCGCGCTTCGATGCGGTCGAAGGCGGCGGCGCTTTCTTCGATACGCGTGCCCAGCGGCAGGCGCACATGCAGGGCCAGCGCGCCGGCATCCGTCGCCGGGAAAAAGTCCTGGCCCAGGCTGGGCAACAGCAGGAATGAGGCGAGCACACAGGCCAGGAAGCCGACGATAAAACCCTTGCGATTGCCCAGGGCCAAGGTCAGCAGGCCGTGGTAGGTGTCGCGGATATTCGAGAAGTGACGCTCGAAACCTTGCTGGAAATTCAGCACGGCTTGCAGCGCGGCATTGCGCGGTTTCTTGTGCTGCTCGCCCTCATGGTGGTTGATGAATTCGTCTTCAGGGTGATGTCCGGCACCTGGCTCCGGCATATGTGGCTTGAGCAGGAACATCGCCAGCGTCGGCACCAGGGTGCGCGAAAGAATGAATGAGCTGGCCATGGCAAAGATCACCGCCAGCGCCATCGGCCGGAACAGATAACCGGCGATGCCTTGCAGCAGGAACATCGGCACGAACACGATGCAGATGCACAGCAGCGAGACGAACGCCGGGCCGACAATTTGCGCGGCGCCGTCGAGGATCGCGGTCTTCACCGGCTTGCCTTGCTCCAGGTGCCAGTTGATGTTTTCGATGGTCACCGTGGCGTCGTCCACCAGGATCCCTACGGCCAACGCCAGCCCGCCGAGGGTCATGACGTTGAGGGTCTGCCCGCTGACCGCCAGCAGCGCAATGGCCGACAGCACCGCCAGGGGAATCGACGCCGCAATAATGATCGTGGAGCGCCAGCTGCCGAGGAACAGCAGGATCATCGCACTGGTCAGCAGCGCGGCGATGATGCCTTCCTGGGCCACGCTGCCCACCGATTGCTTGACGAACACCGAGGCGTCGCCCAGCAACGAGGTCTTCAGTGACGGCGGCAGGGTTTCGTTGATGCGCGGCAGCATCTGGCGGATACCGTCGATGATCGACAAGGTGGAAATGCTGCCGTTTTTCAACGCCGGCATCAGCACCGCGCGATGGCCGTCGACGCGCACGATGTTGGTCTGCGGCGGCGAACCGTCGCGCACGTGGGCAACCTGGCCGATGGTGATCAGCGCGCCGTCGACGGTCTTGATCGGCAGGTCGTTGAGCTCATCGATGGCCTTGGGGCTGTTGTTGAGCAGGATCGTGTATTCATTGGGGCCGAGTTTGGCGGTGCCCACCGGGATGATCTGGTTCTGCAGTGCCAGGGCATTGCCCACATCCTGGGCTGACAAGCCTTTGGCCGCCAGCGCCTGAGGGTCGAGGTCGAGGGTGATCTGCCGCTGCTTGCCACCCATCGGCGTGGGCATGGCCAGGCCGGGCAGGGCGCTGAGGGGTAGACGGATATTGTTCTGCACCAGGTCGCGAATTTTGGCTTCCGACAGCGTCGGGCTGGAGAACGCCATTTGCAGGATCGGCACCGTGGAGGCGCTGTAGTTGAGGATCAGCGGTGGCGTGATGCCCGGTGGCATCTGCTTGAGCACGGTTTGTGATACGGCGGTCACTTGGGCGTTGGCGGTGCGGATGTCGACGCCGGGCTGGAAGAAAATCTTCACGATGCCCATGCCGGGCAGGGATTGCGATTCGATATGTTCGATGTCGTTGACGGTGGTACTCAGGGAGCGTTCGTAGGTGTAGATCACCCGGCCGGCCATGGCGTCCGGCGACAGGCCGTTGTACTGCCAGACCACGGCGACCACAGGGATACCGATATCGGGAAACACGTCGGTGGGGGTTCGCAGGGCCGCCATCGGCCCGATGATGCAGATGAATATGGCCAACACGATAAACGTGTACGGCTTTTGCAGTGCGGTCTTTACCAGCCCGAGCATGCGTGAACCTCCGAGGGAGCAGGATTGCAAACCCCGGCAGTCTTGCCCGACCCACCTAACACGCGCCTTTCAGCCAGGTGAAGGAACATTTAGGTAAGGGCTGAAGATCGTTTCATATGGATTCATTTGTTCTACAGGGCGTGGCTGCCCAAGCTTGCATCCCATCGGACGACTTGTCTTTTTACTGATGTTCTTTGGAGCCCTGCCATGTCACTCAAGCCTTTATTGTTGATCCCCGCCCTGGGGGCTGTTTTGTTGTTGTCGGCCTGTGCCGGCCCGATTCCCAAGGCGGACCCCAGCGAAGCCTGGATCGGCTTGAAAGAAGAAGCGCCGAACGACCTGATGGCCGAACGTGTGGACGGCAAGCGTGTCGACGACGGGCGCTTTTTCGAAGTGCCCCCCGGGGATCATCGCCTGGACGTGACGTTGTTCGAGGAAGAAGCCGGCGACGACAACCAGCAGGACTGCGAGGGTCGGGTCGAGTACAAGGATTTCAAGGCGGGTGAGCATTACACCCTGGTGGAGTCGAGCCTGGGCACCACCGTGCGCGCATCCCTGATGGACGGGCACGGTAAGGAAGTCGCGGCGACTCAGGATTTCAATTGCATGCCTGGCTAGGCGTGGTGCACCGCCGCTCTATGGGGCTTGGCGGGTGCCTCAGGTTTGACGTGGGGGTGATGGTGCCGGCGAGTAATGCGCAACACCCCCCACAACATGGCGCCGGCTACCGCCAGCCAACCGCAGATCAACAGGAAAATCGTTGTTGCAAGGCTCATTTTGGCCTCCTTTCGCCCCGCGGGGGGCACACACAGTCTTCTCAATGGACAGTCTAGCTACCCGGCGGTTGCCTGCTATTAACCAATGGTCGTGTTCGTCCAACTCGTTTGCTCTAACCGCGACGCTTTACTGAGCCTATGGGCTATACCCGCGTGGCAGAGCGTCCTATGATCAGAGCCCCCACCGGCAGTTGATCAAGAGAGTAAAAAATTGCGGTTACGGTCGAACCTTAAAACATCCTTGTTGCTGGCCTGTGCCCTGGGGCTCGCGGCCTGTTCCGGGCAGCCGTCGAAACTTCCGGGCCTGCCGGAACGTGTCGAACTCAATGGTGTGCCGACCTTTCGCAGCGAGGCTTATCAGAGCGGTCCTACAGCGTTAGCCAGCATGCTGTCGCAACAAGGCATTGTGATGACACCGGGCTTGTTGGATAAACCGTTGCATTTGCCGGGCGGTGAAGCGGACCTGGAGCGCAACATGCAGGTGCTGGCCCGTGAGTACGGGCTTATGGTGTACCCCCTGGATGCCAAGTTGACCGCGGTACTGGCGCAGGTGGCGGCGGGTTATCCGGTGATGGCGCGGATTGGCGGCGGCCTGTTGTCTGACGCGCGCTACGTGGTGGTGGTGGGTTTCAACCAGCAGAAAAGCACGGTGCTGTTGCGTTCAGGCATGGACCGACGCCTGCTGATGAGCTTCAGCGACTTTGAGTCGAAGTGGAGCAGTGCCGGGCACTGGGCAATCGTCACCCAGCGCCCGAGCCAATTGCCGGCCAATGTGGATGCGCAGCGCTGGCGGGACTCGGCGAACGCAACGGCCCAGGCCGGGCAGGAGCGGGCGGCGGCGCAGGCGCTCAAGGTGTTGGCGGAACACAAATAAAATGGGAGGGGCGAGCCCCTCCTAAATGCGTTCTCGGTGTTCCTTAACGGCGGACTTCGGCGGCATTCGCGCGGTTTTTCAGGTTCTTGTCAGCCTTGTAGCGCAGCGCGACGTCCGGCACCGAGCCGCCCTTGCCGGTCTCGACCCAGCTACGGATCCGGCTGGCATCGGCAAAGTGGGTGAATTTGCCGAAAGCATCCAGGATCACCAGCGACACCGGACGATTACCCATGCGGGTGACCAGCACCAGGCAATGACCGGCCTGGTTGGTGAAACCGGTCTTGGTCAGCTTGATATCCCAGTTGGCGCGGTTGATCAGGTGGTCGGTGTTGGAGAAACCCAGGGTGTAGTTGGGCTTGCGGAACGTTACGGTCTTTTCCTTGGTGGTGCTCAACTGGCTCAGCATCGGAAATTTTTGCGCATAGGCCAGCAGCTTGCTCAAGTCGCGGGCGGTGGACACGTTGTGGATCGACAGGCCGGTGGGCTCGACATAATGGGTGCTGGTCATGCCCAGGGCCTTGGCCTTGGCGTTCATCGCGGCAATAAAGGCCGCGTAGCCGCCCGGATAGTGGTGCGCCAGGCTCGCGGCGGCGCGGTTTTCCGAGGACATCAGGGCAATCAGCAACATCTCCTTGCGCGGCATCTGGCTGCCGATCTTCACGCGGGAGAACACGCCTTTCATCTCCGGCGTGTCGGTGATGTTGATGTCGATGTACTCGTCCATGTTCTGCTTGGCTTCAAGGACGATCAGGCCCGTCATCAGCTTGCTCACCGAAGCGATAGGCACCACCACGTCGGGATTGCTGGCGTAGATGACCTTGTTGGTCTGCAGGTCCACCAGCATGGCGCTGCCGGAAGCGATCTGCAGTTTGGACGGATCCCGCGGCGCCAGGGTGGATTCGGCGGCGTGCGCAAAGGTGCCGGTGAACGCAAAAAACAGGCTGACAATGGAAAGACGAATTTTCACGCGGATGAACTCGCTAAAAAGTAAGAAATACCGTTGGGAAACGGGTTTTGTGACAAATGGCGTTACATTTTAGGAGTATGGACGAGAGACTGTCGAATGTTCTTCTAAAACCAGACGAAAGTGCTTAAAAACTAAGAAAAAACAGGTTTTCTTCCGGGCAATAAAAAGCCCTGCGATAAGGCAGGGCTTTTTCAGTACGACTGGTTATTAACCGTGCAGGGTTTCTGCGGCGTACAGGGTGTTTTCCAGCAGGCAGGCACGGGTCATCGGGCCAACGCCACCCGGCACCGGGGTGATCCAGCCGGCGCGGGGCAGGGCGGTTTCATACACCACGTCGCCGACCAGCTTGCCGTCTTCCTGGCGGTTGATGCCCACGTCGATGACGATGGCGCCTTCCTTGATCCATTCGCCCTTGACCAGGCCCGGCTTGCCGGCGGCCACGACGACCAGGTCGGCACGGCCAACGTGGCCGGCCAGGTCCTTGGTGAAGCGGTGGGTCACGGTGACGGTGCAACCGGCCAGCAGCAACTCCATGGCCATGGGGCGGCCCACGATGTTGGACGCGCCGACGACGACGGCATCGAGGCCGTACAGGTCGACACCGGTGCTTTCCAGCAGGGTCATGATGCCTTTGGGCGTGCATGGGCGCAGCAGCGGGATACGCTGGGCCAGGCGGCCGACGTTATAAGGATGGAAACCGTCGACGTCTTTGTCAGGGCGGATGCGCTCGAGCAACTTGGACGCATCCAGGTGCGCGGGCAATGGCAATTGCAGGAGGATGCCGTCCATCGCCGGGTCGTCGTTGAGGCTGTCGATCAGGTCGGTCAGGGCCTGCTGGGTGGTGTCGGCAGGCAGGTCGTAGGCCTTGGAAAGAAAGCCGACCTCTTCACAGTCTTTACGCTTGTGCGAGACATAAACCTGAGAGGCAGGATCGCTGCCGACCAGGATCACCGCGAGGCCAGGCGTGCGCAAGCCTTGCTGGCTGCGCTCGGTGACTCGTTTGGCGATCTGCTGGCGCAGGCTGGCGGCGATTGATTTGCCGTCGATAAGTTGTGCAGTCATTACGCGTGATTAACCATCGAGAGGGGGAGGAAAAGTGCGCGCATTCTCGCACGCCACGACGTGAGGGCAAAGGCGCTTGGTCCGCAAATTGGCCTAACCCCTTAAATAAAATGAATTTTTTTCAAAAAAGATTTGACGGGTTTCCAGGCCCTCTATACTATTCGTCGCACTTGTCGGGCACAGCCTAGCACTGGTTAAGAAGGTCGAGCAGAATCGTTGTTCTGCAAGGCTGGAAGCACTTAGTTTGTAATCCTCCAAGAGTACAGATTAATAAGGCGCCCGTAGCTCAGCTGGATAGAGCATCCGCCTTCTAAGCGGATGGTCGCAGGTTCGAGTCCTGCCGGGTGCGCCATTAGGCAGCTTTGGCACAAGTAGCGCTATATGGTGGGCGTAGCTCAGTTGGTAGAGCACGGGATTGTGACTCCCGTTGTCGAGGGTTCGATCCCCTTCGTCCACCCCATATTTTGAAAGGCGCCAGATTAACCGTCTGGCGCCTTTGCTTTAAGAGCTTCAAGCGCGGATGTGGTGGAATTGGTAGACACACTGGATTTAGGTTCCAGCGCCGCGAGGCGTAAGAGTTCGAGTCTCTTCATCCGCACCAAATAAGGCCTTACTCGGTTTACATGCAGGGTGGGGTCAGACAAAGAAGTAGTTTGGTTTCTTTGTTAACGCAATATGGTGGGCGTAGCTCAGTTGGTAGAGCACGGGATTGTGACTCCCGTTGTCGAGGGTTCGATCCCCTTCGTCCACCC
>NZ_JBWKOX010000005.1:283508-350350 GCF_059416305.1 Pseudomonas sp. GW821-FHT09D08
CCCCATATTCGAAAGGCGCCAGATTTAACAGTCTGGCGCCTTTTTTGGTTTTGGCGGTACGGTTTTTCGTGGCTGCGGGTTGTGGGTCGCGATGGCGATGCGTTTCATCGTATTTATGTGTCTCGATGATACTGCATTGTTATCTGCCTTCATTGCGAGGTAGGCCGTCAGGGGGATGGGCGACGATCCCTTCTATATATAGAGGGGCGGCGCAGAGCCCTGGCGTGATTGGCTTTATTTGTCACCGGGGCGGGGCGCGACAGTGCCTTCGTACCGATAAATTGCCGGCTGTTTACGGGCGTATTTCCAGTAGGGTGACTTCTTGAGTTTGACCCACTAGAATGCATGCCCTTGATTGGGGTCGGAAATGGCCGGCTAACGTCTGTGCAACGAGGAATATCCATGCAAGTTTCTGTTGAAAATACTACTGCTCTCGAGCGCCGCATGAGCATCACCGTGCCGGCTGAGCGCATCGAGACTGCGGTCAACAAGCGTCTGCAGCAGACTGCCCAAAAGGCCAAGATCGCTGGTTTCCGTCCAGGCAAAGTGCCAATGAGCGAAATCAAGCGCCGTTTTGGTGCTGATGCACGCAATGAAGCCGTCGGTGACGTGATCCAGGCTTCTTTTTACGAAGCAGTGGTTGAGCAAAAGCTGAACCCGGCTGGTTCGCCTTCGATCGAGCCTAAGTCCCTGGAAGCGGGCAAGGACCTGGAATACGTTGCCGTATTCGAAGTGTTCCCCGAGTTCGAAGTGGCCGGTTTCGACGGTATCGCTATCGAGCGCCTGAGCGCCGAAGTGGCTGATTCGGACCTGGACAACATGCTGGAAATCCTGCGCAAGCAGAACACCCGTTTCGAAGTGGTCGACCGTGCTGCCCAGAACGAAGACCAGCTGAACATCGATTTCGTTGGCAAAGTTGACGGCGAAGCATTCGCTGGCGGCTCCGCCAAGGGCACTCAGCTGGTGCTGGGTTCCAACCGCATGATTCCTGGCTTCGAAGACGGCCTGGTTGGCGCCAAAGCCGGCGAAGAGCGTGTCCTGAACCTGGAATTCCCTGCTGACTACCAGAACCTGGACCTGGCTGGCAAAGCCGCCGAGTTCACCGTGACCGTCAACAGTGTTTCCGAGCCTAAGCTGCCAGAACTGAACGAAGAATTCTTCAATCAGTTCGGCATCAAGGAAACCGGCATCGAAGGCTTCCGCACCGAAGTTCGCAAGAACATGGAGCGCGAGCTGCGCCAGGCTATCAAGTCCAAGGTCAAGAACCAGGTCATGGACGGTCTGCTGGCCTCCAACCCGATCGAAGTGCCTAAGGCCCTGCTGTCCAACGAAGTGGATCGCCTGCGCGTACAGGCTGTCCAGCAGTTCGGCGGCAACATCAAGCCAGACCAACTGCCGGCCGAGCTGTTCGAAGAGCAAGCCAAGCGCCGTGTGGTGCTGGGTCTGATCGTGGCTGAAGTGGTCAAGCAGTTCGACCTCAAGCCTGACGAAGATCGCGTCCGCGAAATGATCCAGGAAATGGCTTCGGCCTACCAGGAGCCTGAGCAGGTCGTGGCTTGGTACTACAAGAACGACCAGCAGCTGAACGAAGTACGTTCGGTTGTGCTGGAAGAACAAGTTGTGGATACTGTTCTGCAGAAGGCTAAGGTGACCGATAAAGCGGTCTCTTACGAAGAAGCAGTCAAGCCGGCGGAAGCAGCACAAGCCGACTGATTGTCCAACTCGTTGGAAATTCAACCATAAGCCAGCCTCGCGCTGGCTTATGCGTTTTCAAGACATGACTATTTGGGAGTAACTGCAGAGCATGTTCCGTAATTCCTATATTCAGCAGAACTCTGATATCCAGGCCGCAGGCGGCCTGGTCCCGATGGTTGTCGAGCAGTCCGCTCGTGGCGAACGCGCCTACGACATCTACTCGCGCCTGCTCAAGGAGCGAGTGATCTTTCTGGTGGGCCCGGTAGAGGACTACATGGCCAACCTGATCTGTGCGCAACTGCTGTTCCTTGAAGCGGAAAACCCGGACAAGGACATCCATCTCTACATCAACTCACCGGGCGGTTCGGTGACTGCGGGCATGTCGATCTACGACACCATGCAGTTCATCAAGCCGAACGTATCGACTACCTGCATTGGCCAGGCCTGCAGCATGGGCGCGTTCCTGCTGACCGCAGGTGCCGAGGGCAAGCGTTACTGCCTGCCGAACTCGCGCGTGATGATTCACCAGCCACTGGGCGGTTTCCAGGGCCAGGCGTCGGACATCGAAATTCACGCCAAGGAAATCCTCTTCATCCGCGAACGTCTCAACACGCTGATGGCCAAGCACAGCGGGCACACCCTGGAAGAAATCGAGCGCGACACCAACCGTGACAACTTCATGAGCGCCGAAGCCGCACGTGAATATGGGTTGATCGACGCAGTGATCGAAAAGCGCCCCGCTTAATATAAGCTGCTCAAAATAGGGCTGGTTGGGTTTCCCGATCACCTGCGGGCTTGAAAAAGCCCGCATAAGCCTTCATCTTGTGTTGCAAGCCTATCGGATTTGGATCGAACGAATGACTGACACCCGCAACGGCGAGGACAACGGCAAGCTGCTCTATTGCTCCTTCTGTGGCAAAAGCCAGCATGAAGTGCGCAAATTGATTGCCGGCCCCTCGGTCTTTATCTGCGACGAGTGCGTCGACCTGTGCAATGACATCATCCGTGAGGAGGTGCAGGAAGCCCAGGCCGAAAGCAGCGCGCATAAATTGCCTTCGCCTAAAGAAATCAGCGGCATCCTTGATCAGTATGTGATTGGTCAAGAGCGTGCAAAGAAGGTTCTGGCCGTAGCGGTATACAACCACTACAAGCGCTTGAACCAGCGTGACAAGAAAGGCGACGAAGTCGAACTCGGCAAGAGCAACATCTTGCTGATTGGTCCTACAGGCTCGGGTAAGACCCTGCTTGCAGAGACCCTCGCTCGCCTGCTGAACGTTCCGTTCACCATCGCCGACGCCACCACCCTCACCGAGGCTGGCTACGTGGGCGAAGATGTCGAGAACATCATTCAGAAATTGCTGCAGAAGTGCGACTATGACGTAGAGAAGGCCCAGATGGGTATTGTCTACATCGACGAAATCGACAAGATCTCGCGCAAGTCCGACAACCCGTCGATCACCCGGGACGTTTCCGGTGAAGGCGTGCAGCAGGCCCTGTTGAAACTGATCGAAGGCACGGTCGCTTCCGTACCGCCACAAGGCGGCCGCAAGCACCCGCAGCAGGAATTCCTTCAGGTTGATACGCGCAACATCCTGTTTATCTGTGGCGGTGCATTCTCCGGCCTGGAGAAGGTTATTCAGCAACGGTCTACCCGTGGCGGCATCGGTTTCAGTGCAGAAGTGCGCAGCAAGGAAGAAGGCAAGAAGGTGGGCGAGTCCCTGCGTGAAGTCGAGCCTGACGATCTGGTCAAGTTCGGTCTGATCCCGGAATTCGTTGGCCGTTTGCCGGTCTTGGCCACGTTGGACGAGTTGGATGAGGCGGCTCTGATTCAGATCCTCACCGAACCGAAAAACGCCCTGACCAAGCAATACGCCAAGCTGTTCGAGATGGAAGGTGTGGACCTCGAGTTCCGTACCGACGCGCTCAAATCGGTGGCTAAGCGGGCACTGGAGCGCAAGACCGGTGCACGTGGCCTGCGTTCGATCCTCGAAGGTGTATTGCTCGACACCATGTACGAAATCCCCTCGCAGTCCGAGGTGAGTAAAGTGGTGATCGACGAAAGCGTTATAGAAGGTAAGTCCAAGCCACTGTATATCTACGAAAACAGTGAGCCGACTGCCAAGGCTGCGCCAGACGCGTAAGCGTTTCGCGGTTTTGGTACACACAAAGGGGCCTCTAGGGGCTCCTTTGTTTTTCATAAGGATTTTTACTGCGTGTAACTGCCAGCATTGAGCTTGTTTTTTTTACACGCAGCCCCCATCTTGGTTTCAAGCTTATTTTTCAACTGTCATAGAGGCGAAATCATGAAGACAACCATCGAATTGCCTCTCCTGCCGTTGCGTGATGTCGTCGTCTATCCGCACATGGTTATCCCGCTGTTCGTGGGGCGCGAGAAGTCTATCGAAGCCCTCGAGGCCGCGATGACGGGCGACAAGCAGATCCTGCTGTTGGCCCAGAAAAATCCTGCCGATGATGATCCAGGCGAAGATGCACTGTATCGCGTCGGCACCATTGCCACGGTCCTGCAACTGCTCAAGCTGCCCGATGGCACCGTCAAGGTGCTGGTGGAAGGCGAGCAGCGCGGTGCGGTAGAGCGTTTCATGGAGGTGGACGGCCACCTGCGCGCCGAAGTGGTGCTGATCGACGAAGTCGAGGCCCCTGAGCGCGAGTCCGAAGTGTTTGTGCGCAGCCTGCTCTCGCAGTTCGAGCAGTACGTGCAGTTGGGCAAGAAAGTCCCGGCTGAAGTCCTGTCTTCCCTCAATAGCATCGATGAGCCAAGCCGCCTGGTCGACACCATGGCCGCGCACATGGCGCTGAAGATCGAGCAGAAGCAGGACATCCTCGAAATCATTGACCTGTCGGCCCGTGTCGAACACGTGCTGGCGTTGCTGGATGCCGAGATCGACCTGCTCCAGGTCGAGAAGCGCATCCGGGGTCGTGTCAAAAAACAAATGGAGCGCAGCCAGCGCGAGTACTACCTGAATGAGCAGATGAAGGCCATTCAGAAGGAGCTCGGCGACAGCGAGGAAGGCCACAACGAAATCGAAGAGCTGAAAAAGCGCATCGATGCTGCCGGCCTGCCTAAAGACGCCCTGACCAAAGCCACCGCCGAGTTGAACAAGCTCAAGCAGATGTCGCCGATGTCGGCCGAAGCCACCGTGGTGCGCTCGTACATCGACTGGCTGGTGCAGGTGCCGTGGAAGGCTCAGACCAAGGTACGCCTGGATCTGGCTCGTGCCGAAGATATCCTTGATGCCGACCACTATGGCCTTGAAGAGGTCAAAGAACGCATCCTCGAATACCTCGCCGTGCAGAAGCGCGTGAAGAAGATTCGTGGCCCGGTGCTGTGCCTGGTTGGCCCGCCTGGGGTAGGTAAAACCTCCCTGGCCGAGTCCATCGCCAATGCCACCAACCGTAAATTCGTGCGTATGGCCCTCGGTGGCGTGCGCGATGAGGCGGAAATTCGTGGCCATCGCCGGACTTACATCGGTTCGATGCCAGGAAGATTGATTCAAAAAATGACAAAGGTGGGTGTGCGCAACCCGCTGTTCCTGCTCGATGAAATCGACAAAATGGGCAGCGACATGCGCGGCGATCCGGCATCGGCCTTGCTGGAAGTGCTCGACCCTGAGCAGAACCACAATTTCAACGACCATTACCTGGAGGTCGACTACGACCTGTCCGACGTAATGTTCCTGTGCACCTCCAACTCCATGAATATTCCGCCGGCATTGCTGGACCGGATGGAGGTGATTCGTCTGCCGGGTTACACCGAAGACGAGAAGATCAATATCGCCGTCAAATACCTCGCGCCCAAGCAGATTTCAGCCAATGGCCTGAAGAAGGGCGAGATCGAATTCGACGTCGAGTCGATCCGCGACATCGTGCGCTACTACACTCGCGAGGCCGGTGTACGGGGACTTGAGCGCCAGATCGCGAAGATTTGCCGCAAGGCGGTCAAGGAGCACGCGCTGGAAAAACGCTTCTCGGTGAAAGTCACTGCCGATGCGCTTGAGCACTTCCTGGGCGTGCGTAAATTCCGTTACGGCCTGGCTGAGCAGCAGGACCAGGTAGGGCAGGTGACTGGCCTGGCGTGGACCCAGGTGGGCGGCGAATTGCTGACCATCGAAGCTGCGGTAATCCCCGGCAAGGGCCAGTTGATCAAGACCGGCTCCCTCGGTGACGTGATGGTCGAATCCATTACCGCCGCGCAGACCGTGGTGCGCAGCCGTGCCAGGAGCCTGGGGATCCCCCTGGACTTCCACGAGAAGCACGACACCCACATCCACATGCCGGAAGGGGCTACACCGAAGGATGGCCCCAGCGCCGGCGTAGGCATGTGCACGGCCCTGGTTTCGGCATTGACCGGCATACCGGTGCGCGCCGATGTCGCGATGACCGGCGAAATCACCCTGCGTGGCCAGGTATTGGCCATCGGTGGTCTGAAAGAGAAATTGCTGGCTGCACACCGCGGTGGCATCAAGACCGTGATCATTCCTGAAGAGAATGTTCGCGACTTGAAGGAAATTCCTGACAATATCAAGCAGGATCTTCAGATTAAACCGGTTAAATGGATTGACGAGGTCCTGCAAATTGCGCTGCAATACGCGCCGGAGCCCTTGCCGGATGTGGCTCCGGAGATAGTTGCAAAGGACGAAAAACGAGAGTCTGATTCCAAGGAAAGAATTAGCACGCATTAATGTGAATAAGCCTGGGGGCTTCCTTGACAGCTTTTTAGAGCCCTTGTTATAAAGCGGCTCTTAAGTGTCTGTAGGCCATTCAGCACTGGTTTTTGCTGTTTACCAAAAAACTTAGAATCATACTCAATAGATATATAAGGGGACTTAGAGTGAACAAGTCGGAACTGATTGATGCTATCGCTGCATCCGCTGATATCCCGAAAGCTGCTGCCGGCCGTGCGCTGGATGCAGTAATCGAATCCGTCACTGGCGCTCTGAAGGCCGGCGACTCCGTGGTACTGGTAGGCTTCGGTACTTTCTCTGTGACTGACCGCCCAGCTCGCACTGGCCGTAACCCACAGACTGGCAAAGCACTGCAAATCGCTGCTGCCAAGAAACCAGGTTTCAAAGCCGGTAAAGCCCTGAAAGAAGCGGTTAACTAAGCTTCGATCAAGCCTTTGCTACCCGGGTCGGACGCAGGTCTGGCCTGGCAGCGGAGCGACAGCTGACCCAAGTATCCATCGGGTCGCCAAGCCGGGGGTGTAGATTCAACCTCCCGTCCGCTCCGCCAGTTACGAGAAGGCGCATCCTCGGATGCGCCTTTCTTCTATCCGGACTCTACCCACGCTCCACGGTTGCCAATTTTTGAAGTTCAACCGTTTCTGGGGGACGCATGCTGCAAAATATCAGGGACAATTCACAAGGCTGGATTGCCAAGACCATTATCGGGATCATCGTCGCATTGATGGCGTTCACCGGTATCGAGGCCATTTTCCAGGCTTCGACCAACACCAAGCAGGACGTGGCCAAGGTCAACGGTGAAGAAATCACCCAGACTGAACTGAGCCAGGCCGTCGACATGCAACGTCGCCAGCTGATGCAACAGCTGGGCAAGGATTTCGATGCTTCACTGCTGGACGAAAAACTGCTGCGCGAAGCGGCCCTCAAGGGCCTGATCGATCGCAAGCTGCTGCTGCAAGGCGCCGCCGACTCCAAGTTTGGCTTCTCCGAAGCTGCACTGGACCAGGTGATCCTGCAGACCCCGGAATTCCAGGTGGACGGCAAGTTCAACGCCGAACGCTTTGACCAGGTGATCCGTCAGCTGGGCTACAGCCGTCTGCAGTTCCGTCAGATGCTGACCCAGGAAATGCTGATCGGCCAGGTGCGCGCAGGCATCGCCGGCAGCGGTTTCGTGACCGACGCCGAAGTGCTGGCATTCGCCCGTCTGGAAAAACAGACCCGTGATTTCGCTACCGTCAATATCAAGGCCAACCCTGCGGCGGTGAAACTCACCGACGACGAGGTCAAGGCTTACTATGACCAGCACGCCAAGGAGTTCATGACCCCGGACCAGGTGGTCATCGACTACCTGGAACTGAAGAAGTCTTCCTTCTTCGACCAGGTCAGCGTCAAGGACGATGAACTGCAGGCTGCCTATCAGAAAGAAACCGCCAACCTCGCTGAACAGCGTCGTGCGGCGCACATCCTGATTGAAGTCAACGACAAGGTCACCGACGCGCAAGCCAAGGCCAAGATCGAAGAAATCCAGGCGCGCCTGGCCAAGGGTGAGAAGTTCGAGGCCCTGGCCAAGGAGTTCTCCCAGGATCCAGGTTCGGCCAACAATGGCGGCGATCTGGGCTTTGCCGGCCCTGGCGTCTACGACCCTGACTTCGAAGCAGCCTTGTACGCCTTGAACAAGGACCAGGTATCTGCACCGGTGCGCAGCACCTTCGGTTGGCACTTGATCAAGCTGTTGGGCGTTGAAGCACCGCAAGTGCCGACGTTCGCCAGCCTGAAAGACAAGCTGACCCGCGAGCTCAAGACCCAACAGGTCGAGCAGCGTTTTGTCGAAGCAACCAAGCAATTGGAAGATGCGGCATTCGAAGCCTCCGACCTGGCCCAACCAGCATCGGACCTGAAGCTGACCGTACACACCTCCGCGCCGTTTGGCCGTGAAGGTGGTGACGGTGTTGCGGCCAACCGCGCCGTGGTCACCGCTGCGTTCAGCCCGGAAGTGCTGGATGAGGGGGCCAACAGCAGCGCCATCGAGCTGGACCCGGAAACCATCATCGTGCTGCGTGCCAAAGAGCACCGCAAACCGGCGCAATTGCCGCTGGAAAGCGTTGCTGCGGCGATTCGCGCACAGATGGCCAAGGAGCGCGCCAGCGCGGCTGCCAAGACTCACGCTGACGAGCTGATCGCCAGCCTGCGTGATGGCAAGACCCCGCTGAACCAGCCGGTCGACGGCCAGGCCTGGAAAGTCACTGAAGCGGCTACCCGTAGCCAGGAAGCGATTGACCCGGCCGTGCTGCAAGCCCTGTTCCGCATGCCCAAGCCTGCGGCCAAGGACAAGCCGACCTTCACCACCGTGACCCTGGCTGATGGCAGTCTGGTGATCGTGCGCTTGAACGGCGTCAACGAAGCGGCTGCCCCAACGGACGAAGAAAAGGCGCAATACCGCCGCTTCCTCGCCTCCCGTGTCGGCCAGCAGGACTTCGCGGCGTACCGCAAGCAGTTGGAAACCAAGGCTGATATCAAGAAGTACTGATGTCGCTTTGAACAAGAAGCCCCCGGCCTGAAAAGACCGGGGGCTTTTTTATGTGCGCTAGACTGGGTACTCGGTATCGTCGACCCAGGAGTTCCAAGCGTGTTGATTCAAGGAATGGATGGCTTGTTGATCCGCCGCGCCAGCGTGGCGGATGTTCCTGCCGTGCTGCAGGTGTTCGACGAGGTGATCGCTTGGTTCGTTGGCAGGGGCAATACCCATCAGTGGGGCACCGAGCCCTGGTCGGGGTCGCCCCGGCGGGTCGCGCAAGTGGATGAAGCCTGCGCGCTGCCCGGGGCCTGGGTTGTCGAGGACCCCGAGGGGCATCTCCGAGGAGCGCTGGTGTTGGGCGATCCCATGCCTTATGTACCGTCGGCGACTGAGCCCGAGGTGTATGTGCGCCTGTTGATAGCCGCGCGTGATCCCCGTGTTCGCGGCCTTGGCCGGCGCATGATGGCCTTTGCCGATGAGCAGGCCCGCGCAGCAGGAGTGACGCACTTGCGTGTGGACTGCTACGGCGGCGGGACAGGGGATCTGGTGCGTTTTTATGAGTCCTGTGGCTACCAGCGCATTTTAACGTTCGACTTGGCGGGGTGGCCGGGCCAACTGCTGGGGCGCCGTCTGTGATGCACCGGCCCAGGCCAGCAGCATCAGAAGCACAACCGCCCATGGAAAGGCCGTGACGCCCCAACCTTGAAGCAATACGCCACCCGCCAGGCCGCCACCGGCTATCCCCAGGTTCCACACGGTCACCAGCATGGATTGTGCGGCATCCGCCGACTTGCCCGCCGATTGGGCCAGTGCGGTTTGCAGCAATGCCGGCAAACCGCCGAACGCCAGGCCCCATAGCGCCACGACGATATAGATGACTGCCGGCACATTGATCCACAACGCCAGCGCCAGGGCGATCAGGCCAAACAGCGCACAGCTGATCAGCAGCAAGGCGCGCAGCCACCGGTCAATCAATACACCTGCCAGCCAGATGCTCAGCACTGCCGCGAGGCCGAACACCAGCAGCACTCGATCAACATCTGCGTTAATACCCGCTGGCACCAGCAAAGGGGCGATGTAGGTGTACAGAATGTTGTGGGCCAGCACGTAGGTAAACGTCACCCATAGCACCGGACGAATGCCCGGCAGGTTCAGCACCTGGCGCAGCCCCAGGCGTTTATCCGCCCGTTCGCCGGCAAAGTCCGGCAGTTGCCAGCGTGCCCAGGCGAGCAGCACCAGGGTCAGCCCGGTCATGATCGCAAAGCTCAAGCGCCAGCCAACGGCGGTGCCGAGGAAGGTGCCCGCGGGTACACCCAGCGACAGCGCCAGCGGTGCACCCAGCATCGCCACGGCAATGGCGCGACCTTGCAGGTGTGGCGCCACCATTCGGCTCGCATACCCCGCCAGCAACGCCCACAGCAACCCGGCGAAGACCCCGGCAAAAAAGCGCGCCACCAGGGTCAGCCCGTAATGGCTGGACAGCGCGGTTACGCTGTTGACCAAGGCAAACCCGCCAATGGCCAGCAGCAGCAAGGGCCGCCTGCGCCAGCCGCGGGTCAGCAGCGTCAGTGGGATGGCGGCCAGCAGGGAGCCCAGGGCGTAGAGGGTGACCAATTGGCCGACCAGGGCGGGCGACACGCCCAGGCCCTCGCCCATCTGCGGCAGAAGCCCGGCGGGCATGGCTTCGGTGAGGATGGTGATAAAGCCGGCGCTGGCCAGGGCCAGTAGACCGCTCAGGGGCAATGAGTCCTGCTGGGCTGATGCGCTGATTGAAGGGCTGCTGCTCATGAGGGTTTATCCAGGTAAAAGGGCAAGCAGGCAGAGTAGGGGGCTGTGACTGGCGGAAAAACAGGCTAAGGTTCCGAACTTATCGGACGCTGGTGTCCGTAATCGCTGGAGGCAGATCATGGACAGCTTGGGCAGCCTGTCGGTATTTGTGCAGGTGGCGCAGACGCTCAGCTTCACCGCCGCCGGCCGTGTGCTGGGGGTGTCGTCGTCGGCCGTGGGCAAAAGCATTGCGCGGATGGAAGAGCGCCTGGGCGTGCGGCTGTTTCACCGCAGCACGCGCAGTATCACCTTGACCAGTGAAGGCGCGCTGTTCCTTGAGCGGTCGCGGCGGATTCTCGCTGAGGTGGAAGCGGCCGAGCAGGAGCTGACAGACGCCGCTGCAACGCCACGGGGCAAGTTGCGCATCAGTGTGCCGCAGGTGCGCGGCTTGTTGATGCCGGTGCTCAGTGACTTTATGCGCGCCTACCCGGATATCGAGTTGGATGTGGATTTCTCCGACCGTATGGTGGACGTAATCGAGGAAGGTTTCGATGCGGTGATTCGCACCGGCAAGCCGGAAGATTCGCGCTTGATGGCGCGCCACCTGGGCCACTACCAGTTGGTACTCGTCGCCACACCGGGCTACTTCGCCCAACACGGCACGCCGCAGCAACCGCAGGACCTCAATGGCCACGCCTGCCTGCGCCACAAGTTCTGCGCCACGGGCAAGCTTGAGCCCTGGCCGTTGCGCCTTGCCCCGGGGGCTGCGGAACCGCTGTTGCGTACGCCGTTGGTCAGCACCACCATCGAGTCCCTCAAGCATGTGGTGCTCGAGGGGTTGGGCATGGCCTGCCTGCCGGACTACATGGTCAACCAGGCCGTGGACGAAGGGCGCTTGCAACGGGTGCTGGATGAATACCTGGAGCATCGGGGCAGTTTCTGGATGTTGTGGCCCGGTCGCCATACCTCGGCCAAGCTCCGCGTATTTATTGACCATATGTGTGCCGGGCTTTTCCCGGCAGGCCCGGGTGCGTAGCCCTGTGACGTTTTACCGACAGGAATGCGCGCGCCAAGGCCTCGTTCTGTTGCACAATACCGCCCAGACCGTTTTCCTCAGGATTATCAATGTCGACATCATTCCACTTGCGTAGCCTCGGGCTGGCGCTGGTGCTGGCGGGCGCCGCGGGCTGCTCGTCACCCAAGACCGCTATTTATGAACATGAGAACTTCGACGACTCCGGTACATTTTCCCGGGATTACCCGGTTACCGATGTAGCGGCGTGCGAGGCCGCGCGGCGCGCCTTGCTGAGCCAGGGCTACATCATCACCAGCAGCGATCCGAAACTGGTCGTGGGTAACAAGAGCTTCCAGCAGACCGGCGAAACGCACCTGCAGATCAGCTTCAACGTGGTCTGTGCCGATGATGGCAAAGGTAAAAAGCACTCGACGATGTTTGCCAATGCCCTGCAGGATCGCTATGCGCTGAAGAAGGTCAACAACTCCGCGAGCCTGGGCGTGGGCGTGCTGGGGTCGGTGTCGATGCCGATCGGCTCCACCGATGACTCGATGGTGAAGGTGGCCAGTGAGACGGTGTCCGCGCCGAAGTTCTACGAGCGTTACTTTGCGTTGGTGGATGTGTTCCTGCCACAGGAAGTGAAGAAGGCCGAGCATATCCCCGAGCAGCCCAAGCCCGACCTGGGTGTGCCGGAGCCGAAAGCCGCACCGGCTGCAGAGAAAGTCGAGGCGCCGAAGGAAGAGCCTGCCGCACCGGCTGCCTCGGAGCCGGTTGTGCCCGCGCCTGAGGCTGCACCGATTGCACCGCAGGCCGAGTCCGCACCTGCTGCCACCACGCCGGACCTGCCGCCGCCGACAGAAGCGATTCCGCCTTTGCCGACGCCCGCGCAGTAGCCCAGACCGCTACGGGGTTCGCCTTGTCATTGGCAATGACTGCAATAGCCCCTCAACGCGGTGGTGCTAAATCCGTATCGCGCTGCTACGTTTAATCCTTGTGCAGGAACGTCATGACGTCGACATTTTTTCGTCATCACGGCACTTTAGGCTGGCTGTGCAGGTCATTTATCTGCAGCCGCTTTTAATTCAAAACAAGGAGCCCACCATGGACGAATATCAGGAAGAACTGCTGGAGTACCAGGCCTTTGAACTGGATCCTCTGGATCCGGCCGATGACGCCACCGAGCTGTAAGACCGACTTCAGGCGGAATGCCGCTGACTGCGGCGAAATTCCCCTGGGGTCTGGTTGTTCCATCGCCTGAACGCCCGTTGAAACGCCTGGGCCGAGGCAAAACCGAGCAAGTAGGCGATTTCACCGAATGCCAGTTCCGTATCGCGAATGTAGGTCATGGCCAGGTCGCGGCGGGTATCGTTGAGAATCGCGCGAAACTGTGTGCCTTCTTCGGCCAGTTTACGGCGCAGTGTCCAGGTCGGTAGCTTCAAGCGCGCCGCCACTTCTTCCAGGTCGGGTTCCCGGCCGCCATTGAGCATCGGCCCGAGCAAGCGGGTAATGCGCTCGCGCAGGCTGCGGGTGCGGGTCAACTGCTCCAGCTCCCGTTCACACAGTTGCAACAACAGCTGCCAGGTACTCGGACAATGCTGCGGGTTGCGCAGGGCCAGGGTTTGCTGGCTCAGGCGCAGTTGATTGGCGTCGGCGCCGAACTGGATCGGGCCATCGCCCAGCACCGCGTACTGTTCGCTGTAGTCCGGCGCTGCAAATTCGATTTCAATCCGTTGCGCCTGTACCGTTTGCTGGGCCAGGCTCGAGAGTTGCTGCAGCCAGCCGGCGATGATCGAGTCCACCACGAAGCGGTTGTAGGCGTTATAGGGGCTGATGGAATAGAACCGCAGCCAGGCGCCTTCGGCGTCCTCGTGGAAACTCGATTGCCCACGATAGTTGGAGCCGTACAGCGCCTCGAAGCGGGTCAGGGTGCGCGCCGCCTCACGTACGTTGGGCGCCTGGGCGGCGGTGACCCCGGCCAACCCGGCCTGGCTCAGGCGGCTGAGCTGGCCCATGCGCAGGCCCAGGCCGGGGTCGCCGGTGAGTTGGATGGCCGCATGGCCCAGGCGCATATAACGGGGGATCGACAAGCGTGCACCCGCTTCGGCGAGGCGCGCGGGGTCGAGGCCGTATTGCAGCAGCAGCGGTTGCGGGTCGAGGCCGTGGCTGTGGATCGCGTCGGCCAGGGTATGCACGAAGCCCACCGACAGATCCCCCAGGCGCACCGGCTTCACGGGGTTACAGCCAGATATTCAGCAGGCGCGCGCCACGGGCGTCGCCGTCGGCGCTGATCTGCCCGTTGCTGCTGAGAAAACTGTGCCCGGCCGTGCCCAGGTCCCAGAACTGCCCACGCAGGAATACGCTCATGCCCGCGGTTGCCTGGCTGACGGGTTGCTGGCTGATCAGCGTGAGGCGCCGCCAGGCCTCACCTTCGCTGAGCTCTTCAGGCTTGAGGCTGATTTCCGGCGGCGTGGACACGCTCTTGAAGCCGCGCCATGGTCGATCCCAGGTATCGCGACCCAGCACAAAGGCCGGCACCGCAATCAATTGCGCACCTTGCTCGTTGAGCTTGCGATAGTTGTCCGGGTACCAGCTGTCACTGCCGACCAACACGCCGAGGCGCCCGGCCGGGGTGTCGACCACGCTGACGATGTTTTCGTCACCGGGTTCGATAAAACCGCGTTCATCGTAGATCGGATAAAGCTGGCGCTGGGGATCGCCGAGGGGCAAGCCGTCCGCCGCGAACACCACGCTGGCGTTGTACAAGGCGCCATGGCCGACCTGCAGTTGGCCCTGGCTGACGCTGGGGTTGGGCAGGGCGATGGAGCCGGCCACCAGCGTGACGCCAAACTCCTTGGCCAGGCCGCCGAACAGCACCTGGTAGTCCCGCGCCATGCCGGAGGCTTTCATACGCAGGTAGGCGTCATCGGTGCGGTTATCGCCGGTTGCGCTGATCCAGGCACGGGCAAACAGCAGCGGGTTGCTGACCGATAGCCAGTTCATCGCATCCTTCACGTGCAGCGCCTGGTACACCTCATTTTTTTCACCGGTCAACATCAGCCAGGTGCCGATATGTTCAGGCAGCACTACGATGGTTTTTTCGTTGATCAACCCCTGGTCCCGGGCCTTTTGTAGATAGGCCGCGAGCTTCAGGTGCAGGCGTTCGAGGCTCTGGTAATCGGCGGGAAACAGCTCCGGCTGGATGCCCAGCAAGTTGCCACGATCGGCGGGCAGGCCTTCGTTGACGGCGAGGGTGATGCGCAGGTCCGACAGGTAATGCGCCACGGGGCGCTCCTGGGTCCAGACCAGATACGCGGCGACGGCGGCAACCAGGGCCATGGAGACGGTAAAAGCGAGAAGTTTACGCATGGGGCAACAGACAACAGACCGGGTGCAGGGTTCGCGACTAGGGTAGGGCCCCGGCAGCGGCTTGCCAAGGGGCGCTGTGCATTTGGATCAATAACTTGTCAGTTTCAGTCATTGAGCCGTCGTCCACCGCCTCTTAGTCTGTGGGACATAAACCGATGGGGTGCCATTCGAGCCCTCCACGTCCCGTGATGATCCGTTGTGGAGCTGTACCATGACCGCTGCTGCCTACCCGCACCTGCTGGCCCCGTTGGACCTGGGTTTTACCACCTTGCGCAACCGCACCCTGATGGGCTCGATGCACACGGGCCTGGAAGAAAAGCCCGGTGGTTTCGAGCGCATGGCGGCGTACTTTGCCGAGCGCGCCCGTGGCGGCGTGGGCCTGATGGTCACCGGCGGCATTGGCCCGAATGATGAAGGCGGGGTGTATTCCGGCGCGGCCAAGCTCACCACCGAAGAGGAAGCGCAGAAGCACAGGATCGTCACGCAGGCCGTGCATGAGGCGGGCGGCAAGATCTGCATGCAGATCCTCCACGCCGGCCGTTACGCCTACAGCCCCAAACAGGTGGCGCCGAGTGCGATCCAGGCGCCGATCAACCCGTTCAAGCCCAAGGAGCTGGACGAGGAGGGCATCGAGAAGCAGATCCAGGATTTCGTCACCTGCTCGCTGCTGGCCCAGGTCGCCGAGTACGACGGCGTGGAAATCATGGGTTCCGAAGGCTACTTCATCAACCAGTTCCTCGCCGCCCACACCAACCACCGCACCGACCGTTGGGGCGGCAGCTACGAAAACCGCATGCGCCTGGCGGTAGAAATTGTGCGCCGGGTGCGTGAAGCGGTGGGCCCGAACTTCATCATTATCTTCCGCCTGTCGATGCTCGACCTGGTGGAAGGCGGCAGCACCTGGGAAGAAATCGTGCAGCTGGCCAAGGCCATCGAGCAGGCCGGCGCGACCATCATCAACACCGGCATCGGCTGGCACGAAGCGCGTATTCCGACCATCGCCACCAAAGTACCCCGTGGCGCGTTCAGCAAAGTCACGGCCAAATTGCGCGGTGCGGTGCAGATCCCGCTGATCACCACCAACCGCATCAACACACCGGAGATTGCCGAGCAGATCCTCGCCGAAGGCGATGCCGACATGGTCTCGATGGCGCGGCCGTTCCTCGCCGACCCCGAGTTCGTCAACAAGGCCGCCGCCGGCCGCGCCGATGAAATCAACACCTGCATCGGCTGCAACCAGGCCTGCCTGGACCACACCTTTGGCGGCAAGTTGACCACCTGCCTGGTCAACCCACGCGCGTGCTACGAGACCGAACTCAACTACCTGCCGGTCAAGCAGATCAAGAAAATCGCCGTGGTCGGCGCCGGCCCCGCAGGCCTGGCCGCCGCCACCGTGGCGGCTGAGCGCGGCCACCAGGTGACACTGTTCGATTCGGCCAGTGAGATCGGCGGCCAATTCAATATCGCCAAGCGCGTACCGGGCAAGGAAGAGTTTTTCGAGACCCTGCGCTACTTCAATCGCAAGTTGCAGACCACCCATGTCGAGCTGTGCCTCAACACCCGGGTCGACACCGCACAACTGGTGGCGGGCGGCTACGACGAGATCGTCCTGGCCACCGGCATTGCGCCGCGCACGCCGGCGATTGCGGGCATTGAGAACCCCAAGGTGCTGAGCTACCTGGACGTGATCCTCGAGCGCAAGCCGGTGGGCAAGCGCGTCGCGGTGATCGGCGCCGGCGGCATTGGTTTTGACGTGTCGGAATTCCTTGTGCACCAGGGCGTGTCCACCAGCCTCGACCGGGAAGCGTTCTGGAAGGAATGGGGCATCGACACCCAGTTGCAAGCCCGTGGCGGCGTGGCCGGGATCAAGCCGCAACCCCATGCACCGGCGCGTGAGGTGTTCCTGCTGCAACGCAAGACCTCCAAGGTCGGCGACGGCCTGGGCAAGACCACCGGCTGGATCCACCGTACCGGCTTGAAGAACAAGCGCGTGCAGATGCTCAACAGCGTTGAGTACCTGAAGATCGACGATGACGGCCTGCATATCCGCATCGGCGCCGAGGGTGAGCCGCAGCTGCTGGCCGTGGACAACATTGTCATCTGCGCCGGGCAAGACCCGCTGCGCGAGTTGCAGGACGGCCTGGTCGCCGCAGGGCAGAACGTGCACCTGATCGGCGGCGCCGATGTGGCGGCCGAGCTGGATGCCAAGCGCGCGATCAACCAAGGCTCGCGCCTCGCCGCCGAGCTGTAAGACGACGCAAGGGGCGGTGTTAGACTACCGCCCCTTTTTCCATGCAGATGCCGCCCGATGGGTCCCTTTGACTGGCTTCCCCACGCGCCCCTTGAAGCCATGCGGCTCGATTGGTTGAACGGCGTCGAACTGGCCGTGCTGCGCCTGGACCGCATCGACCCGCTGATCAGCGGCAACAAGTGGTTCAAGCTCACCAAACATCTGGCCCAGGCACGACAGGCCGGTGCCAGCGGCGTCATCAGCCTTGGCGGGGCGTACTCCAACCATCTTCACGCGCTGGCAGCGGCGGGCAAGCGTTTTGGTTTCCCCACTGTCGGCCTGCTGCGTGGTCATCCCCAGGACACCCCCACCGTCCTCGACCTGAAAGCCTTTGGCATGCACCTGCATTGGCTGGGCTACGGCGGTTATCGCGCGCGCCATGAGCCGGGTTTCTGGCTGCCGTGGCGCGAGCACTATCCCGATTTTTACCCCGTGCCCGAAGGCGGCGGCGGGATGGCCGGGGCGATGGGATGCGGGGTATTGCTCGAGCAGGTGCGCGGGCAATTGAACGACCTGGGCTGGGCCGATTACGACGCCTGGTGGCTGGCGGCGGGCACCGGTACGACGTTGGCGGGGTTGGCGCTGGCGGAGGCGGGCGCGCATCCGGTGTATGGCGCAATGGCGGTACCGGATGATCATGGTGTGGCACAGAACGTGAGTGCCCTGGTGCAGGGCGGTTATGAATTGCTGGACGCCAGCCGGGGTGGCTTTGGGAAGGTTGATCCGCTATTGCTCGAGTTTATCGAGAGCACTGAACAGGCCTGCGGTGTACCGCTGGAGCCGCTCTATACCGGCAAGGCGTTGCTGGCGTTGAAGCAGCAGATCGAGGCCGGGCGGTTCGTGCCCGGCACTCGCCTGATCTTTTTGCATACCGGCGGCTTGCAGGGCCGCCGAGGGTTTTAATCGTGCTTGATCAAATCGGATGGCTTCAACAGCTCCAGCAGTTTGGATCTGTCTTGGGGATTCTCACCGTATCGCGTCGCGACATACACCTCAAGGAGATGAGTGAATTCCGCGGCAATGCTGTTGCCCTTTAGCGTCGCTACCCGCTCGCCGTCGATATAGACCGGGGCGCTGGGGTGTTCTCCCGCGCCCGGAAGCGAGATGCCGATGTCGGCGAGGCGGCTCTCGCCTGGCCCATTCACAACACACCCCATGACGGCGACATGCAGGTGCTCCGCGCCGGGAAACCGGGCTTTCCAGTCCGGCATTCGAGTCAGAATAAAGCCCTCGATGTCTTGCGCCAGCGTCTGAAAGAAGCTGCTCGTTGTACGCCCGCAGCCAGGGCATGCGACTACCGTTGGAGTGAACGCCCGCAAGCCCATGGCCTGCAGGATGTGTTGTGCAACCAGCACTTCCCGTGTGCGCTCACCGTTGGGTTCTGGGGTAAGGGATATGCGCAGTGTGTCCCCGATACCCTCCTGCAACAGTACCGCCAATGCGGTGGAAGAGGCGACGATACCCTTGGAGCCCATGCCCGCTTCGGTCAGCCCCAAATGCAGCGGAAACTCGCAGCGCCCCGCCAGATCGCGATACACCGTGATCAAGTCCTGCACCTGACTGACCTTGGCCGACAACACGATGTGATTTGCCGGCAGGCCGACTTCAATCGCGCGCCGGGCGCTTTCCAATGCCGATTCCACCAAAGCCTCGCGCATCACCGCGTCGGCGCTCTGGGGTTGGGCGAGCGCCGCGTTGGTGTCCATCATGCGCGCCAGCAAGTCGGGATCGAGACTGCCCCAGTTGACCCCGATCCTTACAGGTTTGTCGTAGCGGCAGGCGATCTCGATCATCTGGCAAAACTGCTCGTCGCGCTTGGCGCCTTTGCCGACATTGCCTGGGTTGATTCGGTACTTGCCCAACGCCTCGGCGCACTCAGGATAGGTCGTGAGCAGGCGATGACCATTGAAATGGAAGTCGCCCACCAGCGGTACGCCGATGTTGCGGCGGTCCAGCAAGGCTCGAATGTGTGCCACTTGGGCAGCCGCGTCATGGCTGTTGACCGTGATTCGTACCAGCTCCGCACCGGCCGATGCCAGGCTTTCGATCTGACGCGCCGTCGCCTGTGCATCGGCGGTGTCGGTGTTGGTCATGGCCTGCACGACAATCGGGCTATCGCTGCCCAGTGTCACCGGGCCTACAGTGACTTGTGTGGTGCGGCGTCGGGGGCGTGCACTGTTCATCGATTCGGCTCCTCTGGCGATTCTGTACGGCATAACAGATGTCCCGGGTATCGGGACCGACGATCTGCGGGTTGCCCTGGGCGGCGTATTGAAGGCCGTGATTGTGCACCTTGGTCACCAGTGGGTTCCAAGACGTGGACAATGGGGCGCTGCCCGCAGCGAGTCGATCCGCTTCCGGCGGAGCCCAACTTTCCCGCCCAAGCATTGACGTCACTGTTTCGTACGAGTGGCCTGTTGTTCTGCAATATCTGCGGCGGCGATTTCATCGGTAGAGGGAAGCGGCCTGATGGTCACTTGCCCGCAGATAAATCGTTTTCCTTTGAAATCGCTCCCGTGGTAACGCGTGCTGACTGCATGGAACTCAGCATTGCCCGAGGCCAGATGCTCCAGTTCCGTGAGGTATTCTCGTACGTCGCTGCGATTGCCGAGCGGCCCGGCAAGCACTTTGTCGCGAGCTGCAATGAGTTTCTTCTCATTGTCCTGAACAATGCCAGCCAGTTTGTCGATCGCTTGCTGAAGCGTGAGCCCCTCAAGGTGCATGAACAACCAGACGGAATTGACAGAGTCCGTGATGTGTAATTCTTTGCGGAACGAATAGGGGTCGTTCACCAGTGTGATCGAGTCGATAGCGGCTGTTCTTACCGTAACGAGTGATTCATCGATTGCCAATGCTTCGGTCATGTCTACGTCGATAGCATATTCAGTCATCATGGCTGCCCACTCACCATAATTATCAACGCGTCGTAGTTCCAGATAACGTTCGAAGGTGAGTGTGTTCATCTCTAACGCCAGCGAGTGGGTCTGTCGGCTAATGAGGGTATTGAGCGAGTCCTCCATGCGTTTCCATACTTGTGGTTTGGATAACAGCTGTTTCTTGATGGGGATCAGCCCCTCATACAGCAGTTGAGCGATAGGAAATTTTGCGGGAGGCTTAATGCCGGCAATTGCGTCGAAGTAATGTTGGCGAAGTTCAGCTTGCAGTGCATGGTTACCAAGGATTTCAGGCCGTGTGGTCGTGTCGTCGATGAGTGTGGTGATACTCATCATTCTTTCCAGATTATAGATCCTGTCGTTTTTAGTATGCGGGTACGCGAGACCGCCATAGGCCGTCATTTCCATAGATAAATAGTGGTCAACGGCTTTCTGGCTACCGTAGTGGGCCAGCATATAGGGGCTATCTGTGAGGGCGACCAGCCTATCCGTTTCCGCATGAGCCGGATGCCACATAGGCTTGAGGGTTAAGTTGAAGTCAGGGTGATAAAGGGTGTCTCCCAGTTTCGGGAGGTTGGCTAAGTGGGATACGAAGTTGGGCGAGCGCTGCATGATTCACTCCTCTATAGCCGTTGTTGGGTGATATGGCTGTACTAGAACCGCTTTGCGATCGTGCTATAGATTGAAAGTTTGTTTTTGACGAGGGCAACCGCCAGGCTCTCGCACATCACGTGTAGCTCTTCCAGCGCACCGGTGATTCCGTTCGGAAAGTGCTGTTCGATATTTGACTTTATATCGAGCAGCCAATGTACGGCGTCAGCATTGCTGGGCAGTACGCGTATGTCCTGGATGGTGAATTTGCTGCGCTCCATTACGCTCGAAAAATAATCAGCTGTTTTGCGGTGTTGGCAGGCGAGCCTGTCAACCAGATCAGGTATGTCAGAGGTATATTTATCCAATGCTACGTTGTAGAGGTTGTCGGAAATAATGATCGTGCCGCCCGTGGCCATGCGCTGCCATAACTTTTTCATGACGGTTTCGTATAAATCATTGGGGAAGTGAGAGATAACACCACGCATAATCACCACGTCATAGAGGCTATCCAAATCGGGTAATAAATCGATGTCATGTGCGTTGCATTGATATAAATGAATACGCTTGGATAATCCCTGTTTTGTATGCAGTTTGGCACTGTGCTGCAGCTGGCGCCCGCTGATATTGACGCCGTCCAAGTGCTGGCAATCGGGGAAGTGTTCAGCCATATACCTCAAGGCAGTACCCCAGCCGCAGCCAACATCGAGAATACGGTTGATAGTCGGTTTTTCAGTTGGTGCAAGGCCGGCCAGTTTCAATTGTCTTTCGAAGTACCGTTTGCCTGACTCATCAAGCGTAAGAGGTGGCGCGGAACATGTGTCATCGTAGACGCCAAACTGGAACCACAAGGCATTGCCAATCGCCTTGCGCCAATCATCAGGACTGTCGCCATAGGCGCGTACGACTCGCTCTTGATAGGGATTGATACTGGGGCCCCGTATGATTTTATAAGGGCGCTCAGCCTCGGCTAGGGTACTTGCTGTGTGCTTGTTCACAGGGTGCCTCCTGGGGCAGGCGTTCAGGCTGTTGCCAAGACTGAAACGTCGCCTGTTATCGCGCGGTTGTTGGAAAACGCTATTCCGTGCGGCTTCAGAAACGCCTCTACCGCATGGATGATCCCGGGCGTATCCAGTCCGCATAGGCCAAGCACTTTTTCGGGGGGGCCATGCTCGATGAAGTGATCGTGGAGCCCTAATTGCAGCACGGGGGGTGAGTGGCCCGCGCTCACCCATTGCTCAATACACGCCGAGCCGGCCCCCCCTGTCACGCAACCTTCTTCAAGGGTTACAAGCCAGTCATGGGTAAACGCCAGGCGTTTAATCAGGTCAGTGTCAATGGGCTTGATAAAACGCATGTTGGCCACCGTCGCATCGAACGTATCGGCGGCTTCAAGAGCCGGCGACAACAGTGAGCCGAACGTCAGGAAAGCGATGCGGTACCCCTCTGGTTGAGTGGATGTTCTGCGGATCTCACCTTTCCCCACCGGCACTGTCTGCAGTGCTATTGCCGCAGTCGCACCGCAACCAGTTCCTCGTGGATAGCGCACAGCACTCGGCCCCTTCAGGAGCAACGCGGTATGCAACATCTGTCGACATTCATTTTCATCGGCAGGCGCCATGATCGTCAGGTTGGGCACACAGCGCAGGTAGGCAATATCAAAGGCCCCGTTGTGGGTGGCGCCGTCGGCACCGACGATACCTGCCCGGTCGATGGCGAATACCACCGGCAGATTTTGAATGGCGATGTCGTGAATCAACTGGTCATAGGCGCGTTGCAGGAAGGTCGAGTAGATCGCGACTACTGGCTTCATGCCTTCGGCAGCAAGCCCGGCGGCGAAGGTCAGGGCGTGTTGCTCGGCGATGCCGACATCGAAGTAGCGATCCGGGAAACGTCGTTCAAATTCAACCAGCCCCGAACCTTCGCGCATGGCGGGAGTAATGGCGACGACGCGCGGATCGTTTTGCGCCTCATCACACAGCCATTGGCCAAATACCTGTGTATAGGTGGGGTTGCCTGGCGTGCCGGGAAGGAGGCCTTGAGCCGGTTCGAACTTTCCGGGGCCATGATAGAGCACCGGGTCAGTGGCGGCCGGTGAATAGCCGTGGCCCTTTTCCGTGATGATATGCAGCAGTTGCGGCCCGCGCAGGTTACGCATGGCTGACAGGGCGGGCAGCAATTCGTCCAGATCATGCCCGTTGATGGGACCGTGATACTGGAATCCCAGCGCCTCGAACATCGGTGCCGGAGCAGCGAGCCCTTCGAGCTTGATGGCGCAGCGGTTGAACCGGAGTTGGCCCAGGTGAGAACACAGGGCGCCGACGGCAGGTGAAATCGACATGGCGTTGTCATTGAGGATCACCAGTAACGGCAAGTCCCTGTAAAGCCCGGCATTGTTCATGGCTTCGAACGCCATGCCGCCCGACAGGGCGCCGTCGCCGATCACTGCAATGCAGTGGTGAGGCTCGCCTTTGAGGCGGGCGGCCAATGCCATGCCCAGGGCCGCCGAAATCGAAGTGCTGGAATGTGCGGTGCCAAAGGCGTCATAGCGCGATTCGCTGCGCCTCGGGAACCCCGAGATGCCACCCGACTGACGGATGCCGGCCATGGCTTCACGGCGACCAGTGAGGATTTTATGCGCGTAGGCCTGATGGCCCACATCCCATACGAGCCGGTCCGTGGGGGTGTCGAACACATAATGCAAGGCGATGCTCAATTCGACGGTGCCCAGATTCGCGGACAGATGGCCGCCGGTCTTTGCAACGCTATGCAGTATGAAGGCCCGCAGCTCATCGGCAAGAGGCCCAAGCGCATTGGGGTGCAGCGCCCGTAAATCCTCGGGTATGTCGATGGTATTGAGTAGTTCGAACATGGTGAACACTCCGGTTGGCGCCAGTTAGGCCTAACGATTGGCGGGCGCCAGCTCTTTCCAGGCGTGCACGCCCGCCAGTCCAATGGACTCGAATATCCGTCGGAACCAGACAGTGAAGGTGCCGGGAGCGGCGTTGATGCGTGCATGGATCTGTGCAGGCGTCGTCCATTGCCACGCATGGGCTTCGTTGGGATTGGCAATTGGATCACCAGGGTTGACGCCAACAAAGATGTGGTCGAACTCATGCTCAATGAGCTGGTTTGAAACCGGCTCGCGATAAAGCAGTGTGGAGACTTTGCGCAGGGAACAGGTTATTCCCATCTCTTCCCGGAGGCGGCGTTCTGCCGCCGCCTTTGTCCGTTCGCCGGGGCGGGGATGACCGCAACAGGTGTTGGTCCACAAGCCTTGAGAGTGGTATTTACCGAATGCCCGTTGTTGCAGCAATAAACGGCCCGCGTCATCGAAGATGAACACCGAAAACGCTCGATGCAGTTGGCCTGTGCGATGGGCCTCCAATTTAGAGGCACAGCCTTTTTTACGGTCGTGTCGATCGACCAGAATCAGTAACTCGCTCATAACGAAGGCTCCATCCATTGTGTCTTCGCTACAGGGTTACGGCGAGAAAGATAATGTAGTGAACAGCAGACAGGTACACGGGTAGGGCGAAACTTAGTGGGTGGGGTTTTACTTTTCAAGCGTTTTTTTAGAATGGATTTGCTGTGTTTTTCTTAAGTAATTGCGAGTTGTTATATATGGTGTTGTGCGCGTTGAGTGACGGGTTTATTGTTTTTTATATGAGAATATATAGCTAAATTTTATAGGCGGTTAAGGTGCAGGTGCCAAAATCGAAAGGGTAAGTTTTGCGTGTAAAGAGGCTAGAGGGTGGAGCTATGTTGCAGCGCCTTTGTATTCTCGGTTCTACCGGGGCCATTGGCGACAGTACTTTAGAGGTGGTCGCAGGTAATCCGGATGCATTTGTCGTGTATGCGTTAAGTGCGCATCGCAATATCGAAAAGTTGTTTAAACAGTGTTTGAGGTATAAGCCCGCGCTGGCAATTGTCAGTGAGCCGCATCACGCCATTGAGCTTCAGGCCCATCTTCAAGCGGCGCAATTGCCCACAGAGGTGGGATGTGGCCTGGACGCCTTATGTGCCGCCAGCGCCGGAGAGTGCGATACGGTGGTCGCTGCGATTGTCGGGGCGGCCGGGCTCCTGCCCACATTGAGTGCGGCCAGGGCCGGTAAAAAAATACTGCTGGCGAACAAGGAAGCGCTGGTTATGTCAGGCGCATTGTTCATGGACACGTCCCGTGAGTCAGGCGCGCTTATCTTGCCAATCGACAGCGAACACAATGCAATTTTCCAATGCCTGCAAGGCAGCCGTGATGGCCTGGTCGGGGTGGATCGTTTGATACTCACGGCGTCGGGAGGCCCGTTCAGGACGCGCTCCGTTGCCTCTCTGAAGGACGTCACGCCAAAAGAAGCCTGTGCGCATCCCAATTGGGTGATGGGCCGTAAGATTTCCGTTGATTCGGCGACGATGATTAACAAAGGCCTGGAGATCATTGAGGCTCGTTGGCTGTTTGACATTGCGCCATCCCGCATAGAAGCCGTGATACACCCCCAGAGTATCGTTCACTCCATGGTGGTATTTCGAGATCAGTCCGTGTTGGCTCAGTTGGGTCGCCCGGATATGCGCACTCCCATTGCCCATGCATTGGGCTATCCCCATCGCGTGCTGTCTGGCGTGCCCTCGTTGGATTTGACCCAATTATCCGAGTTGACGTTTGAACAGCCTGATCTGCAACGGTTTCCCTGTCTTGAGTTGGCAATGGCGGTGATTAATGAGCATCCAGAGGCCAGCGTTATATTAAATGCTTCCAATGAAGTAGCGGTGGACGCCTTTTTGTCTTCACGCATTCGTTTTACGGATATCGAAAGGGTTATTCGCCGTACCTTGCAGCGCGTTACTGCGACAACGCTTGATTCACTGGAGGATATTCTGGACAAGGACGAACAGGCACGCGCCGTCAGCCGTGAGTCAATTGCTTTGTTATAGACCGTGGCGCATCCGCAGCCCGCATGGAAGACCCTGCGGGCTTTGGCTATTTGCTAAAGGATCAGTCAGCCGACTGGGTGAAGGATCCGCCACGCCTGCCCGGCATCATCCGCAGCGCCGTGTTATCACGCATCACATAATGATGAAAGATCCCCGCCAACGCATGCAGCCCGATCAGCCAGTAACCGACCTTGCCGAACCACACATGCCAGCCCTCGATCTGCTTGGCCAGCGCCTTGTTTTCAGCAATCAGCGGCGGCAGCTCGATCCCATAGAACATCACCGAATGCCCCTCGGCACTGACGATCAGCCAACCGGCAATCGGCATGCCGATCATCAAGGCGTACAGCGCGACGTGCATCAGCGTGGCCAGCAGGCTTTGCCATTGTGGCGGGGCGGGGACGATCTTGGGGGCAACCCCCAGGCTGCGCGCGAACAGGCGCAGCCACACCAGCACAAACACGGTGAGGCCGAACATAAAATGCATCTCGACGATCAACGTCCGTGCACCGCTGCCTTTGGGGAACTGGCCGCGTAACTCAATGCAGGCGTAGACCACCGCCAGCAGCACCACCATCAACCAGTGCAGCGCAATCGACATGGTGCTGTAGCGCGTATCGGAATTTTTCCACGGCATCGCTGGGTTCCTCACTCATCAGGGCGAACCTTCGTTCTTTGGCGACGAAGTCCTTTTACTGTAAGCCTGTTTTGCGCGGTTTGCCCGGTGCGATGTCGTTGTCTTGACCTCTATCAGTTGGTTTGCGGCATTTCGCCACGGGCCAGGCGCAGGTTGATGTCGGCGATGACGGCCGGCAGGTCGGTAATGGTGTCGATCAGGTAATGGGGGCGCGAGCCTTCGAACATCGCTTCGATACGCGTGCGTTCGCTGGCCAGCGTCGCGGCGTCGAGGGCGCGGAACTGCGCGTAGGTCAGGCCCAGGGCATTGCCGGAGCAGGTCAGGGCCACGGTCCACATCCCGGCGCGGCGGCCTTCGAGGATACCCGGCACGGTGTCGTCGACCTTGACGCACGCCGCCACATCGTCGATGCCCAGGGCGATCACGTTGGCGAGTGCCTGGGCCGGCCATGGGCGGCCGTTGGGCACTTCGTCGGTGGCGACCACGTGATCGGCGACGTAGCCGTTGGTGGCGGCCAAGGCGACCACCTTGTCCATGACTTGCTTGGGATAGCCCGAGCAGGAGCCGATCTTGATGCCTTGCCCGCGCAGCTGGCCGATGGTCTCGAGGGCACCGGGGATCAGCGCCGAGTGCTCGGCGATTTTCTCGATCTGCAACGGCATGAAGCGCTGGTAGATCGCGGTCACGTCGTCATCGGTGGGCGTGCGGCCGAACGCCTGGCGGTAGCGCTCGGCGACTTGCGGCTGGTCGCACAGGGTGCGGATATGGTCCCACTTGCCCATGCCCATCGGGCCACGGGCTTCTTCGATGGAAACCTGCACATCGAATTCGGCGAAGGCCTCGACAAAAATCTGCGTGGGGGCGAAGGAGCCGAAGTCGACCACGGTGCCGGCCCAGTCGAGGATGACGGCCTGGAGGGTGTTGGGGTTTTGATAGTTCATGGTTCAGATCCTGTGGCTCAAATTGGGGCTGTAGGCGCGAGCTTGCTCGCGAAAAAGCAGAGGTCACCGTGGGGCATCAGGCACCCCGCGTTATCGTTAAGCATTTTCGCGAGCAAGCTCGCTCCTACACATTTCTTCCAGCACCTCGGCGATCGCCTTGACCGCTGCGCGCATCCCTTGCGCATCGACATGGCCGATGCAGCCCACGCGGAACGTCTCCACCTGGGTCAATTTGCCGGGGTACAGAATGAAACCCTTGGCCTTGACCCGTTCGTAGAAGTCCTTGAACTGGTAGCGCGGGTCTGTCGGGGCATGAAAGGTCACGATGATCGGTGCCTGGATCGCCGCCGGCAGGAAGCTGCGCAGGCCCAGTGCGGCCATGCCGTCGAGCAAGGCCTGGCAGTTGTCGGCATAGCGTCGGTGGCGCGCGGGCAGGCCGCCTTCTTCCTGATATTGCAGCAGCGCTTCGTGCAGGGCGGCGACCACATGGGTCGGCGGGGTAAAGCGCCATTGGCCGGTCTTGGTCATGTAGCTGTGCTGGTCGAACAGGTCCATCGCCAGGGAATGGCAGTTGCCCTGGGCGGCGGCCAGCGCCTGTTTGTTCGCGAAAACGAAGCCCATGCCCGGCACGCCTTCCAGGCACTTGCCGGAGGCGGCGATCAGCGCGTCGAACGGCACTTCGCGGGCATCGATCGGCAGCGCACCGAAGGAGCTCATGGCGTCGATGATCAGGCGCTTGCCATGGTGTTTGACGACCTCGGCGATCTGCGGCAGCGGGTTGAGGATGCCGGTGCTGGTTTCGCAGTGGATCAACGCAACGTGGGTGATGGCGCTGTCTGCCGCCAGCAGGCGTTCCACATCGGCGGCGGTGGTGGGCTGGTCCTCGGCGGTTTCAAAGGTGCTGAAATCACGGCCGAGCACTTCGCAGATCCTGGCCAGGCGCTTGCCGTAGGCGCCGTTGATCAGCACCAGCACCTTGCCGTCACGCGGTACCAGGGTGCCGATGGCGGCCTCGACCGCAAAGGTGCCGCTGCCTTGCAACGGCACGCAATGGTGGCTGCCTTCGCCGTGGAGGATCGCCAGCAATTGCGCGCAGACGCTGGCGGTGAGTTGGTTGAAACGGTCATCCCATGAACCCCAGTCCACCATCATGGCCCGGCGGGTGCGGTTCGATGTGGTCAGGGGGCCAGGGGTCAGCAGGATCGGCGCGGCAGTGGTCATCTCAAGTCCTCGCAAGGCATCGGGGGTTGAAGCTACGGCGCCTAAATTGCAGTTTGGCTTGTCATCAATCAAATTGTTTGTTGTTATGCGAGCTATCAGTGAGGCCGATAGATATGAACCTGTTCCAACTGCGCGCGTTCGACGCCGTGGCCCGTGAGGGCAGTTTTACCCGTGCTGCCGCGCGGCTGTTCATCAGCCAACCGGCGGTGACCGGGCATATCAAGGCCTTGGAGGAGTACTACCAGATCCCGTTGCTGCGCCGCACCGCGCGGCGGGTGGAGTTGACCGAAGAGGGCGCGCGGCTGGCGGCGATCACACGGGCGATCTTTGGCCTGGTGGACGAAGCCCAGACCATGCTGGAGGCCAACCGCCAACTGCTGAGCGGGCGCCTGGAAGTGGCGGCGGACGGCCCGCACCTGGTGATGCCGATGATTGCCAGCCTGCGCGCGCGCTACCCCGGGATTACCGTGAACCTGCGCCTGGGCAATGCCCAGGAAACCCTCGCCGCGCTGTTATCCGAGCATGCGGATGTGGCGGTGCTCACCGAAGTGGAACCGCGCAACGGTCTGCACCTGCAACCGTTGAGCGAGTCGCGGCTGTGCGCATTGGTGCCGGCCAGCCATGCGTGGGCGCAGCAACCCGAGGGTATTCGCCTCGAGCAACTCAACGAGGTGATCATGGTGCTGCGCGAGCCCAGCTCCATCACCCGGCGTACCTTCGATGAGGCCTGCATGGCCGCGAATGTGCAGCCCAAGGTGCTGCTGGAACTGGACAGCCGCGAGGCGGTGACCGAAGCCGTCGCCGCTGAGTTGGGGGTGGGCGTGGTCTCGTCCATGGAAGTCAGCCCCGACCCGCGGGTGCAGGCGGTGCCGATTCAGGGCGAGGGGCTGGTCAACCGGCACCTGCTCGGTTGCATGGAGCGGCGCCGCTCGTTGCGCCTGATTCAGGCGTTCTTCGAGTTGGCGCCGGGCTGAAGGCTGTCGCGCACGATCTCCAGGAATGTCGCCACCACCCGGCGTGAACTCTGTTCCTTGAGGCACACCAGGGTTTCTTTCATGCGCTGGCTGCAATCGCGGATCGGCATGGCGTATACCCGCGAGTCGGCGCCGAACTCCGCCGCCGAGACCACGCCCACGCCGATGCCCACCACCACCGCTTCACGGGCGGCCTCGCGGCCCTCCACCTGGATCGCCGGGCGAATGCGCAAGCCTGCCTGGCTCATTTCCTGCTCCAGGGTCTGGCGGGTGACCGAGCCGATTTCACGCAATACCAGCGGCGTGTCGTCCAGGTCGGCCAGGCAGATGGACGCGCGTCCGGCCCACGGGTGGTTGCGCGCGACAAAGGCGAGCAATTGGTCGTCGGGCAACGGCAGCGACAGTAGGCGCTCATCGTCGACGTCGCGGCCCAGCAAGGCCAGGTCGGCCTGGTAGTTGTACAGGCGAAACAGCGATTCGTCGGTGTTGCCGGTTTCGATCTTCACGCTGATCCCCGGGTACAGCTGGCAAAACCGCGCGATCTGCGGCAGCACGTGCACGGGGGCATCCACGGCGAGGGTGAGGGTGCCGGTGAGCAGCGCGCGGGAGTCCTGCAACAGTTCCTCGGCTTCGGCTTCGATCACAAACAGGCGCTGGGTGATGCTCAGCAGGCGTTCGCCCAGGTCGGTCAGGCGCACCGAGCGCTTGTTGCGATGAAACAACAGCACGCCGAAGCGCTCTTCGAGTTTGCGCACCTGGTCGGAAATCGCCGGTTGCGTCAGGAACAACCGTTCGGCGGCCTGGGTGAAACTGCCGTGGACGGCGACGGCGTGGAACGCTTTGAGCTGTGTGTGGGACACCGACATCGCGAATCCTCTTACAAGCTGAACTTATATTTGAAATACGATAAATCGATTTTACCTATTAGTCAGCCATTGCTTTGATACGCCTCAACCCCCGTAGGTTGAGTCCTACAACCTACGGGGCCATGGGCTCCTGGACACCGGACCCATCTGACCAATGCCGCGCCATCCACGGCTCGGCATTGCAGTGCGCAAGCATAAAAACAACAGGCATTCGCTTCTCGATTCTGCCGGCACACTCACCTGAGGTCAGAACCACCATGAATATCCCTATGGGTAGCATCAAGCGTTGGCGCGTGCAGATTTTCGCCATCACCTGGCTGGCGTACGCCGCGTTCTATTTCACTCGCAAAGCGTTTTCCGTGGCGAAGCTGGGGATCGTCGACGACCCGAGTTTCCCCCTCGACAAAATGATGATGGCCAACCTGGATGGCATTTACCTGGCGGCCTATGCCGTCGGGCAGTTCACCTGGGGCATGCTGGCTGACCGCTTCGGGCCGCGTGTCGTGGTGCTCGGCGGGTTACTGATTTCTGCCGCTGCGGCGCTGGTGATGGGCACATTCGCCACCTTGCCGATCTTTATCAGCTGCATGTTGATCCAGGGGTTGGCGCAGTCCACCGGCTGGTCGGGATTGTGCAAGAACCTCGGCAGTTTCTTCCCGGCGCAGCAGCGCGGGCGAGTGTTGGGGCTATGGAGTTCGTGCTACGCCTTCGGCGGCCTGGTGGCGTCGCCCTTTGCCGGGTGGTGGGCCTACACCCTGATCGGCAGCTGGCATGCGGCGTTTATCTCCAGTGCGGCGGTGGTGGCGTGTGTGGCGCTGCTGTTCTTTATCTTCCAGCGCAACACGCCCCAGGACGTGGGCTTGCCGGCCGTGGAACCGGAGCCGCTGTTGAGCGCCGAGGAGGCCGCCGCCGAGAAGCGCATCAGCGTGCTGGAACCGCTGCGGGCGATTTTGCGTAACCGCACTGTCTTGACCCTGGGGCTGGCGTACTTCCTGCTGAAACCGGCGCGCTACGCAATCCTGTTGTGGGGGCCGGTGATTGTGTATGAGCAGATGCCGTCGGTGGGCAAGGTCGGCGCGGCCATCGTGCCGACGGCGTTCGAACTGGCCGGTTTGCTGGGGCCAGTGCTGATCGGGCTGGCGTCCGACAAACTGTTCGGCGCCCGCCGCATGCCGGCCTGCGTGCTCAGCCTGCTGGCCCTGACCGTGGCCCTGGCGCTGTTCATGGGCGCACTGCACACCGGCAGCGTGGTGCTGGTGATGGCGTTGCTGTTTGTCATGGGCCTGACCCTCTACGGGCCGGACTCGATGATCAGCAGCACCGCCGCCATCGACTTCGGCACCGCCAAGGCGGGGGCGACTGCCGCAGGCTTTGTGAACGGTTGCGGTTCGGTGGGGGCGATCCTCGGCGGGTTGCTGCCGGGTTACTTCGATACGGTGACGGTGTTTATCGTGTTTGCCGGTGCCGCGCTGTTTTCCTCGCTGGTGCTGATGCCCTACTGGAACGCCAGGCCGGCCGTGCTGGCCCAGGTCGGGGATTTCGTGCCGGACTGCCGTGGGGCGATCAAACCCTTGCGAACCTGAGGGGTATGGCCGGTTTTTTGGTGGATCAGAGCGTTTTTGCCCTATAAACTCTGCCCCCAAAGCGCCGGCCAGTAGACGTTTCGGCGCGATGTATAGAAGAGAGTGAGTCATGGGCGCACAGTGGAAAGTCAAACATAAAGAAGCGGCATCCAATGCCAAGGGCAAGATCTTCGGCAAGCTGGTGAAAGAAATCACCATCGCCGCCCGCAACGGTGCCGACACCGCGACCAACGCCCACCTGCGTCTGGTGGTGGAACAGGCCAAAAAGGCCTCGATGCCCAAGGAAACCCTGGAACGCGCGATCAAGAAGGGCGCCGGTCTGCTCGGTGAAACCGTGCAATACCACCGCGTGACCTACGAAGGGTTCGCCCCGCACCAGGTGCCGTTGATCGTCGAGTGTGTGACCGACAATATCAACCGCACCGTGGCGGAAATCCGCGTGGCGTTCCGCAAGGGGCAGTTGGGTGCTTCCGGCTCCGTGGCCTGGGATTTCAACCATGTCGGCCTGATCGAAGCCTCGCCGGACACCCCGGATGCCGATGCGGAAATGGCCGCGATCGAAGCCGGTGCGCAGGACTTTGAAGACGGCGAAGAAGAAGGCACCACCCTGTTCATCACCGAGACCACCGACCTGGACGCCGTGCAAAAGGCCCTGCCGGAACAGGGTTTCACCGTGCTGTCGGCCAAGTTGGGCTACATCTCGAAGAACCCGGTAAGCGGCCTGACCGATGAGCAGATGGCTGAAGTCGAAGCCTTCCTCGAAGGCTTGGACAACCACGACGACGTGCAGGACATGTTCGTCGGCCTGGCCGGCTGATTTATCAACTGAAGAAACGCATTCAAAATGTGGGAGGGGCAAGCCTTAATGCCAGTCAGTTAAGGCTTTTTGTAGGAGCGAGCTTGCTCGCGAAAAACTCACAGGCGCCGCGCTCATTCAGGAAGCACGCGTTATCGTTGACGTTTTTTGCGAGCAAGCTCGCTCCTACAGGAGGCGATGTACGCTTAACTGACTGGCATTAGGGCAAACCCCCTCCCACATTTGTTTAGCGGTGTTGGATGGATTGCAGCAGGGCGTTGATTTCTTCGAAGCTCGGCCGTGCCAACACGTCGGGCTGGCAACAGCTTTTCTGCAACGCTACCAGCGCCTCGTCAATCAACCCCGCCTCAACCCGCTCCAGCAATTCCCCCAGCAACACCCCGAACGCGCGCACTTCAATGCGTTGCAAGGCTCGTGTTTCCAAGGTGTTTGCCTTGGCATGAAACGACGCCGCGCCAAAGTCCCCGAGCAAGCAATCGCCCGCTTCATTCCACAGGATATTGTGCCCGTACAGGTCGCCATGGGTGATGCCGTGCCGGTGCAAATGCGCGGCCACGGAGGCGATGCCCCGGGCCATGCGCAAGGCTGTGTCGAGGCTGAAGCGGGTGGCGGGGTCGTAGACGTCGCGGGTGCAGGAGGCCAGGCTCGGCAGGGCGGCGAGGTTGCGGTAGCTCGGGTCGATCAGGTCCATGACCAATGCGGCCTGGTCCTCGGGGGCACCCACCACGCGGCCTTGCACCTTGATCAGGTTAGGGTGCAACCCGGCGGCGATGCAGGCCTGCATTTCGTGCAGCGGCGAGCCGTCGCTGGTGATCGTGCCTTTGTACAGCTTGACGGCGACGGGCTTGGCCATGGGGGTCCACAGGGCCTTGCGAATCACCCCCGAGGCACCTTCGCCCAGCACCTCGGCCAGTTCCAGTTCCGTCCAGGGAATAGCCGCTGTCGCGTCGTCTACCGTCACATCCACGGCCATTTCCACCGGGTTGCCCGCATAGGCCAGCCACGTCAGGCTCGGCAGCGTCAACAGCCACTCGGGCAGGTGCGTGAGGCGGTTGGAGGCAATGCGGATCAGCTCCAGGTTGCTGCAGTTGGCCAGGCTCTGCGGCAACTGCGTCAGTTGGTTCCCGGCGAGCATCAGTTTCTGCAGCAGCGGCCGCTCGCCCAACTCGCTGGGCAACTGGCTGATGCGGTTGTCGGTGAGGATCAGCCAGCGCAGCAACGGCGGCAGCGCGGCGGCGGGCACGTGGCTGATCTGGTTGGCCTTGAAGCCGATCATGCTCAGTTTGGCGCATTGGCCCAGGCATTCCGGCAGTTCGGTAAAGGCGTTGTCCGAGCAGAACAGCACGCGCAGGTGCGGCAGGCGGTGCAGGTCGTCGGGCAGGCGGCTCAGGGCATTGCCGCTGAGGTTGAGGATTTCCAGGGAGTCGGCCAGCCCGAAGATTTCCTCAGGAAATTCGGTGAGCCCGCAGGACAGGTCCAGGCGCGTAATGCCGGCCAAGTGGCCGGCCTTGAGTTGTGCGAGGGTATTCATGAACGGCGCGGTCACTCGGCAAGGGGGCGTAAATGGCGCTCATGATACCGGGTCGCGCACCCGTTGCGGGTTGGCCTGTTGCAATTGGTTCAGGCGGCTGGCGGTGCGCGCCAGGTCGATGGCCTGGCCGCTCATGGCCTGTGCCAGCGGTTGTTCGCCGATCAGGATCAGGTGCTTGTCCTTGTCGTAAAGCACGTCCACCAGGTTGATAAACCGCTGCTGCACGGCGATCGGGCAGTCTGCCAGGCGGGGCAGGCCGTCGATGACCCAGTGATCGAACGCCTCGCACAGCAACAGGTAGTCCATCACCGCCGTCAGCTGTTCGCACAGGTCGTTGAAGGCGAATACGATGGTGCGGGCCTGATGCCGGCGGCAGATCAATGTGCGGTGGCCCACCGTCAGCGTCTGCGGCGGGCCGCCGCTGACCGGCAGGCCGAGCGCCGTACGCTGGGCCTGTGTGCCCGGCCACAGGTAACAACCGGTGGTGAAGCGCTGCGCGGCATGGGCCTGGGGCAGGCTGCGAAAGTCCTCGGGCGAACTGACTTCCAGCACGTCCATACGCGCGGCAATCAAGTCGATCACCGGCTTGAAACGCTCGTGGTACAGCGGGTTGGGCAACAGCCCTTCGGGTGGATAGTTGGAGGTGACCAGCACCCACACGCCACGCTGGAACAGGGCCTTGAACAGCCGGGTAATCAGCATGGCATCGCCGATGTCGTGCACGTGGAACTCGTCGAAACACAGCACGCGGCAGCCGTCGAGCAACTCGTCCAGGGTCATGGCCAAGGCATCGTCCGTCGCCTGGTGCGTGAACATACCGCGGTGCAGTCGGGCGAAAAACTCATGGAAATGCACGCGTTGTTTCTCGGCGATGGGCAGCGCCTGGAAGAAACCGTCCAGCAGCCAGCTTTTGCCGCGCCCCACCGGGCCGTGCAGGTACAGGCTGCGGGTCGGCTGGCTGGCGAGCAGGTGCCGGGTCTGGCGCGCCATCGCGGTGATGGCCTGGGCTTGGCCAGCACTGAGGGTGTAACCCAGTTGCCGGGCTTTGTCCTGAAAGAACGTTTGGATGGGCGTGTCGTCCAGTGTGTCGGTTTTTTTACCGAGCAAACGACGGATAAGGGGGAGCACGGCCAATGCGAGTCACTCTGTAGTGCGGTGGTCGCTTACTTTAGGGCGCCGGTGGCGATTTGACCAATCTAGAACGGCTGCAGGGGCGGCGTCGGCTGGTCCGTCGGGCTGACCACCGCATAGTTGTAGCCGCCGCCGGACCAGTATTGCGCTTGCAACCCATCCGCCGTGCGCTCGCCACGGGGCAGGAAACCGTTGTCCGGGCCAGGTGGGCGGATGTAGAAGCTGAGGCGTCGACCTTGTGCGTCCTGGTACAGCACCATGGCGGCGGCGCCTTGATCGGTAGTGAGCAGTCGCCCGCTGACGGGTGTGAAGCCCTCCTGGCTCAAGTCCGGCAGGCGATGGGCTTGATTGAAGTAGCGGTCGAGCCACGCCTGCATCGTGCCGCGGTCCTGGCCGTTGTAGTCGGCGGGCATGATGCCCTCCTGGGCAAACAGGCGGAACGCTTGCATCGCATCGGCCATCGGCAGCAGCGGTGGTTGTGTGGCTTCACGGGCTTGCCAGCCGCCGAGGCCACCGAGGCTGACGGCCATCAGCAGCACTGCGGCGGTGGCAAAGCGGCGGCGCGTCTGGTGCTTGAGGCGCTGGCGAATCAGCGCCGGGTCCAGCGCCGGGTTGGCCGGTTGTTGCAGGGCGCCGCTCAAGGACGCGCGCAGCAATTGCGCGTCCTGCTGCCACGCCTGCACTTGGGCCGCGACCTCGGGGTGGGCGGCCAGATAGGTTTCGAGCACACGGCGATCACTGTCCAGGAGTTGGTGATCGACGTAGGCATGCAGGTCGCGTTCGCTGGGGGGCAGGCTGATCATTTGAGTATCCGCAGGGAAGGGCTGGCGATGTCGCCATCGCTGAGTTGACGCAACGCTTGGCGCGCCCGGGACAGGCGCGACATCACGGTGCCGATCGGCACCTCGAGTATTTGCGCGACTTCCTTATAGCTCAAGCCCTCCACCGACACCCACAACAGCAGTGCGCGTTGTTCGGTGTTGAGTTGGTCGAAGGCTTGCAGGGTCGCCTGGGCGATGACGGTGCGCTCCACCGACGGCTGCGCATCATCGCGGCCGGTAAAGAATTCCAGCATGCGTGCATAGCGCCGGGTGCGGCGGTGGGCATCGAGGAACTGCCGGTAGAGGATCGAGAACAGCCACGCGCGCAGATCGCCCTCGATGCGTTTGTCGGCCCAACGGGTGATCGCCCGCTCCAGGGTCGCCTGCACCAGGTCGTCGGCACTGCTGGCGTTACGGGTCAGGGACACAGCGAAACGCCGCAGCCTGGGGATGAGTTCACGTAACGGTTCGTCGAGTTCATGCATGGGTGTCTGGCTGGTCACTACGCTGGGACTAGAGAGACGTCCGGCGTGAACGGTTATTCCCGGCCGTGGAAAATAAATCCAGGGCCTGGGAATAGAGCGGATCGGTGTTCGTCTTAATGTTCCGACCTTATGGTTACCCCCAAAGGCCTTCAGGCCCTGGAGTCTGTTCATGGTAGATCACTCATCACCGCCACGTCCCCCGTTAAGCACGGCGAGCCTGATCGCACGACTTGCGGGTATTGGCGCCGTGGTTGCAGTTATGGCCGGGGCATTTGCCTACGTCAACGGCAGCCTCGACCCACAACGCCTGCGTCCGAAAACCCTGGTCAATGCCCTGGAAACCAACAACGGCGTGCACCCTGGATTCCGGCGTAACCATGCCAAGGGCGTGTGCGTGGCCGGGTATTTCGAAAGCAGTGCCGAGGCGCGTGCCTACTCCAGCGCCCAGGTGTTCAGCGCGGCCAGGACGCCGTTGATCGGCCGCTTCGCCCTGCCCAGCGGCAACCCCTATGCGCCGGACAGCAGTGTGCCGATCCGCAGCTTTGCCGTGCAGTTCAGCCTGGCCAACGGCCAGCAATGGCGTACCGGCATGAACAGTATGCCGGTATTTCCGGTGGGCACGCCCGAGGCGTTCTATCAGATGCTCAAGGCCGGCGCGCCGGACCCGGCCACCGGCAAGCCGAACCCGGCGAATATGCCGGCGTTTTTTGCCGCACACCCTGAGGCGGCGCCATTCCTGGCGTGGGTCAAGACGGCCAGGCCATCGGCCAGTTATGCGACCGAAACCTATAACGGTATCAACGCGTTTTACCTGGTGAGTGCCGAGGGCAAGCGCCAGGCCGTGCGCTGGGGCGTAGTGCCCCAGATTCAGGATGCAGCGGGGGAGACCGCACCAGCGGGCGCCGACTTTCTGGAGAAAGACCTGGTGCAACGCCTGGCCTCAGGGCCGTTGCGTTGGCAATTGAACATGACCCTGGCCAACCCCGGCGACCCGCTGGATGATGCGAGCAAACCCTGGAGCGGTGAGCACAAGGTGCTGAATGCCGGCACCCTGGTGCTGCAAAGCAGCCAGCCCCAGGCCGACGGCGATTGTCGCGACATTAATTTCGATCCGTTGATTTTGCCCAGCGGCATCGAAGCCTCCAATGATCCGCTGCTGGCTGCACGTTCGGCGGCGTATGCCAGTTCGTACCTGCGCCGTGCCGGTGAAGTCAGCCCCTTGCACAGTGCCCCAGCGGAGTCGAAGCCATGAATGCCCAACCACGGTTTTTTGCGCCCCTGGCGCGCCTGCTGCACTGGTTGATGGCGCTGATGGTCATCGCCATGTTGTTTATCGGCGCAGGCCTGGCGGCGTCAGTGTCGGAGCGGCATGAGTGGTTGATCCACCTGCACAAGCCGCTGGGGATCGCGATCCTGGTGCTGGTGATCGTGCGCCTGGCGGTGCGCTTCTCCACCCGCCAGCCGCCGTTGCCGTCTGACTTGCCGTTGTGGCAAGTGCTGGCGGCCAAGGCGTCCCATCTGGTCTTGTATGGGTTGATGCTGGTATTGCCGCTGCTGGGCTGGGCGATGATTTCGGCGGCGGGCGATCCGGTGATGCTCAGCAGTTCGGTGCAGTTGCCGGCGCTGGTGGCGGCGGATGCACCGCTGTTTGCGCTATTGCGCAAGGCCCATGGGTATCTGGCCTACCTGCTGTTCCTGACGGTACTGCTGCACCTGGCGGCGGCGCTGTTCCATGGGTTGATTCGGCGCGATGGTGTGTTGCAGAGCATGACCGGCACCAAGGACTGATGCCGGGGGCCAGGGGCGTTAGCGCAGGACCGTGACGATATCGGCCACGCTGCTCAAGACGTCCTTGGCCAGCTGTTTGGAACGTTCGCCTGACCAACCGGTTTTCGGGTTGGGGGCGTCGTCGTTGTCCTTGAACGGCATTTCCAGGGTCAGGGACAGGCAGTCGTACTGCTCGCCGACGGCATTGCAGGCCAGGGTCATATTGGCTTCGCCCGGCAAGTCGCGGGTGTAGCCGTGGGTGGTTTGGAAGTCACGGGTCAGGGAGCTCAAATGGCTGCGGAAGCGTTTTTCCAGCGCTTCGATACGCGGGGTGTAGCCGGGGTTGCCTTCGCAGGCCGCAGTGAACACATAGGGAATTTCTTCGTCGCCGTGAATATCGAGGAACAGGTCGACACCGTATTGCTGCATTTGCTGTTGCACGAACAGCACTTCCGGGCTGATCTCCTGGCTGGCGCTTTGCCAGGCGCGATTGAGGTCCTGGCCCATGGCGTTGGTGCGCAGGTGACCGTGGAAGGCGCCGTCGGGGTTCATGTTCGGCACCAGGTACAGGTCGGCAACGGCCAGGAGCTTTTTCATCTCGGCATCGCCATCCTGTTGCAGGCGTTCGATGATCCCCTCCATGAACCATTCGGCCATGTGTTCGCCGGGGTGCTGCTGGGCAATGATCCAGACATTGCGTCGGCCTTCGCCGCCTTTGCCACGTCGCAACAGTTGAATATCGCGGCCCTCGACACTTTTGCCGGTGGCCAGCAGTTGGGTGCCGGCGTACTTCAGGGCCTGGTCGATCAGCCAGTCGTGGCGTTCGCGGCTGTAGGGCTCGAAGTAGGCCAACCAGGCATGTTTCTCACGGGTTTCGAGGCTGATGTGCAGGATCTCGCCGTCGAAGCGCGTAGGGACTCGGAACCAGTTGACGTGATCATAAGACGCGACAGCGTTGTAGCCGCTCCAGGCGTGCTTATACGAAGAGCCACCGGCGTTGCTCAGACGAAAGTTATGGGTGTGGCCCACGTGCATGCCTTCGGCTTTGAAGTGGAACCATTGGTAATGGTGGCTGCGGGTATCGGGTTGGATGGCCAGCAGCAACTGGTAGGCGTCGCTGGCGTCGAGCACCTGGATATTGCCACTGTCGAAGTCGGTGCTGATCTTGATGGAGGTCAAGGCCACGGTCATAGTCTGGTTGCCTGAATATGAGTGTTGTGGCGGCTATATTACACAGGAGCCTGGTAAAGCCTGGATGCAAAATTGTTGCGGGGGAGGGGGGCGTCGTCCGTGACGCCGCCGCAGCTTAGAATCTATGAGATTGATTCTCAAGCGCTATTTCGCAGAGATGTGCGCTGCAGCACTGGACTGGCTTTCTTTTGGCGATGGTCTTTTGCTACCATGCGCGCCATCAAGCAACACAAAGTCTTCATTAGCCTGAAGCCATGCCAGGGAAACTGGCAAAAAAAAGACCCGGCCAAAGAGCCGGGTCAAAAACCGTGATTAGCCTGATGAGGAGATATTCCAAGAGTCCGACCTAAGGTCCCTTGGTCTATCGACTGATCTCGCGATCAGCTGAGCCCAATAATAATCATTATCATTTGCAAGTCAAATGTTTTTATCCATGGGATAGAAATATTTTTCTTTCGCGGCTGTTATCCGTTCGCCTGAACCTCCGGTACCTGCAACGACCGCTCGACCATCGCCTTCGCCATATCAATCAAATACACCACTGAAAACGCCAGGTCGCGCTGGTTGCCCTGATGGCTGCTCGCTGATTCGTAGGCCGTGGCGGCGGCACTGCGCAACAGGTCCGAGGCGTGCACCAGGGCTTCCTCCTGGCTGATGCCGGGCTTGATGGCGAAAAAGCTGTCATTCGGGACGGGTGCTGACATATTTTCTTTCAAGTAGAAGTCCAAGGCACGCTGGGCAGCACCGCTGCTGCGCAGGTTTTGCACGTCATCGTTTTCGGGTGTTTCAGGCAGGAGATACGGGCTCGTTGTCATAAGGGGCGGTACTCTGGGTGGGTGTCGAAAACCTTATGCTCGATGATAGTACGTATCGTATTTATGTCGTTTTATGGATTACTACAAACTGTTTATTGCCCTGGAAACTGGCTGACGTATTGTCGGCGGCCATGGATAAATGGATAGCGTTGGTCAAGGCCAACATGAAAGACCGCAAGGTCACCCAGGGTGAGTTGGCTGAACGCTTGGGCATGTCCCAGGGGGGCGTTGGCCACTGGCTCAACAAGCGCCGCGTGCCGAGCCTGGCGGATATGAACCGGGTGCTGGCAGAGTTGGGGCTGGGCGACCTGGAAGTAGTGCAGGAGCTGCGTGAGAAGGCCGACGAGGTCGTAGACCCGGCAAGACAGTACACGGCGTATTTTCGCTACCCGGTCAGCGAGTGGAAAGGCTTGGGCGAAACGCGCGAAGAGCGCCCGGCCTATGGTACCGCGCGCTTCGAACCGACGGATTACCACGCCCGGGGCGACGCCTACTGGCTGCCGGTGACGAGCGACGCCATGACCGCGCTCAGCGGCCCGAGCATCGCAGCGGGGATGATGATCCTGGTAGATCCGGCCATCGCCGCCGAACCGGGCAAACTGGTAGTCGCCCAACGGGCCGGCAGTACCCAGGCGACCTTCCGGCAGTTGCTGGAAGAGAGCGGCCAGCTCTACCTGGTGCCGCTCAACCCCACCTACCCGAAACTGCTGTTCACCGTTGATTGCCGCATCCTCGGCGTCGTCGTGCAGGCCACGGTGAAGTTCTAGTCCGCCGTTTCGAGCTCCACCAACGCGCACCCTTCGGCAACCATTTCGCCCTCCTGGCAGAACAGCGCCTTGACTACCCCGGCCTGGGGCGCGCGGATGCTGTGCTCCATCTTCATCGCTTCGAGCACCACCAACTGGGTGCCGGCCTCGACCGTTTGGCCGACGTCCACCAGTACCCGCACGATGCTGCCGTTCATTGGTGCCGTGAGGCCGCCCTGGTGCGACTGGTTGGCCTCGACAGCGGCAATCGGATCGAACAGGCTCACGCCCTGCATCTCGCCGTCCCAACGCAGGAAAACCGTGTGCTCGTTGCGCACCGCCAGATGTGAACGACGGACGCCCTGGTGTTCGATCACTAACTGTTCGCCCTGCAATGTCGCGGCGCCGGCGGCCAGTGTCACCAGGCGGTCCTGGCCATTGCAGCTCAAGTGCAGCGAGACCTCGGCGGGCAATCCTGCACGGAATCCACCGGTGTCCGCCCATGGCCCGTCACCTGGGGGCAAGCTCTGCATGAAGGCAGAACCCGCAGCTTGCCAGAACGCATCGCTCAACGTCCCGGCCACCGGCAGAAGTTCGTCCTGGTAGCGCGGAATAAATCCGGTATCCAGCTCAGCTGCCGCAAATGCCGGATGACCAATAATGCGCCGCAGGAAGCCCAGATTGGTCTTCAACCCACCCACGGCAAACTCATCGAGCATGCTCAGCAAGCGCAGGCGTGCCTGTTCACGGTCTTCACCCCAGGCAATCAGCTTGCCGAGCATCGGGTCATAGAACGGCGACACGTCGTCTCCTTGCTCGACACCACTGTCCACGCGACGCCCCGGGCCCGGCGCGGACTCGCGATACAGCGCCAGGTGCCCGGTGGCGGGCAGGAAGTCGTTGGCCGGGTCTTCGGCGTACAAACGCACTTCAATCGCATGGCCGATCAGTGGCACCTGCTCCTGGGTGATCGGCAGCGCCTCGCCCTGGGCGACGCGAATCTGCCAGGCCACCAGGTCCAGGCCGGTAATCGCTTCGGTGACCGGGTGTTCCACCTGCAGCCGGGTGTTCATCTCCATGAAGAAAAACTCGCCGCGCGCATCCAGCAAGAACTCCACCGTGCCCGCACCGACATAACCGATGGCCTGGGCCGCACGCACCGCCGCTTCGCCCATGGCCTTGCGCTGTGCAACGCTCAGCCCTGGTGCCGGGGCTTCCTCGACGACCTTTTGGTGTCGACGCTGGATCGAGCAATCCCGCTCATTGAGGTACAGGCAATGCCCGTGCTGATCGGCAAATACCTGGATCTCTACGTGGCGTGGCTTGAGCAGGTATTTCTCCACCAGCATCTGCCCATTGCCGAAGGACGACAGCGCCTCACGTTGGGCCGAGGCCAGGGCGTCGGCGAGTTGGCTGACATCCTCCACCACCTTCATGCCCTTGCCGCCGCCCCCGGCCGTGGCCTTGAGCAACACCGGATAGCCAATGCGCTCACAGGCGTCGCGGAAGGTTTCCAGGTCCTGTTCCGTACCGTGATACCCCGGCACCAGGGGCACGCCGGCGGTTTCCATCAGGGCCTTGGCGGCGGACTTACTGCCCATGGCGTCGATGGCCGAGGCGGGCGGCCCGAGGAAGATCAGGCCCGCTGCCTCGATCGCACGGGCAAACCCGGCGTTTTCCGACAGGAAGCCGTAGCCTGGGTGAATGGCCTGGGCACCGCTGGCCTGGGCGGCGGCGATCAATTTGTCGATTTGCAGGTAGCTCTCGGTGGCTTTGCTGCCCCCCAGGTCGACGCGAATATCCGCCTCGCGGCTGTGTCGCGCATCACGGTCGACGGCGCTGTGCACCGCCACGGTGGTCAGGCCCATGGCCTTGGCGGTGCGCATCACCCGGCAGGCAATCTCGCCGCGGTTGGCCACCAGTACGGTGGTGAGCGTGCTCATGAACGCGGCTCCTGGGGTTGCCAGCTGGGTGGGCGTTTTTGCAGGAACGCGCGCAAGCCCTCCTGGCCTTCGGCGCTGACACGGATGCGCGCGATGGCATTTTCGCAATAGCGGCGCAGGGCAGGGGTGAGCGCGCCGTTACCGACTTCGCGCAGCAGGTCCTTGCTGGCGCGCATCGCCGCCGGGCTGTTTTGCAGCAGGTTAGTGACCCACTGTTCCACCTGTTGGTCCAGTTCGCCAATCGGGTAGCTTTCCGCCAGCAGGCCGATTTCCCGGGCACGCTGGCCGCCAAACCGCTCGGCGGTCAGGGCGTAGCGCCGCGCCGCCCGCTCGCCGATGGCCTGCACCACGAACGGGCTGATCACGGCCGGGGCCAGGCCGATGCGCACTTCCGACAGGCAGAACTGCGCGTCATCGGCGCCGATGGCCATGTCGCAGCAACTGATCAGGCCCAGCGCGCCACCGTAGGCCGCGCCTTGCACCACTGCCAGGGTGGGGATTTTCAGCTTGGCCAGGTTGTACATCAGCTCCGCCAGTTCGCGGGCGTCGTCCAGGTTGGTGTGGTAATCCAGCTCGGCCGACTGCTGCATCCAGGCCAGGTCGGCACCGGCGCTGAAGTGCCTGCCACGCCCCCGCAGGACCAGGAAACGCAGGGACGCATCACCTTGCACATGGTCGAGGGCGATGATCAGTTCGCGGATCATCTCGGCGTTGAACGCGTTGTTCTTGGCTTCTCGGCTGAGCCACAGCGTGGCAAAGCCACGGCTGTCGGTGATCAGTTCGAGGGTATTGAAATCGCTCATGCAAGGAGCTCCATGATGATGAGAGGTCTCCTGTAGGAGCGAGCTTGCTCGCGAAAAACGTCCAGGCAACGCGTTCATCCAGAATGCTCGCGTTATCGTTAACGACCTTCGCGAGCAAGCTCGCTCCTACAGGTTACATGCGGAACACGCCGAAGCGGCTCGGCTCGATGGGGGCATTCAGCGCGGCGGACAAGGCCAGGGCCAGCACATCGCGGGTCTGCATCGGGTCGATGACGCCGTCGTCCCACAGGCGTGCGCTGGAGTAATAAGGGTGACCCTGGGTTTCGTACTGGTCGAGGATCGGCTGCTTGATCGCCGCTTCCTCTTCAACGCTGAAGCCGACGCCTGCCCGTTCAGCCTGTTCACGCTTGACCTGCACCAGCACGCCTGCGGCCTGTTCGGCGCCCATCACACCAATCCGCGCGTTGGGCCACATCCACAAAAAACGTGGGTCATAGGCGCGGCCGCACATGCCGTAGTTGCCGGCGCCGAAGCTGCCGCCGATGATCACCGTGAATTTCGGCACCTTGGCGCACGCCACAGCAGTCACCAGCTTGGCGCCGTGCTTGGCGATGCCACCGGCTTCGTATTTCTGGCCGACCATAAAGCCGGTGATGTTCTGCAGGAACAGCAGCGGAATCCCCCGTTGGCAGGCCAGCTCGATAAAGTGCGCGCCTTTTTGCGCGGCCTCGGCGAACAGAATCCCGTTGTTCGCCAGGATCGCGATCGGGTAGCCGTGCACATGCGCGAAGCCGCACACCAGGGTGGTGCCGAACAGCGCCTTGAACTCATCGAACACCGAGCCATCCACCAGCCGTGCGATCACTTCGCGCACATCGAACGGCTGCTTGGCATCGGCCGGGATCACGCCGTAGAGCTCTTCGCTGCTGTACAACGGCGCCACGGGCGCGCGTTGCAGCAATTGGCCTTGCTTGCGCCAATTGAGGTTGGCCACGCTGCGGCGGGCCAGGGCCAGGGCGTGTTCATCACTGTCGGCATAGTGGTCGGCCACGCCGGATATCCTGCAGTGCACGTCGGCACCGCCGAGGTCTTCGGCGCTCACCACTTCACCGGTAGCCGCCTTTACCAACGGCGGGCCGGCCAGGAAGATGGTGGCTTGGTTGCGCACCATGATCGCTTCGTCGGCCATGGCCGGCACGTAGGCGCCACCGGCGGTGCACGAGCCCATCACCACGGCGATCTGCGGGATGCCCTGGGCACTCATGTTGGCCTGGTTGAAGAAGATCCGCCCGAAGTGTTCGCGGTCGGGAAATACTTCATCCTGGCGCGGCAGGTTGGCGCCGCCGGAATCCACCAGGTAGATGCACGGCAGGCGGTTCTGTTCGGCGATGGTCTGGGCGCGCAGGTGTTTTTTCACCGTGAGTGGGTAGTAGGAGCCGCCTTTGACCGTGGCGTCGTTGGCGACGATCATGCATTCGACGCCTTCCACGCGGCCGATCCCGGCGATCACCCCGGCGGCCGGTACGTCTTCGCCGTACACCTGATGGGCGGCCAGTTGGCTGAGTTCGAGGAACGGCGAGCCCGGGTCCAGCAGGCGATTGATGCGCTCGCGCGGCAGCAGTTTGCCGCGTGAGGTGTGGCGCTCCTGGGCCTTGGCGCCGCCGCCTTGCTGCACGTGGGCGAGCAGAGTGTGCAGGGCGTCGACCTGTTGGCGCATCGCCGCGCTGTTGCTGGCGAACTCCGCCGAGCGTGGGTTGAGCTGGGTGTGCAAGGTGGCCATGGGACGCTCCTTCAGCGGGTTTCGTTGAAGAGTTCGCGACCGATCAGCATCCGCCGAATCTCACTGGTGCCGGCGCCGATTTCATACAGCTTGGCGTCCCGCAGCAGGCGCCCGGCGGGGAATTCATTGATGTAGCCATTGCCGCCGAGGATCTGGATCGCGTCGAGGGCCATTTGCGTGGCGCGTTCGGCGCTGTACAGGATCACCCCGGCCGCATCCTTGCGCGTGGTTTCGCCGCGCTCGCAGGCCTGGGCCACCGCGTAGAGGTAGGCGCGGCTGGCGTTGAGCTGGGTGTACATGTCGGCGACCTTGCCCTGGATCAGCTGGAACTCGCCGATGCTTTGACCGAACTGCTTGCGATCGTGGATGTACGGCACGATCAGGTCCATGCACGCCTGCATGATCCCGGTGGGGCCGCCGGACAACACCACACGCTCGTAATCGAGGCCGCTCATCAGCACTTTCACGCCGCCGTTGAGCACGCCGAGGATGTTTTCTTCCGGCACTTCGACGTCATCGAAAAACAGCTCGCAGGTGTTGGAGCCACGCATGCCGAGCTTGTCGAACTTGTTGCTGCGGCTGAAGCCTTTCCAGTCGCGCTCGACGATAAACGCGGTGATGCCGTGGGGGCCCTTTTCCAGGTCGGTCTTGGCGTAGATCACATAGGTGCTGGCGTCGGGGCCGTTGGTGATCCAGGTCTTGCTGCCGTTGAGCACATAGTGGTCGCCGTGTTTGTCGGCGCGCAGTTTCATCGAGACCACGTCGGAACCGGCGTTGGGTTCGCTCATGGCCAGGGCGCCGACGTGCTCGCCGCTGATCAGTTTGGGCAGGTACTTGAGTTTCTGATCGTGAGTACCGTTGCGGTTGATCTGGTTCACACACAGGTTGGAGTGGGCGCCGTAGGACAACGCCACCGAGGCCGAGCCACGGCTGATTTCTTCCATGCTCACCACGTGGGCCAGGTAGCCCAGGCCGGCGCCGCCGTATTCTTCCGGTACGGTGACGCCCAGCAGGCCCATGTCCCCGAACTTACGCCACAGGTCGGCGGGGAACAGGTTGTCGATGTCGATCTGTGCCGCACGGGGTGCGATTTCCTTGGCCACGAAGGACTGCACCTGGTCGCGCAGCATGTCGATGGTTTCACCGAGGGCGAAGTTCAGGGACGGGTAACTCATGGACAGGCACCTTAATGTAAGCGTTGTTGTTGTGTGGAGGGCGCGTCAGGGAAAGGGCGCTCACCTTTACGTTAACGTAAGCTTGCGTTACGGCGCTGTCAATCGTAGTTTACGTTTACGTCAACCTACAAAAAAGACAACAGGGGTCGTTATGGATCAACCGCATCCGAGCTACAGCCGTGGCTCCCAGGACAAGAGCCTGCTGGCCATGACCATTGGCCAGGCCTTCGATCACACCGTGGCGCAATACCCCGATGGCGAAGCCCTTGTGGTGCGCCATCAGCAGCGTCGCTACACCTGGCGGCAACTGGCCGAGACCGTCGAGGTGCACGCTCGCGCGTTCCTGGCCTTGGGTATGCAGACCGGCGACCGCCTGGGTATCTGGGCGCCCAATTGCGCCGAGTGGTGCATCAGCCAGATCGCCAGCGCCAAGATTGGCGTGATCCTGGTCAATATCAACCCGGCGTATCGCAGCAGTGAACTGGACTACGTGCTCAAGCAGTCCGGCTGCGAGTGGCTGGTGTGCGCCGGCGCGTTCAAGACCTCCGACTACCACGCGATGTTGCAGGCATTGCAGCCTGAGCTGCGCGGCATGATCAGCCTCGACCCCAGCCCGCCCCCGGGCTTCCTGCCCTGGTCGGAACTGGCGGCCCTCGGTGCGGGCCTGCCGCCCGAGCAGTTGCACAGCCGCCAGGCCAGCCTGCACTTCGATCAAGCCGTCAATATCCAGTACACCTCCGGCACCACCGGTTTCCCCAAGGGCGCCACCCTCAGTCATCACAACATCCTCAACAACGGCTATATGGTCGGCGAAAGCCTGGGCCTCACCGCGCAGGACCGCCTGGTGATCCCGGTGCCGCTGTACCACTGCTTCGGCATGGTGATGGGCAACCTGGGCTGCATCACCCATGGCACCACCATGATCTACCCGAATGACGGCTTCGATCCGCTGCTGACCCTCACCGCCGTCGCCGAAGAACGTGCCACCGGGCTGTACGGCGTGCCCACCATGTTTATTGCCCTGCTCGATCACCCGCGCCGGGGCGAGTTCGAGCTGTCCACCCTGCGCACCGGCATCATGGCCGGCGCCACGTGCCCCATTGAGGTGATGCGCCGGGTCATCGGCGAATTGCACATGGGCGAGGTGCAGATTGCCTACGGCATGACCGAGACCAGCCCCGTGTCCCTGCAAACCGGTGCGGATGATGACCTGGAGCGCCGCGTGACCACCGTCGGCCGCACCCAGCCGCAACTGGAAAGCAAGATCATCGATGAAACCGGTAACACGCTGCCCCGTGGCCAGGTCGGCGAACTCTGCACCCGTGGCTACAGCGTGATGCTCGGCTACTGGAACAACCCCGACGGCACCCGCGAGGCCATCGACGCTGCGGGCTGGATGCACACCGGCGACCTGGCCACCATGGATGCCCACGGCTATGTGTGCATCGCCGGGCGCAACAAGGACATGATCATTCGCGGTGGCGAAAACGTGTACCCGCGCGAGGTGGAAGAGTTTTTCTTCACCCACCCGGCGGTGGCCGATGTGCAGGTCATCGGCATTCCGGACGAGCGCTACGGCGAGGAGATCGTGGCCTGGGTCAAGTTGCATCCCGGTCATGTGGCCAGCGAACTGGAACTGCAGGCCTGGTGCAAGGGCCGCATCGCGCACTTCAAGACGCCCCGGTACTTCAAGTTCGTGGAGGAGTTTCCAATGACGGTGACGGGCAAGATCCAGAAATTCCGCATGCGCGAGATCTCGATCGAAGAGCTGGGGGCAGGGCAGGGTTAAAGGCCAGAAAGCACAAAGGGGACCCGAAGGTCCCCTTTAATTTGTCGTTGCGTGCTCTTTTTTTATTATTGAGGGGCGGTCTATTGTTGTTTTTGGCAACCGTTACCCTTTACCGCTGTTTTTGGCGACCCCCATCCGGGGTCAAGAGCAAACGTATTTTTTTGAGCGCTGACCTGCTTCTTCGTTAACGATCCAACCAGTGGGTAGCTACCTGAGGTAGTTTTATTTTTCTCTAACCGGTTGCGGGTTTCGGCATGCCGTACCCTGCGAAGCACATCTTCTCCAAAAAAATCTGTTAGCTGCGTCTCTGCCGTGTTGTTTTTGTTATGTCAGAGTCGTTTCGTCTTATTTTTATTAGGTTTGGCGCTTTTTATTCTTGTTATGCCATAGAGATAGCAGAAGGCGTGCCAACTTTTTAAATCCCTTTAAAATCAATAAGTTAATTTTTCTGTAGGTCTTGACCTACAGAAAATACGACAAAATATGTTCCCGTGTTACTCGATGTGTAGCCGTGCGGTAACACATTGTCACGGCTACGCTACTCAACCGGCTGTCCGTGCCTTGGCTACGCGCGAGCCCGTGGGGCGGCCGAGGACATGGCTGATGTGCAGGCCCGCGCGAATCAATGCGTCCAGGTCGATGCCGGTGTCGATCCCGAGGCCATTGAGCAGGTACAGCACATCTTCGGTGGCGACGTTACCGCTGGCGCCCTTGGCATAGGGGCAGCCGCCGAGGCCTGCAATAGAGCTGTCGAATACCGTGATGCCTTCCAGCAGGCCGGCATAGATATTGGCGATGGCCTGGCCATAGGTGTCATGGAAGTGGCCCGCCAGTTTGTCCCGTGGCACCTGCGCGCCGACCACCTCGAACAGCCGCCGCGTGGTGCCCGCCGTGCCGGTGCCGATGGTGTCGCCCAAGGAGACCTCGTAGCAGCCCATGGCATACAGCTCCCGCGCGACCGCCGCCACCTGTTCCGGCGCAATCTCACCTTCGTAAGGGCAACCCAGCACACAGGACACATAGCCGCGCACGCTGATGCCGTGCTGCCTCGCCGCCGCCATGATCGGCGCAAAACGCTCCAGGCTTTCGCTGATGGAACAGTTGATATTGCGCTGGGAAAACGCCTCGGAGGCTGCGGCAAACACCGCCACCTCCTTCACGCCCGCCGCCAGCGCGTCCTCGAAACCGCGCAGGTTTGGCGCCAGTGCGCCGTAGGTCACGCCGGGCTTGCGCTGGATCTGCGCGAACACGTCGGCGGAACCGGCCATTTGCGGCACCCACTTGGGCGAGACAAAACTGCCGACTTCGATATAGCTCAGGCCCGCCGCGCTGAGGGCATCCACCAATTGGACCTTCTCGGCCACGCTGATGGGCTGGGCTTCGTTCTGCAAACCGTCGCGCGGGCCGACTTCCACCAGGCGCACATGGGAGGGGAGGGACATGGCAGCTACCTTCTGATCAATGGCCAACCTGGCCCATGGTTTGCGCCAGGGCCTGGGTGCAACGCTCTTCGGCGGTGTCCAGTTCCAGCTTCATTTGTTCGATATCCAGCAGTTGCTGTTCCAACTGCTCACGGCGCTCGGCGATCTTGGCCAGCATGCTGTTGAGTTGGATCTGGTTGCCGCCGGTGGGGTCGTAGAGTTCGATCAGCTCACGGCACTCGGCCAGGGAAAAACCGATGCGCTTGCCCCGCAGGATCAGCTTGAGGCTGACCTTGTCCCGCGCCGAATAAATGCGCTCCTGGCCCCGGCGTTCCGGGGCCAGCAGGCCTTGTTCCTCATAGAAACGAATGGCGCGGGTGGTGATGTCGAGCTCACGGGCGAGGTCGGAGATGCTGTAGGTCGTGCTCATGGGGGCGCTCAAGAAGGTCTTGGCGCTAAGCTAATGGCAGGTTGACGTAAACGTCAAGGGGCGCTGCGCAGCCCATCGGGGCAAGCCCCCTGCCACAGGGGGCGCTCTTCAGCCTCAGGCCTGTTGCTTATCCAGCTTCTTCTCATGGGCGGTGACTTGCTGGCACAACTCGATCATCTGCTCGCGCATCCAGCGGTTGGCCGGGTCCTGGTCGGTGCTTTCGTGCCAGTACAGGTGGGTTTCCACCGGTGGCACGTCATTGACCGGCAGGTTGAACCAATGCAGTTCATGGCGGCGGGCGAAACGTTCGGGCACGGTCATGACCATGTCGGTCTGCTGCAACACTTGCGAGGCCATCAGGTAATGCTGGGAGCGCAGGGCGATCTTGCGCTGGATGCCCATCTTGCCCAGGGCCAGGTCGACATGGCCCAAGCCGTTGCGGCGGCTGGAGATATGGATATGGGTCAGTGACAGATAGTCATCCAGGGTGAACTTGTCCTTGCCCGCCATGGGATGGCCCTTGCGCATGGCGCACACGTAGCGGTCTTCCATCAGCTTGACGTGGCGCACCTGCGGGTCGGTGTTGAGCGGCGCATCCACGGCAAAATCCAGGCGCCCGGCCGCCAGTTCCTTGGTGGTCTCGCGGCGTTTGGACAGGAAACTCTCGATCACCACGGTGGGCGCCAGGCGGCGCAGGCGTTGGAACAGCAGCGGCAGAATCACCGCTTCGGTGAGGTCGGTCATGCTGATGCGGTAGGTCTTGGCCGCCTGCTGCGGGTTGAAGATGCGGCTTTCCTGCACCGACACCCGCAGCAACGACAGCGCATTGCGCACCGGGCCGATGATGTTCTGCGCCATCGGCGTAGGCACCATGCCTTGGGCGGTGCGCACGAACAGCGGGTCGTTGAACGTCTCGCGCAGGCGCGCCAGGGCGTTGGACACCGCCGGCTGGGTGATGCCGACAATCTGCCCGGCGCGGGTCAGGTTGGCTTCGGTGTAGATCGCGTCGAAGACGATAAAGAGGTTGAGGTCGACCTTGCTCAGATTCATTTCGTTGCGCTCTTATTGTTAGTTGGCCATACGTCGATCATATATCGGTGATGAATGTTAATACACGCCGAGAATAGGCTAGGTAAATTATCAACGCTGTTCTAGCATCGATTGCATGACCTAAACAACCTCTCAAAGAAGGGAGCTGCTCATGGATTTCGCCTATTCGCCCAAGGTTCAGGAACTGCGTGAACGCGTCACCGCGTTCATGGACGCTTACGTTTACCCGGCCGAGCCGGTGTTCGAACGCCAGGTCAGCGAAGGCGACCGCTGGCAGCCCACCGCCATCATGGAAGAGCTGAAGGCCCGGGCGAAAGCCGAAGGCCTGTGGAACCTGTTCCTGCCCGAGTCCGAACTGGGCGCCGGCCTGACCAACCTTGAATACGCCCCCCTGGCCGAGATCATGGGCCGCTCGCTGCTGGGTCCGGAACCGTTCAACTGCTCCGCCCCCGACACCGGCAACATGGAAGTGCTGGTGCGCTACGCCAACGAAGAGCAGAAACAACGCTGGCTCGAACCGCTGCTGCGCGGCGAGATCCGTTCGGCCTTCGCCATGACCGAGCCCGATGTCGCCTCTTCGGACGCCACCAACATGGCCGCCCGTGCCGAGCGCCAGGGCGACGAGTGGGTGATCAACGGCAAGAAGTGGTGGACCTCCGGCGCCTGCGACCCGCGCTGCAAGATCCTGATCTTCATGGGCCTGAGCAACCCGGATGCACCGCGCCACCAGCAGCACTCGATGATCCTGGTGCCGGTGGATGCCCCCGGGGTAAAAATCGTACGCCCGCTGCCGGTGTTCGGCTACGACGACGCGCCCCACGGCCACGCCGAAGTGCTATTCGACAATGTCCGCGTGCCGTACGAAAACGTACTGCTGGGTGAAGGCCGAGGCTTCGAGATTGCCCAAGGCCGCCTCGGCCCGGGCCGTATCCACCACTGCATGCGCTCCATCGGCATGGCCGAGCGCGCGCTGGAACTGATGTGCAAACGCTCCGTCAGCCGCACCGCGTTCGGCAAGCCTTTGGCACGCCTGGGCGGCAATATCGACAAGATCGCCGACTCACGGATGGAAATCGACATGGCGCGCCTGCTGACCTTGAAAGCGGCGTACATGATGGACACCGTGGGCAATAAAGTGGCGAAAAGTGAAATCGCCCAGATCAAGGTGGTGGCGCCGAACGTGGCGTTGAAGGTGATCGACCGTGCGATCCAGATCCACGGCGGCGCCGGCGTCTCCAACGACTTCCCGCTGGCCTACATGTACGCCATGCAACGCACCCTGCGCCTGGCCGACGGCCCGGACGAAGTGCACCGCGCGGCCATCGGCAAGTTCGAGATCGGCAAGTATGTGCCTAAAGAGTTGATGCGCGGCGGGCAGTAACACCGCGTCGCCTGCATCGGGGGCAAGCCCCCTCCCACACTTTGAATGTATTCCCAAATCAAAATGTGGGAGGGGGCTTGCCCCCGATGAGGCCATTCCGAACACCGCAAGGCTAAGGCCTCAGTACACCCACACCTCCACCCGCCGATTCTTGATCCGCCCCTCATCCGCCGTATTCGCCGCCACCGGCATCTGTGCGCCAAACCCACGAATATCGCGCAATACCACGCCGTTCTTGACCAACTCCCGGCGCACCGCCATCGCCCGCAGTTTGGACAGTAGCGCGGCCCGTTGCGGGTCATTCTTGGCATCGCCGAATCCCACCAGCGTTACCTGCTTGTCGAGTTGGTTGTGGCGCTTTATATAGGCCACGACGCGCTGCACGTCCTGGCGCGCCTTGTTGTCCAGGCTGGCGCTGCCTTCCTCGAAGCGAAAATTCACGCTCAAACGCTGGGCGTCGCGGGCAATCGCCTGGTAGTCGTCGGGCATCGAAGGGCGCGGCTCCACCGTCATCGCCTGCACCTGCTGCGCAATAAACCCATTGGCCGCCACAATCGCCTGGCCTTTGCTGCTCTGGGCAAAATCCACCAGCGCCTTGGCCCACGGGTTGCTGGAGGAGGGCGGCAGGTAGAAGAACAGCCGGCGTGACAGCGGGTAATCCTCGGTGGCAATCAGGCTGTTCAACGGCAGCATCGGTTGCGAGTCGCCATCGACAATCGCCACCTCCTTGGCCTGGCGCACGTAAGGCAAGCCGATAAAACCGATGCCCTGGGGATCCCGGCTCACCGCATCGGACAACGCTTCGCTGGACTCGAAGCGCTTGGCGCCAGCGGCCAGGGGCTTGCCGCGCAGGCGCAGCACCAGGTCCTTGAAGGTGTCATAGGTGCCGGATTGATCATCCCGCGCATAAAGGTGAATGGCGCCGCCGATACCGCCCAATGCTTCCCAGGTGTTGATTTCGCCGTTGAAAATCTGCGCCAGTTGCTCGGTGTTCAACGTATTCAACGGGTTGCGCGGGTTGAGGATAATGGCCAGGCCGTCGATGGCGATCACCTGTTCGGCCTCGGGGCTTTTCAGGTCGCCGAGCGGTTCGAGGTCCACCAGTTCACTGTCTTTTATCGGCCGGGACGAGGCGGCCAGGTCGGCGCTGGCGTTTTTCAGCGCGGCAAACCCCGTGCTGGAACCATGGGCCGCCACCTCGACGGTCACCGTCCTGCCCTGGCGCGTCTTGCCGATCACGCGCTGTTCATTGGCGCCCTCGGCCGGTTCGCTGTGCACCGCCTGCAGGCCCTGATGCTCCATCAACCCCTTGACCAGCGCGGGCCCCAGCGCCGCGCCAATGGTGTTGGAACCCTGGATGCGCAAAGCCGGGCCTTGGTCGGGAACGGGGAGGGGGGCAGCCACGACGCAGAGGGACAACGCGCTACACAACAGGAACAGAACGCGCAGCATCATGCCGGCACCTTCTCAAGCCAAAGGGAGTGCGGCGAGATTAAGTCACTTGGATTTCAATAATGTGACTGACAGTCAGCTTATCTGTTACTGATACACCGCGATCGGGGGCAAGCCCCCTCCCACATTTGGCCCGAGTACAGTCAGCGTGATCAGCTCAGTTCAAGCCAGATCGGCGCATGGTCAGACGGTTTCTCCAAGCCCCGCAGGTCGTAATCCACCCCGGCATCCTTGACTCGTGGCAACAAGCCATTGGAGGCCATGATCACGTCAATGCGCAGCCCACGCTTGGGCTCATCCTCGAACCCACGGCTGCGGTAGTCGAACCAGCTGAAACGGTCGGCCACCTCGGGGTTGAGGTGGCGGAAACTGTCCACCAGGCCCCAGTTCTTCAGGCGTGCCATCCACTCGCGCTCTTCGGGCAGGAAGCTGCACTTGCCGGTTTTCAGCCAGCGCTTGGCGTTGTCGGCGCCGATGCCGATGTCGCAGTCCTCCGGGGAAATGTTCACATCGCCCATCACCACGAGGGCCTGGTCGTTGCTGAACTGGCTTTCCAGCAGGTGCTGCAAATCTGCGTAGAAGCGCTGCTTGGCGGGGAACTTGGTCGGATGGTCGCGGCTTTCACCTTGTGGGAAATAGCCGTTCATGATGGTCACCGGCTGGCCGTTTTCATCGGCGAATGTGCCCCAGATAAAGCGGCGCTGGGCGTCTTCTTCATCGCTGGCAAAGCCCTTGTGCACGCTCAAGGCTTCTTTTCGCGAGAGCAGTGCCACGCCGTAGTGGCCTTTTTGCCCGTGGTAGTACACGTGATAGCCCAGGGCCTGCACTTCGGCCAGGGGGAACTGGTCGTCGTGGACCTTGGTTTCCTGCAGGCCGATCACGTCGGGTTGGTGTTTTTCAATCAGTGCCGCCAGCTGATGAGGGCGGGCGCGCAGCCCGTTGATATTGAAGGAGACGATTTTCATGGTCGGCGGTCCAGTCTGGCAAAAGGGCGATGCTAGCGGACAAGTCGGACGGGGGCCAGCGTGGCGGTAGGACAGATGCACTGCTAATGTCTGGGAACGACTGGTGCTGCGTAGGTTCGTACCCATAAGAACGCCATCTATTGAGTGGCGCCCAGGGAGATTGACTGTATGACTGACACTGCCATTGGCGAAGTTCGCCTGCTCAACAGCGGCTACTCCCGCGAAGCACGCTCGCTGCTGTACCAGGCCTATCGGCATGAGCCGACGTTTTCCTACATCTTCGAGGCGGAACGCGCAGGCTATGAACAACGGGTGCGTGCCACCGTGCGCGAACTGGTCAAGCAGCATTTCTTCCAGAAACTTCCCGCCATCGGCCTGTTCGTCAACGACCGCCTGATCGGTATCGCGCTGATCGCGCCACCGCAGCGGCGCCTGGGGATTACCGAAAGCTGGGCCTGGCAATTGCGCATGTGGCTGAGCACCGGCGTGCGCGGCACCCGGCGCTACCTGGACTACCACTATGCGGTGATGGCCTGCCTGCCCAACGAGTCGGTGCATGTGTTGCCGCTGCTGGGCATTCATCCGCAATTCCAGGGCAAGCACTACGGTGAACAGCTGCTGGAGGCGGTACATAATTGGTGCGCTGAAGACCCGCACTCGTCCGGTGTGGTGTTGGACACGGGGAATTCGCGCTATCTGGAGTTCTACAAACGCCAGGGCTATGAGGAGATCGGCGAAGTGGCGGTAGGACCGATTCTGGAGCACGTATTTTTCCACCCCAATCCGCAGGTGTTACATGCTGCAACGGCTTAGCGCAGAATTTTTCAGAATCCTCTGAGTTCTAAGTTTCTCCCCAGCTCGTGTAGCATCCGCGCCTATGAAGTTTCCAGGAAGATTTACCAGCGGCTTGGTTCTGCTGTTCACAAGCTGCGGCGCATTCGCGCAAAGCGAATTGGACGTGCGGATCAAGCCAAAAAACGACGCGTTGAAAGCCAACATCGAAGGCTATATCGGCGGGGTGGGCGAGCGTGACGAAGACGCCTTGCTGCGGTTCAGCCGTGGGGCCGAAGAGCAGGCGCGCAAAGCCGCCCAGGCTTTAGGTTTCTATCAGCCCCGGATCGAAAGTGATGTGAAGGGCGGTAAGAACCCGCGCCTGATCCTCACCATCGACCCCGGCGAACCGGTGCATCTGCGCAACGTGACCATTCGGGTCGACGGCCCGGCCGCGGACCTCAAGGCCTTTCGCGTGCCCGCCAGCGACGACCTCAAATCCGGCGCCGTGCTCAACCACGGCCACTACGAAGACGCCAAGCGTCTGATCCAGAACCAGGCCTCGCGCTACGGCTTTTTCAGCGGGCGCTTCACTCACCAGAAACTCTCGGTAGACCCCCAGGCCGGTGTCGCCGATATCGAACTCATCTATGACAGCGGCCCGCGCTACACCTTGGGTGAGGTCAGCTTTGCCGGCGATACGCCGTTTGACGAAGAGCTGCTGCAACGCATGGTGCCGTTTAAAAGTGGCGCCCCCTACGATTCCGAACTGATCGCCGAACTCAACCAGAACCTGCAAGCCAGCGGCTTTTTCGAAGGCGTGCGCGTCGACGCCGCACCCGCGGCTTCGGCCAACGAGGTGATCCCGGTGGCCGTCAACCTGGAGACCCGCAAGCCACGCACCATGGGCCTGGGCCTGGGTTTCTCCACCGACGTCGGCCCGCGCGGCAAGGCCAACTGGACGCGCCACTGGGTCAATCCCCAGGGCCACAGCTATGGCTGGGAGGCTGAACTGTCGGCGCCTCGGCAGAACGTCGGGTTGTGGTACGACATCCCGCTGGACCCGCCGCTCACCGACAAACTGCGTTTCGCCGGCGGTTACCAGAATGAAGAAATCGCCAACACCGACACCTTGAGTAAATTGCTCACCCTCGGGCCCGAATGGCACAGCAAGTTGCCCAGTGGCTGGACCCGGGTGATCTCGCTCAAATACCAGCGCGAAGAATATCGCCTGGGCAATGACTCGGGCCTCAGTAACCTGGTGATGCCGGGTGTGAGTTATTCCTACCTGCGCAGTGATAACCGCATCGACCCCCACAACGGCTACCGCCTGCAATTCGACAGCAAGGTGGCCAAGGAAGGGTTGGGCTCCGACACCAACCTGTTATACGGCACGGCCATGGTCAAGGGCCTGACCACCCTGTGGGACAACCACCGCTTCCTGGCGCGTGCGCAGGTCGGCGGCAGTGCCACTAATGGCTACAAGTCGGTGCCGCCGTCGTTGCGTTTCTTCGCCGGTGGCGACCAGAGCGTGCGCGGCTACGAGTACCAGACCCTGTCGCCGGAGAATGACCGGGGCGACCGTATCGGCGGCCGCTACATGGTGGCCCTGAGTGCCGAGTATCAATATTCCATCGCCGAAAAATGGCGGATTGCGACCTTTATCGACCAGGGCAACTCGTTCAACTCCCTGGAGTTGCCCAGCTTGAAGACCGGTGTGGGTGTCGGCATCCGCTGGGTCTCGCCGGTCGGCCCGATCCGCCTGGACCTGGCCCATGCCCTGGAAGACCCGGGCGGCGTTCGATTGCACTTTTCCATGGGGCCTGAGCTGTGATGCGTGGTGTGAAAATAGCGGGGCTGGCCGTGCTGGCCATCCTTGCCGTGTTGTTGCTGGCCCTGTGGGCGGTCCTCGGCACCCAGGCGGGCAGTCGCTGGGCGCTGGGGCGTGTACCGGGTTTGAGCGTAGAGAATTTCCACGGCCGTCTGGGCGGCCAGTGGCGCGCCGATCATCTGCTGTGGGCGCAGGACGGCAGTCGCGTCGAACTCGATGCGCCGACGTTTGACTGGTCGCCGGCGTGCCTGTTGCGCATGACCCTGTGCATCAATCGCCTGGATGTGGAGCAAGTCCGCCTGGACGTTGCGCCGAGCACCGAAGAAAGCAGCGAGCCGATTCAATTGCCCGACCTGAAGCTGCCCGTTTCCATTCAGTTGGGCGACGTTCGTGTCGGCAGCCTGCTGCTTAACGGCAGCGAACAACTCAAGGGCCTGCAACTGGCCGCGCACTGGACCGCCGCCGGCATGCAGATTGACGCGGTGCACCTGCAACGGGACGGCCTGGTGCTGGACCTGAACGGCCTGTTGCAACCCAGCGGCGACTGGCCGCTGACCGGCAGCGGCAACCTGAGCCTGCCCTACGCCCCCGGCGGCGCGCCGTGGACGGTGGCGCTCAAGGTCGAGGGCGACCTGCTCAAGACCCTCAGGCTCGACGCCGACAGCAGCGGCTACCTGCCGGCCAAACTCAAGGGCGAGCTGCAACCCCTGGTGGACAACCTCCCGGCCCAGTTGCACCTCACTGGCGATGGCTTCAAACCCAGCGCCGATCTGCCCGACACCCTGCAACTCAATCAACTGGACCTCACCGCCAAGGGCGACCTGGGCAGCGGCTACCAACTGCTGGGCAAGGCTGTGCTGCCGGCGGAAAAAGGCCCGGTGGACCTGCTGCTGCAAGGCAAGGTCGACGCCAAGGGCGCGCAGATCGCCGGCCTGGACCTGAATGCCGGCGACAAACAAAGCCTCAAGCTCACGGCGCAGTTGGACTGGCAACAAGGCTTCAGCGCCGAGGCCAAGATCGACTGGCTGGACTTTCCCTGGCATCGCCTCTACCCGCTGATCGACGAGCCACAGGTGGTGTTGCGCACCTTCAACGGTGAGGTTTCCTACAAAGACGGCAACTACCTCGGCAACCTCAAGGCCGACCTGGACGGCCCGGCGGGCAAATTCAATCTGGTCACGCCGTTCAGTGGCGACCTCACGCAAATCTTCCTGCCGGAGCTGAAACTGACCGCCGGCCAAGGCAAGGCCGAAGGGCATTTGAACCTGCAATTTGCCGATGGGATTGCCTGGGACACCGCGTTGGACCTGTCGGCGCTGAACCCGGCGTACTGGGTGGCGGAATTGCCGGGCACGCTGGCTGGCCCCTTGCGCAGCCAAGGTGAATTCAAAAACGAACAGCTCAAGCTCAATGCCGACCTCGACCTCAAGGGCCGCCTGCGTGGGCAAACCGCCGTGCTGGCGGCCAAGGCCGAGGGCGCGGGCGAGCAATGGACCCTGGCCAATCTGGATGTCCGCCTGGGCGACAACCGCATCAACGGCAGCGGCAGCCTGCAGCAACGCCTGGCCGGGCAGATCGATATCAAGCTGGCGCGCCTGGCCCAGCTGTGGCCGCAATTGCGTGGGCAGGTCAATGGCCGACTCGACGTGGCCGGCAGTCTCAAGGCGCCCCAAGGCCAACTCGACCTCAAGGGCCAGCAACTGGCGTTCGCCGATAATCGCCTGCAAAGCCTGAGCGTGGGCGCGACCCTGGACAGTGCCCAGCGCGCGAAAATCGACCTCAAGGGCAGCGGCATTCAAAGCGGTGACACCCAGGTGGGCACGCTCACCGCCAGTGCCCAGGGCGATATCACGAACCAGAAGGTCCAACTCGACCTGGCCGGCCCCTTGGTCAAGCTGGCTCTGGCCTTGGACGGCAGCCTCGACAAAGGCAACTGGCGCGGTCGCCTGGCCAGTGGCGATGTGCAGGCGGGTGGCCAGGACTGGAAGCTGCAGGCGCCGGCAAAAATCGAGCGCATGGCCGACGGCAAGCTGACTTTTGCGGCCCACTGCTGGGTCTCCGGTGCGGCCAGCCTGTGCGGTGAAGACCAGCGCCTGATGCCCGAACCCAAATTGCGCTACCACCTCAAGCAATTCCCCATCGACAGCCTGGCGGCGTTTCTGCCCAAGGACTTCGCCTGGCAGGGCAAGCTCAACGCCGACGTCCAACTGGACCTTCCCGACAGCGGCCCCAAAGGCGTGGTCGCGGTGGATGCCAGCGGCGGTACCCTGCGGGTCAAGGACAAGGACCAGTGGCTGGATTTCCCCTACGACACCCTCAAGCTGGAAACCACCCTCAACCCCAAGCGCATCGACACCCAGCTGAACTTCCGAGGCGGCAAGCTCGGCGAGTTGCTGTTGCAGGCGCAGATCAACCCATTGCCGAAAAACAAGCCGATCAGCGGCAATTTCAGCCTGACCGGTCTGGATCTCGCCGTGGTGCGGCCGTTTGTGCCGATGGTCGAGAAACTCAGCGGCAAGCTCAACGGCAGCGGTCGGATCGCCGGTGGCCTGCTGGCGCCGCAGGTCAACGGCAACGTCAACCTGGTGGGCGGTGAAGTCTCCGGGCCGGAATTGCCCATCAGCCTTGAAGGCTTGAACGTGCAGGCGCTGATTGCCGGTGAAAGCGTGCAGTTGAACGGCGCATGGCGCAGTGGCAAGGCCGGGCAAGGCACTCTCAAGGGCCAGGTCGACTGGGGCCAGGCCCTGGTGGTGGACCTCAGCCTGCAAGGCTCGCAACTGCCGGTCACGGTGGAGCCCTATGCGGTGCTGGAAGTGGCCCCGGACCTGAAGATCAGCCTGAAGAACGACAAACTGGCGATTGCCGGGAAGGTGCGAATCCCCCGCGGCGACATCACCGTGCGCGAACTGCCGCCTTCGACGGTCAAGGTCTCGGATGACACCGTGATCGTCGGCAGCCAGACCGAAGAGGGCACGCCACCGATGGCTATTGCCATGGATATCGACGTGGCGGTGGGCGAAGACCAGCTCAACTTCTCGGGCTTCGGCCTCACCGCCAAGGTGCAGGGCCATGTGCACATCGGCGACAACATGGACACCCGTGGCGAGTTGTGGCTCAACGACGGCCGCTACCGTGCCTATGGCCAGCGCCTGGATGTGCGCCGCGCACGCCTGCTGTTCGCCGGGCCGCTCGACCAGCCATACCTGGATATCGAAGCGATCCGCAAGACCGACGATGTCGTCGCCGGTATCCGCCTCAGCGGCAGCGCCGAGCAGCCCACCACGCAGATCTTCTCGGAACCGGCCATGAGCCAGGAGCAGGCGCTGTCCTACCTGGTGCTGGGCCGTCCGCTGAGTTCTACCGGCGAAGACAACAACATGCTCGCCCAGGCCGCCCTCGGCCTTGGCCTGATGGGCAGCGCCGGGGTCACCTCGGATCTTGCCAACAAACTGGGGATTCGCGACTTCGACCTCGACACCCAGGGCAGCGGCAACAATACGGCCGTGGTGGCCAGCGGCAAGATCACCGAGAAACTCAGCCTGCGTTACGGGGTAGGGGTGTTCGAACCGGCCAGCACCATTGCCTTGCGCTACCTGCTGAGCAAGAAGGTGTACCTGGAAGTGGCGAGTGGCGTGGCCAGTTCCCTCGACATCTTCTACAAGCGCGATTTCTAAGCCCTGTTCGGTCAAAAAATGTGGAAGGGGACTTGCCCTAATGCCAGTCAGTTAAGCGTACATCGCCTCCTGTAGGAGCGAGCTTGCTCGCGAAAAACGTCAACGATAACGCGTGCTTCCTGAATGAACGCGGCGCCTGTGAGTTTTTCGCGAGCAAGCTCGCTCCTACAAGAAGCCTTAACTGACTGGCAAGCCTCCTCCCACATTGGTTTGCATTCCAGCCCGCCGGTCGTGAAATTAGCAAGCAAGCTAATTATTCCATTTGACTTTCGCTGCCTAGGCAGTAACATCTCGTCATACATTCACTGCCTAGGCAGTAATAAGGTGACTTCCGATGCCCCACTTCACCCCTGAAAACTTCCACAACTGCCACCTCGGGCTGTTGCTGGGCCGTGCGGCGCTCCTCAAGGACCGCATCATCGACACCCACATGGAACCCCACGGCATCACGGCCGCGCAGTTCAAGGTGCTGATCATCATGGCCCAGTTCGGCGTCGACACCCCGGCCGAGCTGTGCCGCAACCTGTCCCTGGACAGCGGTTCGATGACCCGCATGCTCGACCGCCTCGAGCAGAAAGGCCTGCTGGACCGCAAACGCTCCGAGCAGGACCGCCGCCAGGTCCAGTTGGTGCTGACTGCCGACGGCCAGCGCCTGGCAGACATGCTGCCGCACATAGGCGCCCAGGCGTTGAACCAGTTGGCGGGCGTGCTTGAACCCGGCGAGCTGGAAACCCTGGAACGGATCCTCAAGAAAATTCTGATAGCTGCCGGTGATCCCATCACCCTGCAGCGGGTAGGTAAAGCATGAACACACGTGCCCTATGCCTGGTGCTCGTGGCCATGAGCATGGCCGGTTGCGCCAACTACAGCGGCCTCGACACCCAGGGCCGGCGCCTCGACGCCAACACCTTGCAGACCGGTAAATCCCTGAGCGGGGTGACCCTGTCGAGTGCCGCCTGGCCCAGCGCCGACTGGTGGAAAAACCTCGGCGACCCGCAGCTCGACGGCCTGATCCAGGAAGCCCTGCAAAACAGCCCCGACATGCAAGTCGCCAGCGCCCGTGCCCATCAGGCCGAAGCCGCCGCCTATGCCGCGAATGCCGCACGCATGCCGACCCTGGATGCCAGCGCCGGCGTGAGCCGTTCACGCCTGGCCAAGGACCAGGACCCGCGCGGCGAGGGCGATGCCTACTCGACCGTGCGTAATATCGGCGCCAGCTTCAATTACAACTTCGACCTCTGGGGTGGCCAGCGCGCCGCCTGGGAAGCCGCGCTGGGCCAGGCCCGCGCCGCCGAAGTCGACCAGCAGGCCGCGCGCCTGACCCTCGCTGCCGATGTGGCCAAGGCCTACAGCGACCTGGGCCAGGCGCATATCGTGCGCGACCTGGCCGGCGATGACCTCAAGCGCACCCGGCAAATGCTCGACCTGAGCAAGCGCCGCCTGGCTGCGGGCATCGACAGCCAGTACCAGTACCAGCAGACCGAAAGCCTGGAAGCCAGCTCCCAGTCGCAATTGATCGATGCCGACAAGCAACTGCAGAGCGCCAAAATCGCACTCGCCGTATTGCTCGGCAAAGGCCCCGACCGAGGCGGCGAACTGGCTCGCCCGAATGTGCTCAAGCCCGCCGCTGTCGCCGTGCCTTCGGTGTTGCCCGCCGAGCTGCTGGGCCGCCGCCCGGACCTGATCGCCGCGCGCTGGCGAGTCGAGGCCGCGAGCAAGGACATCGCCGCCAGCAAGACGCGCTTCTACCCCAACCTCAACCTCAGCGCGAGCGCCGGGGCCGAGTCGTTGCTGGGGGATGCGATGTTCGGCTCGGCCAGCCGCTTCTTCAACATTGCGCCAACGATCTCGCTGCCGATCTTCGATGGCGGCCGCCTGCGCGCCGACCTCGATGCGCGCGATGCCGACTACGACCTGGCCGTGGCCCAGTACAACAAGACCCTGGTGCAGGCCTTGGGCGATATCGGCAACACCCTTTCGCAACTGCGCGAAACCGGTCGGCAGATCCAGGCCCAGCAACACGCCACGGACATTGCCCAGCAGTCCTACGACACCGTGGTCCAGCGCTACGGCTCAGGGGTCGGTAACTACCTGGACGTGCTCAGCATCGAGCAGCAATTGCTGCAGGCCCAGCGTCAGCTGGCGACCCTGAATGCCGGGCAAATCGATCTGTCGATTCAATTGATGCAGGCCCTGGGTGGCGGATACAGCGCCGACAACGTGGCGTCGACCACCCCAGCCACCCGCACGGAATAATTTGAGGTATTTGTCATGGCCACTGCCGAAAACACCAACGCTACAGAACAACCCAAAGACAACAACCCACGCAAACGCAAGGTCATGCTGATCGGCCTCGCGCTGATCGTCATCCTCGGCGTCGTGGGCGTATGGGGCTGGTATGAATTCTACGGGCGCTTCAACGAGAGCACCGATGACGCCTATGTGAACGGCAACGTGGTGGAAATCACCCCGCTGGTCACCGGCACCGTGGTCAGCATCGGCGCCGACGATGGCGACCTGGTCCACGAAGGCCAGGTGCTGATCAACTTCGACCCCAACGACGCCGCCGTCGGCCTGCAAAGTGCCCAGGCCAACCTGGCCCGCACCGTGCGCCAGGTGCGGGGCTTGTACAGCAACGTCGATGGCATGAAAGCCCAGGTCAACGCACAGAAAGCCGATGTGCAAACTGCCCAGGACAACTTCAACCGTCGCAAGACCCTGGCCCAGGGCGGCGCGATTTCCCAGGAAGAACTGTCCCACGCCCGTGACAGCCTGACGGCCGCGAAAAACGCGCTGACCAACCTTGAGCAGCAACTCAAGACCAGCAATGCGCTGGTGGATGACACCGTGATCTCGTCCCACCCGGACGTGCAGGCCGCCGCCGCGCAACTGCGCCAGGCCTACCTGGCCAATGCGCGCAGCACCTTGATCGCGCCGGTCACCGGCTACGTGGCCAAGCGCACCGTGCAACTGGGCCAGCGCGTGCAGCCGGGTACGGCGTTGATGGCGGTGATCCCGCTGAACCAGCTGTGGATCGACGCCAACTTCAAGGAAACCCAACTGCGCGACATGCGCATTGGCCAGCCGGTGGACATCGAGTCGGACATCTACGGCAGCGACGTGAAATTCAGCGGCACCGTGGATAGCCTTGGCGCCGGCACCGGCAGTGCGTTTGCCTTGCTGCCGGCGCAGAACGCCACCGGTAACTGGATCAAGATCGTGCAACGGGTGCCGGTACGCATCCACATCAATGCCGAGGAACTGGCCAAGCACCCGCTGCGGGTCGGCCTGAGCACCGTCGTCAATGTCGACCTGCATGACCAGAGCGGCCCGGTGCTGGCGCAACAGGCGCCGCAGAAGGCGACCTTCACCACCAACGTGTACGACCGCCAATTGGCCGAGGCTGACGCCATGATCACCGAGTTGATCCATGCCAACAGCATCGCCGCGCCCAAGGCTGTGCAACGCTGATGAGCAATAACGCCTCCTTCACGCCGCCCAGCCTGTTGATGGCCACCATTGGCCTGTCGCTGGCGACCTTTATGCAGGTGCTCGACACCACCATCGCCAACGTGGCCTTGCCGACCATTTCCGGCAACCTCGGCGTGAGTTCGGAGCAGGGCACCTGGGTGATCACCTCGTTTGCGGTGAGCAACGCCATCGCCTTGCCGCTGACCGGTTGGTTGAGCCGGCGGTTTGGCGAAGTGAAGCTGTTCCTGTGGGCGACCATGCTGTTTGTGCTGGCCTCGTTCCTCTGTGGTATTTCCACTTCGATGCCCGAGTTGATCGGCTTCCGGGTGCTGCAAGGCCTGGTGGCCGGGCCGTTGTACCCGATGACCCAGACCCTGCTGATCGCGGTCTACCCGCCGGCCAGGCGTGGCATGGCCCTGGCGTTGCTGGCGATGGTCACGGTAGTGGCGCCGATTGCAGGGCCGATCCTCGGTGGCTGGATCACTGACAGCTACAGCTGGCCGTGGATCTTCTTTATCAACGTCCCCATCGGCATCTTTGCGGTGATGGTGGTGCGTGCGCAATTGAAGAAGCGCCCGGTGACCACCAGCTACCAGCCGATGGATTATGTCGGGCTGTTGAGCCTGATCGTGGGCGTCGGCGCGCTGCAGATCATCCTCGACAAGGGCAACGACCTGGACTGGTTCGAATCCAACTTCATCATTGTGGGCGCGGCGATTTCGGTGATTGCCCTGGCGGTGTTCATCATCTGGGAAATGACCGACAAGCACCCGGTGGTCAACCTGCGGCTGTTTGCCTATCGAAACTTTCGCATCGGCACGATTGTGTTGATCCTGGGGTACGCGGGCTTCTTCGGCATCAACCTGATCCTGCCGCAATGGCTGCAAACCCAGATGGGCTACACCGCCACCTGGGCCGGCCTGGCGGTGGCGCCGATCGGCATCCTGCCGGTGCTGATGTCACCGTTCGTGGGCAAGTACGCGCACAAGTTCGACCTGCGCCTGCTGGCGGGCCTGGCGTTCCTGGCGATCGGCCTGAGCTGCTTTATGCGCGCGGGTTTCACCAATGAGGTGGACTTCACCCACATCGCCCTGGTGCAGTTGTTCATGGGCATCGGCGTGGCGCTGTTCTTCATGCCGACCTTGAGCATCCTGATGTCCGACCTGCCACCGCACCAGATCGCCGACGGCGCCGGTCTTGCGACCTTTCTGCGGACCCTGGGCGGCAGCTTTGCGGCCTCGCTGACCACCTGGATCTGGATCCGCCGGGCGGACCAGCACCATGCGTACATGAGCGAGAACATGACCACTTATGACTCGGCCACCCGCGACGCGCTGCAGGCGCTCGGTGGGGCAGGGCACAAGGCCTACGCGCAACTGGACCAGATCCTCACCAGCCAGGCGTACATGATGTCCACCGTGGATTACTTCACGTTGCTGGGGTGGATGTTCATGGGGTTGATGCTGCTGGTGTGGCTGGCGAAGCCGCCGTTTACCGCAAAAGCGGGGCCGGCTGCTTCGGGGCACTGATTGGCAAAGACTGAAATGCAATCAAGTGTGGGAGGGGGCTTGCCCTAATGCCGTTCAGTTAAGCGAAAGTGATTCACTGTAGGAGCGAGCTTGCTCGCGAAGAACTCAGGGCCACCGCGCTTATCGAG
>NZ_JBWKOX010000006.1:0-47129 GCF_059416305.1 Pseudomonas sp. GW821-FHT09D08
TTAGCCTGTAAACCATGTCCCCGGTTAGAAATGTAAACGATGTCCCCGGTTTGTACCGGGGCAAGCCCCCTCCCACACTGACCGTGTTCACAAGTCGACCGGTGTAGACACATTAAATGTGGGAGGGGGCTTGCCCCCGATGGGGCCCGCCCAGGCAACACACGCCTTAAACCATACCACCGAGCTTCAGCTCACTCTTCAGATACGCATAGTAAATCGGCCCCGCCACCACCCCCGGCAAACCAAACGCCGCTTCAAACACCAGCATCGCCAGGAGCAACTCCCACGACTTGGCACTGATCTGCCCGCCGACGATGCGCGCGTTGAGGAAGTACTCGACCTTGTGGATCACGATCAGATACCCCAGCGCCGCCACCGCCACCCAGATCGACAACGACAGCGCGACGATGGTGATCAGGGTGTTGGACATCAGGTTGCCAATCACCGGCAACAGGCCGAGCAGGAAGGTCAGCACGATCAGGGTCTTGGTCAGCGGCAGGTGGATGCCGCACAGCGGAAGCACCACGGCGAGGAACACGGCGGTGAAGGCGGTGTTGAGCGCGGCGATCTTGATCTGCGCGAAGACGATATTGCGAAAGGCCTGGACCAGCAGGTGCAGGCGGTCGAACAGCGCCGCGGCCAGGGGTTTGCGCTTGGTCAGGTCGGGCACCCGCTGCAGGGCGATGATCGCGCCGAGCACCATGCCGATCAGCAGGGTGACGAACATATGGGCGGCGTCTTTGCCGACCAGTTGCAGTTCGCTCAGGTGCTTGCTCAGCCAGTCGCCGATAGCCACGCGGAATTCGGCGGCGCTGGCGGGCAGGTAGGCATCGAGGAACGGCGGCAGTTGGCCGCGCGCGCGGTCGACTACGCCCATGAATTTATCCAGGGAAGCCCCGGGGTTTTCCGCTTCATGAAGCAGGAAGCTGATGGCGCCGGCGAAGATCAGGGCCAGCACGCTGACGATCAGGGTGCCGAGCAAGGCCACCGCCAGCCAGCGCGCGCGGCGCCCTTCGATAAGCCGTTGCAGTTGGGGGGTGAGCATGTTGACCAGTTCATAGACCAACAGGCCGGCCAGCAGGCTGGGCAGCAATTTCAGCGGCAATACCAGCAGCAACCCGCCGAAAATGATGATGTAGCTGGCCAGCAATAACACGTGACGCTGAGAAAACGTTGGCATACAGCCTCAAAACGAACGGCGTTAAAGGATGTGTAGGAGCGAGCTTGCTCGCGAAGGTCGCCAACGATAACGCGTTTATTCTGAATAAACGCGGGGTAATTGCGTTCTTCGCGAGCAAGCTCGCTCCTACAGAGGGGCTGTGTGCGAGTGTCGCAGCCTTCTGGGGCCTGGGGCTATCAATTCTTCAGGCAGGTGCTCATGAACGTCTTGCGGGCATCGCCGGTCAGCGCCTTGGTTTTCGCCGACGCATTGCAATCCTTCATCTTCTGCTGTTGCGGGGTGAGCGTCTTCGCATCATTGGCTGCCGGCGCCGACAGGCAGGTTTTCATGAAAGCCTTGCGCTCGTCGCCCTTGAGCGTCTTGGTAGTGGCTTCGGCATTGCAGGTGGTCATCTTGTTTTGCTGGGCAGTGGCGGCAAAGCCCTGGGAACACAGCAGCAGGCCCATCATCAACAGCGGAATACGCAGCATCTTCATGGAGTTTTCTCCCTGTTACCGTGCCGGGAGGCACGGCCTACCCAGCAGTGTAGCCAAACCTTGTTACATCTTCATCGGCTGCGAATATTCGTCCGCCGGTACTGCTCCGGGGTGCAGCCGGCCTGGCGTTGGAACATCGCGATAAACGCCGAGGCGCTGCTGTAGCCGAGGTCAAACGCCACATTTTGCACACTGCGCTCGCTGTCGAGGGCTTCGATGGCGGCGAGGTAGCGCAGGCGCTGGCGCCATTCGCCGAAGCTCATGCCCAGCTCGCGCACAAATTGTCGCGCCAGGGTGCGCTCGCTCACATGCACCTGGTCGGCCCAGTGCGCCAGGGGGCGATTGTCAGCGGGGTCGGCCTGCATGCCTTCCAACACGCCGAGCAGCCCGGGGTGGCGGGCGTAGGGCAAAAAACCCTCGTGGATCGGCGCCTGCCTGAGCTGGTCGACCAGCACCTGGGCCAGGCGAATATCGGCGTCGGAGTGCGGGATGTTGACGTCACGCTGGGCGAAGTCGCTGAGGATGGCCTTGAGGATGTCGCTGATGGCCAGGGTGCAAGGCTGCTTGGGCAAGTGCTCGCAGAGCGGCGGCGAAAGGCCCACCGAACGGTAGACAATCGCCTCGGCGTTGTAGGAGCTGTGTTCGGTACTGGGTGGGACCCACACCGCGTACTGCGGCGGCGATATAAAGCGGTTGCCGGCCACTTCCATGCGCATCACGCCGCTGGCGGAGTAGTCCAGTGAGCCCCAGACATGCTGATGCGGGGTGCACTCCGTGTCGGGGGCAAAGTCGGAGTAGCGGAAGTACACGGGGCTTGGCAGGCGGGCAAAGTCCGCGAGGCGTACGGTGTGTCTGGCCATATTGTCTGGATACAGAGGTCGTTTGTCTGGATCGCAGTATAGGCTTCGATCCAGACAAGGGATAATCCGGCCTTATCAACACACTTGGTTTCTTTCGATGCAATACGCGTATCCCCTGCTGGCCATTTTTATCTGGGCCGGCAATACCGTGGTCAATAAACTGGCCGTGGGTTCGATCTTCCCCGCTGAAATCGGCTTTTACCGCTGGTTACTGGCTGCATTGCTGTTTACACCGTTCATGCTCAAGCCGGTCATCGCCCACTGGCCGCTGATCCGCCCCAACCTGGGCAAAATCTGCATCCTTGGCGTGCTGGGCATGGCGGTGTACCAGAGCCTGGCGTACTACGCCGCTTCGCTGACCAGCGCCACCAATATGGGCATCATCCTGTCGTTGATGCCGTTGATGGCCTTGACGGCGGCCATCATCAGCCTGGGCCAGCGCCTGACCTTTGGCGCGCTGACGGGTGCGGTGCTGTCATTCGCAGGGGTGGTGGTGGTGGTGTCGGCCGGCAGCCTCGGCGCGTTGCTGCAGCACGGCGTGAACCTGGGCGATGCGATGATGCTGGTCGCGACCCTGGCGTACGCGGTCTACAGCACCCTGTTGAAAAAATGGCAGCTGCGCCTGCCGCCGCTGGTGCTCCTGTATTTGCAGGTGCTGGTGGCGGTGGTGGTGCTGTTTCCGCTGTTTCTGTTCTCGGCAAAAGCCGGCCTGGGCTGGACGAATATTCCGCTGGTGCTCTATGCATGCTTGCTGGCTTCGATGCTGGCGCCACTGGCGTGGATGCACTCGGTGAAGACCCTGGGCCCAAGTCGCACCACGCTGTTTTTCAACCTGCTGCCGTTGATCACTGCATTGATTGCCGCCGTGGTGTTGAAGGAAGAGCTGGCGTTGTATCACCTGGTGGGCGGCTTGCTGACCTTGGGCGGGGTGATTTTGTCAGAGCGCTGGACCACGCCGGTGCGCCGCCAGGCTTAAACCCCGGCCGCCTTCAGGCGCTGGGCATGCTCGACGAACAGGCGGATCGGCTCGGCGCCCTTGCCGACCAGGCCCATGGATTGGTTGACGATGTCGAAGTGGTCCAGGGCGTAGTCATCGCCGATCACCCGCCCCAGGTGCGAGCTGCAGCGCCCGACCATGCCGTCGCACTGGCCCTTCTCGCGCACGAAGCTGCGGGCGAACAATCGGCAGCTGCGATTCGTCCCGTCCAGCAGGTTGCGTCCGCGATCGGTCTTGCCCGGTTGCAAGGTGCCGGACCATGAGTAGTAGCGCACTCCATTGTCCACCTCCGCCCCGTGCCCGCCCCAGGTATGCGGCAACCCTTGGGGATACTTGCGGTTGAACAGCGCCACGCCTGCGCTGGTCAGGGAATGGTGGGACGCCTGCAAGTCCGCCTTGAAGCGCGGGCCGCGATAGCCGGTTTCCAGCAGGCTCATCACCGTTGCAACCAGATGAAACAGCGCGCTCATCAGCCGCCCCTTCACGCTGTCGGCCGGATAATGGGCGTGGATATGGTCCGCCAGTTCCGAACCGTGGTTGGGCCCGGCCACCGACGTCACCGACGCCACCCACTCCGGGCGCTTGGCCGCCGCATAACGGGCGGTCAGCGCGCCCTGGCTATGGCCGATCAGGTTGACCTTGTCGGCGCCGGTCTCAAGGCGAATCCGCTCGATCTGCGCCAGCAGCTGCTCGCCACGCACCTCGCTGGAGTCCAGCGGCGCCACCTGGATGGGAAACACCTGCGCCCCACCCGCCCGCAGTGCCGGGACAATGCCGTACCAGTAAGGGAAAAACCCCAGGCGCACGAACCCCAGCATGCCAGGCACCAGCACCAAGGGATAACGCGTGGCTAACGACTGCGACATGAAGCGAACGTCCTTGATCAAGAGAGGATGATGGCAGGCTAGCCCAATTCCGGCGACGCGCTGATGACACGCCAGGCAAATCCAATAAAACTTTTTGCTGCGCCCGTGACTCACAACTGGGAGCGATCACGCCGACAGAGTGTGGCGTAAACCGGATTAGCCCCAGGAGATTGAGATGACTGAAGCAAACTTGACTGACGTTGCGACCCTGCGCAGCCGCGCCCGCCAGAACGTCGAAAACGGTGCCGTGACCGAGGGCTATGACGCCGACCGCGAAGAGATCATCCGCCTGCTCAACGGCTCCCTGGCCACTGAATTGGTGTGTGTGCTGCGCTACAAGCGTCACTACTTCATGGCCAGCGGCGTTAAAGCCGCTGTCGCCGCGCAGGAATTCCTCGAACACGCCACCCAGGAAGCCGAGCACGCCGACAAACTCGCCGAACGCATCGTGCAGCTGGGCGGCGAGCCGGAGTTCAACCCGGACCTGCTGTCGAAGAACTCCCACGCCCAATACGTGGCCGGTAACAGCTTGAAGGAAATGGTCTACGAAGACCTGGTGGCCGAGCGGATCGCGGTGGACAGCTACCGCGAAATCATCCAGTACATCGGTGATAAGGACCCGACCACGCGCCGTCTGTTTGAAGAGATCCTGGCTCAGGAAGAAGAGCATGCGGACGATATGGCCGACATCCTAGAAAGCCTGTAAATAGCGCAAAACCAATGTGGGAGGGGGCTTGCTCCCGATAGCGGAGTGTCAGTTTCAGCGGTACTGACTGACACTCCGCTATCGGGAGCAAGCCCCCTCCCACATTTTTGAGTTGCGTTCTGTCCGTCAGCCTTTCACCGTCTTCGGCGCCTTGCCTTCCTTCATCTGCTGCAACAACGGTGCGCACTGGTTCGGCGCATCGGCGCTCGGTGCCACCAGCGCCAACAGGCCCGCTGCCGGGCCGGCGATCACGCCCAGTGCCACCATGCCCGCGCCACGCAGGGCCAGGGGAATGGCTTTTACACCCGCGTTGGGCTTGATGAACGGGCCGTTGACATACAACGGCGAACGCAGGGAAAACAGGCGGAAACCCTTGGATTCTGGGGTGATGGTCAGGTCGAGCTGTTCGGTGGCCATGTTGGCGGTGCCATCGATATAGATGATCGCGTTCTCGGTATCGAACACAAACAAGCGCGTGGTTGCCAGGCCGGTCTTGATCCCGAAGTCCGCCGCCGCGCAGTTGATCTTCACTTCCTTGTCGCCGAACAGGCGGCCCACCACGTAGTTGCCTACGTTGAGCCCGGCAATTTCCATCAGGCCACGGCTGATGGCGCCGTCGTTGATCAGCATCTTCAGGTCACCGTTGGAGGTGCCCAGCAGCGCCGCGACGGAGTTGCCACGCCCGGAAATATCGGCATCGCCGTTGAGTTCACCAAAGCTGGTTTTCATCGGTTCGAAGGTCGGGAACAACTGCTTGAGCTTGAAGTTGCGCGCAGTCAGTTTGGCGCGGCCTTCCATCGGCGTGGTGCGGCCGTTCAAGCGAATCTGCGCATCCAGCGTGCCGCCAGCGACGCCGAATCGCAGCGGTTCCAGGCTCAGTTCGCCGTCGTTGAGCACCAGGTGGGTGTACAGGTCGGTGAAGGGCAACTCGGCACTGTGCACGATGCGTTTGCCGGTGAATTCCACATCGGCATCCATGTCGCGCCAGCGCTCGGTGCGGAACTCTTCCACCGGCAGCACTTTGGTCGCCGGCTGTTTGCTCTCACCGCCACGCGCTTTTTGCTTGGCGTTGGAGTCGGCACCGATCAGGGGGGCGAGGTCGCTCATCAGCAATTGGTTGGACACCAACGCACCGCTGAGCTTGGGACGTGGCTGGCTGGCGACATAGGCGAGGTTGCCGTGGATATCGCTGTTGCCGATCTTGCCGTTGAAGTTTTCGTAACTGAATGACGCGCCGCTGGCCTCGTGCAACTTGGCGATCAAGTGGCCGTCAGTGGAGTAGGCCGGCGAATCCGGCAAGGTGACGCCGGTCAGCGGGTAGAGGTTACCCAGGCTGCTGCCGGACAGTTTCAGGCGCAGGTCCAGGGCGCCGAGGTTCAACGGGTCGGTCAAGGTGCCTGCCAATGCGATGCTGGTATCGGCAATCCTGACCTGGGCTTGCAGCGGAAACGGCTTGGCCGCGTCCTGCAAGGCCAGCAGGCCGCCGATCTTGCCGCTGCCGTCGAGCTTCTGGCCGTGGTACTGGCCCTTGACCTTGAGGGCGAACGCATAGTCCTGGGGCGCGGAGCCTTTTTCCAAGGCCTTCCTGGCATCGGCGTCACCGACGATTTCATCGAACGGGATCGGCTTGCCCAGGGGGTCGATGATCACGTCCAGCTGAGTCTTGAGGGTCTGGTCGTCGAGGGTCACGTGGCCCTTGTCGAACCCGATGGCGCCGATGTCCACCACCCAGTTGGAAGGTTCGGCGTCGGGGTCCTTGGGGTCGAACGTGAACGTCCAGTTGGCGCGGCCATCGGCCAGGCGCTGCAACTCGGCACTCGGCTCGGTGAGGTCGATACGCGGGATCACCACGCGCTGCACCAGCAACGCCAGCGGCGAAATGCGCAGCTCGACCTTTTTCAGCGTGACCATCTGCGGTTTTTTCGACCAGTCGGGGTTGCCCAGGGTCAGGTCCTCGGCAATCACATGGGGCCACGGCACCCAGGCGCGCCAGCCGCCTTCATCGGGCTCACGCGCCCACACCACCGCCAGGTTGCCGTTGATGGCAAACGGGCGATGCAGCTCTTCAGAAACTTTGGCATTGAGCGGGGGCTTGATGCGGTTCCAGTCGAAGAACACCAGGACCAGTACCACCACAGCGATTAACACAACGAAGCTGGCGCAGCTCCACATGACGATTTTACGAGTGCGCGTCATTGCACAGGACTCCTGAACACGACCGGCTGAACCAACACCTGTAGGACAGCTTATAAAACTACGACTGGCAAACCGCTCGTGGGTTTAACCCAATCTCCGATTTACCCTTGAAAACCTGCTTTCCTGACCGTTTCGACAGATTCGATCATCCACGGCGCACCATTGTTACCCATGTTCGTGTCGAAAATACCCACCTCGGTGCAAAACCGCGTGCTTGAGAGGCCCGATCTAGAGCCTCCCTGACGAACAATCAATTCTGTTGATTATTACCATTGTGTTTATGAACTTTTATATCGACTTATCGAGAGTAGCATTAGCCCTGTACCCACTTTATCGCCCTCCCAAGGAGCAACCCATCATGAAACGCCAAGTACTCGCTACAGTCCTGTTATCCATCCTGGCTTCCAGCGCCTTTGCCCTGCCAGCCGCCGAACAGGTTACCCCACAAGCCAAGGCCGACGCCGTTCACTTCAACCAGACCCTGGCCCGCAGCGGTTCGCAAGAAGACGAGAACCGTGACTACGCCAAAGGTGCTGTCGCTGAAAACGGTTCGGAACACGCGAACAAGCGCGCCTACGCTGAAGGTGTTGCCGAAGGTGGCCGTGATCGCCTGGAACAGAAAGGTCTGGTTGAAGGGGGTGCGGAACAAGCCAACGAGCGTGCCTACGCCGAAGGTGTTGCCGAAGGTGGTGCTGATCGCCTGCAAGAACTGCATCAAGCTCAGAGCTGACCCCGTGGTGGCCCAGAAAAAAGCCCGATCTGCCGACCGGGCTTTTGACTTTTTGTAGAGCCTGTCACGCAACATCCTCACCTATCCCCCGCCAAGTTCGACGTCAATGAAGCTGTTTTGCTAGAGTGCGTCGCTGTACTTGCCGACAAAGCCCGCCCGCCCATGCTGCCCCGCGCCGAACAGAAGCAACAAACCCGCCTCGCCCTGATGGACGCTGCCCGCCATCTGATGGAGTGTGGCCGTGGGTTTGGTAGCCTGAGCCTGCGTGAAGTGGCCAAGACCGCAGGCATTGTCCCCACCGGGTTCTATCGCCACTTTGCCGATATGGACCAGCTTGGACTTGTATTGGTGAGTGAGGTGGGCCAGACCTTTCGCGCCACCATTCGCCTGGTGCGTCACAACGAATTCGTGATGGGCGGCATTATCGATGCCTCAGTGCGGATTTTTCTCGATGTGGTCTCAGCCAACCGCTCGCAATTCCTGTTCCTGGCCCGCGAGCAATACGGCGGTTGCCTGGCGGTGCGCCAAGCTATCGGTGCCCTGCGTGAAGACATCACCCGCGACCTGGCGGCCGACCTGACGCTGATGCCCAAACTGCAGCACCTGGACGCCGAAGGGTTGCACGTGATGGCCGACCTGATCGTCAAAAGCGTGTTTGCCACCCTCCCCGACATCATCGACCCGCCCGCCCAGGCCTTGCCTGCCCACCTCACGCCCCAGGCGAAAATCACCCAGCAACTGCGCTTTATTTTTATCGGCCTCAAGCACTGGCAAGGCCTGGGCAGCACCGAATAGGCCGTCAACCCGCGGTGTGAAAACGCTTGGCGGTGGTGTAGTGCTTGTTCCAGTAGCTGTTGCTCAATGAGTCGATGCGGATGCTTTTGCCGGTGCGCGGTGAATGAATGAATTTACCCCCGCCGATATACAGGCCGACATGGCTGACCTGGCCGCGCCCATTGCCTTTGAAAAACACCGCATCCCCTGGCTTTAAAGCCGTGCGCTGGATCGTCGGGGCCGTTGAGCGGTGCATCGCCACCGTGGTGCGCGGTATCTGGATATTGGCTTGGGTCTTGAACAGGTAAACCAGGAAGCTGCTGCAATCGAACCCCTGCTCTGCTGAAGAACCACCCCATTTGTAGGGGGTGCCCAGCAGCTCGTGAGCGCGGTCGATCACATCATTGATAGAGGCCTCCTTAACCGAAACTGTAAAGGTCGAACGCGGCTGCAGATTGGCCGAGGCCGATGAAATGGCCAAAGACAGACTGACAATAGCCAAGCAAAAAAATGACTTGAACATGATAAACGTCGCAGTGGATTAAACACGGCGCATAGCCTAAAGACACGGCACGTAACGTTTTGAACGCCAATTCCTGATCGAGCGTAGGACAAATCCGAAAACGCTCGAGAGCAGTGCACGCATAAGTTAATCGCACCATTTTTGACCACTCATAAACCCTTCCCACGCCCCGTTCAGTAGCACAGCCCTGTCTGCCGACAGGTAATTCCTACGCCTGACCGGATTGGCAAGCCCCTTGCTCTAGCACTTCCATCGCTCATAGCTGGAAGCTTCCTGATGCTGGTGATCCACCGCCGAATCGCCCCCCAAGCCCTCTGGGCCGCTGAGCTGCTGCTGAATTTCGAAGCACGCAGCAAAAGCCGCCTGCGCTGTTTCAGTGCCGACGGCGAAGACGTCGGCCTGTTTCTGGAGCGCGGCCAGCCGCCGTTGCACGATGGCGAATTCCTACAAGCCGAAGACGGACGTGTCGTACGCGTGTGCGCCCGCCCTGAACACCTGTTGCACGTCACCTGCAGCAACGCCTTTGAACTGACCCGCGCCGCCTACCACCTCGGCAACCGCCATGTGGCCTTGCAAGTGGGGGATGGCTGGTTGCGCCTGCTCGACGACTACGTGCTCAAGGCCATGCTTGAGCAACTGGGCGCCCACACCGAAACCATCGAGGCGCCGTTCCAACCGGAACACGGCGCCTATGGCGGCGGCCACCACCATTCCCGGCATGGCGATGAAGATTTCAACTACCCGCCCAAGCTGCATCAGTTCGGCGTACGTCTATGAACCCAGCCTGGGCGCTGTTGCGTCTGGCCAGTCCGCAATTGCCGATTGGCGGCTACAGCTATTCCCAGGGCCTGGAAATGGCCGTGGAGAACGGCCGCGTCAACGATGCCGCCAGCGCTCGGCGCTGGATCAGCGACCAATTGCTGCTCAACCTCGCGCGCTTCGAAGCCCCGCTGTTGCTCGCCCATTGCCGCGCCGCCGCAGAGCAGGACTGGCGAGCGTTGGCGCAGCTGTGCGAAGCGCATCAAGCCAGCCGCGAAACCCGGGAGCTGTATCAGGAAAGTCGGCAGATGGGTTATTCCCTGCAGCAGTTGCTCAATGGCCTGCCGGAACTGGACAGCGACGCCCGCCGCTTCCTGGAGCAACGCCGCGAACCGCACTTGGCCCTCGGCTGGGCACTGGCCGCGCGCGCCTGGGCGATCAGCGCCGACGACGCTCTCGCCGCCTGGCTCTGGAGCTGGCTGGAAAACCAATTGGCCGTGCTGATGAAAACCCTGCCCCTGGGCCAGCAAGCCGCGCAACGCCTGACCAGCGAGCTGCTGCCCCTGCTGCAACAGGCCCAGCAGGACGCCGCCCGCATCGACCCCCATCATTTCGGCAGCGCCGCCTTCGGCCTGTCCCTGGCGAGCATGGCCCACGAGCGCCAGTACAGCCGCCTGTTCCGTTCCTAAGGCTTTTTTGGAGAGTCAGACATGAATACACAACCCCTGCGTGTCGGTATCGGCGGCCCGGTCGGCTCCGGCAAGACTGCCCTGACCCTGGCCCTGTGCCTTGCGCTGCGCGATCGCTACAACCTGGCGGTGGTCACCAACGACATCTACACCCGCGAAGACGCCGACTTCCTGGTGCGCAACCAGGCCCTGGCGCCGGAGCGCATCATCGGCGTGGAAACCGGCGGCTGCCCGCACACGGCGATTCGCGAGGACGCCTCGATCAATCTGGAAGCGGTGGACCAACTCAACCGCCGCTTTCCCGGCCTGGACCTGATCCTGGTGGAGTCCGGCGGCGATAACCTGTCGGCCACCTTCAGCCCGGAGCTGTCGGACCTGACCCTCTACGTGATCGACGTGTCCGCCGGCGACAAGCTGCCGCGCAAGGGCGGGCCGGGTATCTGCAAATCCGACCTGCTGGTGATCAACAAGATCGACCTGGCGCCGCTGGTGGGCGCCTCACTGGAGCTGATGAACAGCGACACCCAGCGCATGCGCAACGGCAAGCCCTTTGTGTTCAGCAACCAGAAAACCGGGGTCGGCCTGGATGAAATCGTCGCCTTCATCGAACGCCAAGGCCTGCTGACTGCCGCCTGATCAACCCATAAGGAACCTGTTTATGAACCTCAATAAACTCCTCGCAGCCGCCGCCCTGCTGCTCACTCCCGCCCTGGCCTTCGCTCACCCTGGCCACGGCGACAACGGCCTGGTGGCCGGTATCAGCCACCCGCTGGGCGGCCTCGACCACCTGCTGGCCATGCTTGCGGTCGGCCTGTGGGCCGCGCAACAAAAGGGTGCCGCGCGCTGGGCCCTGCCGTGCACCTTTGTCGGCACCATGCTGATGGGCGGCGTGCTGGGCTTTGAAGGGCTGCAATTGCCCGCACTGGAAAGCGGGATCGCCGCCTCGGTCCTGGCCCTGGGCCTGGCCGTGGCACTGGCGGTGCGTCCGCCGTTGTTCATGGCCATGGGTGCAACGGCGTTGTTTGCGTTGTTCCATGGTGTGGCCCATGGCTTGGAGTTGCCGGAGATGTCGAGCCCTTGGGCGTATGCCGCCGGTTTTGTCGGCGCGACCGCTGCACTGCACGCAGCCGGGTATGCGCTGGTGCGCTGGTTGCCGGCCGCAGCGGCGCCGCTGGTGCGGATTGCCGGAGCGGCTTCGGCGGCGACTGGGGTGTGGTTGCTGGCAGGCTAAGATTTGCAGCGCTTATAAGGTCCTTATCGGGACAAGTCCCCTCACATTCGACCGAGTTCCAGCTGTGGAACGCAGTCAAAAGTGGGAGGGGGCTTGCCCCCGATAGCGGTGGCGCAGACACCACAGTTCCCAAGCCTGCTACCATGCGCGCCTACACCCCTGCCGTGACGACGCCAGCCGATGCCCATCGCTCCAAGCTCCGCCCCCCAGCCTTCGTTGAATGCCGTGTTCACGCACTTCCACACCCTGATCGTGCCGCTCTGGCATGGCCCGGGCTGGAATGCCGAATTGGCGTTGCCCTATGAGGCGCTGGACGCCGATCACCACCCACTGCCGCCGCAACGCTACCGCGCCATGGCCTGCGCGCGACAGTTGTACCTGTTCGCCAGCCTGATCGGCGCGCCAGGGGCGGCCTTCGCAGAAGAGCGCGCGGCGGTGCTGTTCCGCTCCCTGCAACGGCATTTCCACGATGCCGAACACGGCGGCTGGTTCTACAGCATCGACCCCGCCGGCCAGCCGCTGGACAAGCGCAAAGACCTCTACACCCACGCCTTCATCATCTTTGCCTGCGCCCATTACTGGGCCAAGGTGCGTGAGCCGTTGGTGGAATCGGTGCTGAACGCCGCCCTCGAAGTCGTCGCCCAGCGCTTCGCCACCGAGGACGGCCTGTACGAGGCGGTGCTGGAACGCAACTGGTCGTCCCTCCAGTCCGGCCCGCTGCAAAACCCGTTGATGCACCTGGCCGAAGGTTTCCTCGCCACCCTCGCGGTGCGCGAGGATGCCCCTGTGCAAGCGGCCCTGCTGGCCTTGGCGACGGCCATGCAGCAGCGTTTCATCGACCGCCGGCACGGCGTGATGATGGAAAAACCGCTGGGCGCTGTGGATAACTGGTTTGAGCCGGGGCACCAGTTCGAGTGGTTCTTTTTGCTCGAATCGTCGCCCGTGCTGCGCGGCACGCCGCTGCATGCGTCACTGACGCGGGCGTTTGCCTACGCAGAGCACAAGGGTGTGGACAGCGCGACCGGAGCGGTCAGCGGCATGTTGGCACTTGATGGCAGCGTACGCGACGGCACCCAGCGTATCTGGGCCCAGGCCGAGTACCTGCGGGCGCTGACCTTGCGCCCTGGCAGTGAGGCGGTGCTGCAGCGCCAACTGCTGGCGCTGCAACAGCATTTCCTGCATGAGAAAGGCTGGCATGAATGCCTGGATGCCAACGGCGCGGTGAGCCGACGGGATATGCCATCGACCACCCCTTATCATTTGGCAACCTGCTACCAGGGGCTGATCCAGCATCTCGGGTGACCTGCAGGGCCTCGGTCTAACGACCCATCACGCAATCCACTTGCGATCCCCGGTAAAGCTGATCGTCAGCCAGCGCGCCGCATCCGGTGCGCCCAGCCCTGTGGATATCTCTTCACGCAGCCCATCCAGGGTCGCGACGTTATCCACCGGGTAATCCGCCGGCAGCACCACATGGATTTCGATAAACCGCGCCCGCCCGTGCTTTTGCACGTAGGACACGTAATCATCGAACCCATGCCTGGCCTGCGCCGCGTCCATCACCTCGCGCACTTTGTCATCCAGGTGATCCGGCGCGATCCCCAGCACCTCGCGCAACGCCGGGCGCAGGATCTTGAACGCCGGTGCCAGCATGCTCAGAGCCAACAGGATCAGGATCAATGGGTCGACATACACCGCCCACTCGCCATAGCCCTGGGACTTGAGCAACAGCGCGGCGAGAAAGCTGACCAGCAGGCCCACCGAGAGCATCGCGTCCACCAGCCAACTGATGTTGTCGAACTGGATCAGCGAGGATTTCAGCCTGCGGTTGCGATAGCGCACATAGAAGAAATAGGCGAACTCGACCACGGTAAACACCGCCGCGTAGATGATCACCAGGCCCAACTCGATCTCGCGCCCGCCATTGATAATGCCGAACACACCGTTCAGGAACGCATAGATGGCGATCAGCAGCAGGAAGCTGCCTTCGATCAGCAGCACCATGGGCTCCAGGTGCCAATAGCCGAACTGGAAACGCTCGTTGCTTTTCTTGGCGATCAGCTTGGCCGTGATCAGCATCAACACCTTGATGGCGGTGGCGATCAGCGAGAAAAAGCCGTCGAACAGAATGGATTGGGCGCCAGATATCACACCCGTGACAATCCCGGCGATCGCTACCGCGAACATCAGGATCGTCGATTGTTTGAGCAGTGACTGCTCACCTCGGTTACTCACATTTCCTCCCGTCAAAACCTTTAAACCGCAGGGTGCGGTGGGGTTTTCAGGGGTGGAGTGTACCTTATGGCCTGTTTTGGCCGATTTGACGCCATCGGGGCGGTGCGACGATTCGCCAAGCCCCCGATGGCAGCAACGCAGTCTAGAGCCTTACTTGGCCCCCCGCTCAATCGCAAACCCCGCCCAGGTCTGGCTCACCGGCATCAGCTCCAGACGGTTGATGTTGACGTGCGCCGGCGTGTTCAGCACCCAGAAGATGGTGTCGGCAATGTCCTGCGGCTGGATCGGCTCGGCACCGGCGTAGGTGGCGTCGTAGCGCGCCTGGTCACCGCCGAAGCGCACCAGGGAGAACTCGCTTTCGCACAGGCCCGGCTCGATATTGGTCACACGCACGCCGGTGCCCTGCAGGTCACAGCGCAGGTTCAGGGAGAACTGCTTCACAAACGCCTTGGAACCGCCATACACATGGCTGCCCGGGTACGGGTAGCTGCCGGCGATGGAGCCCAGGTTGATGATCCCGGCGCCACGACCATGGGCGATCAGGCGCGGCAGCAGCAGGCTGGTGGTGGTCAACAGGCCTTTGATGTTGGTATCGACCATGGTTTCCCAGTCGTCGAGGTTGCACTTGGGCGCCGGGTCAGTGCCCACGGCCAGGCCGGCGTTGTTGATCAGCCCGCGCAGGGTGGCGAACGATGGCGGCAGGTTGGCGATCGCCTCTTCCATGCCTTTGCGATCCCGCACGTCCACCACCAGGCCGTGCACTTCGGTCTGCTTGGAAAGCTCTTCGACCAGCGCATTCAAACGCTCGGCACGACGACCGGTAAGCACCAGTTTCCAGCCGGCCTCGGCAAACCGACGGGCGCAGGCTTCGCCAAAACCTGAGGTGGCGCCAGTAATAAACAGCGTGTTGGACATGGTGTTCTCCTTGCGGGCATCGGGAAAAAAATCAGCCAGCAGAATGCCCTTACGCCGCGGTTGCGGCAACCGCCATGCACAGAACTTCATGCACGACTGGTCATTTTTTAATCATTCAGACCAAAGCCTTATGAACCGTGGCTTGCAGCCATATGCGCGCAGGTTATCCACAGCTGCGCCCACAGTCTCTGGGGGCAAGTGCAAAACGCTTCAGGCCGCTGTGTACAAGGCTTCCAGGCGATTTTAGAAAGTTTTTTGCTTGACCTGGACGAAGGCGTATGTAGGCCCAGGGGCAGCGGGACAAATCGAGCGATGGCTCCAGGCCAGTCATTCCGGCCTCTGCGGCCGTCTTTCCAGAGTTTAGTCACAGACTTATCCACAGGCTGGCGGGACATATTTCAGTCATATACCTGTGTCTTTAAACAGGTTGACAAACCCCTCGATCGGCCGCGAAAAAGCCACTGATCAAAAAACAACCACACCGCTGAAAGCCACGGTTTTAAAGGGGTTCAGCCAGCTACTCCCACGTTACCCACAGCCGGTTCCACAGTGGATGGGGACAAGTCAAAAGTGTGACAAAACAGGGATTTGCGGCGGCTATATGTCGCGCTTTGGAGGGGGGCTGGATTTGTTTTCCACAATTTGGGATCGGTCTTGCGGGCGACACAAAACAAATGTGGGAGGGGGCTTGCCCCCGATGGCGGTGTGTCAGTTTCAGGTGTGCTGACTGATACAACGCCATCGGGGCAAGCCCCCTCCCACAGGGGTACTGCGTCGTTATTTAGATCAGTGGCCACCGAGGTAGGCGTTGCGCACTTCCTCGTTCACCAGCAATTCCTTGCCGGTGCCGGTAAGGCGAATCTCACCGTTGACCATCACATACGCCCGGTCCGACAAACGCAGTGCATGGTTGGCGTTCTGCTCCACCAGGAAGATGGTCATCCCGGTGGAGGCCAGCTCGCGCAGGGTGGAAAAGATCTGCTTCACCACAATCGGAGCCAGGCCCAGGCTCGGTTCGTCCAGCAGCAACAGCTTGGGCCGGCTCATCAGCGCGCGGGCGATGGCGAGCATTTGCTGCTCACCACCGGACATGGTCATGGCGCGCTGGTTACGTCGTTCCTTGAGCCGTGGGAACAGCTCGAACATGCGTTGCATATCGTCCTGGGCGAACTTGTCGCCAATGGGGATGGTGCCCATCAGCAGGTTTTCCTCGACGGTCATGTCGGGGAACACCCGTCGCCCTTCCGGCGACTGCGCAATGCCGTTGGAGGCGATGTAGTGGGACGACTTGTGGGTAATATCGACGCCGTTGTAGAGGATCTGCCCCGACTCAGCCCGTGGCTGGCCGAAGATCGACATCAGCAGCGTGGATTTACCCGCGCCGTTGGAGCCGATCAGGCTCACGGTTTCGCCTTCGTTGATGTGCAGCGAGACTTTTTTCAGGGCCTGGATAGGGCCGTAGAACACGTCCAGGTCCTTCATTTCGAGGATAGGTGCACTCATACCAGCTCCTCTTCGTCAGCGCCCAGGTAGGCGGCAATCACTTTCGGGTCGTTGCGGATCGCTTCCGGCCCGCCTTCGGCAATCACGTTGCCGTGGTCCAGCACCACAATGTGGTCGGAAATACTCATCACCATGCCCATGTCGTGTTCGATCAGCACCACCGTCAGGTCGTGTTCGTCGCGCAACAGGCGAATCATCGCGCTGAGGGCTTCGGTTTCCTGGGGGTTGAGGCCCGCTGCCGGTTCGTCCAGGCAGATGATCTGCGGCCGGGTGCACATGGCGCGGGCGATTTCCAGGCGGCGCTGCTGGCCGTAGGAAAGCTCACCGGCCAGGCGGTTGGCGCAGTCCACCAGGTCCACCACTTCGAGCCAGTAGAACGCGTGGTCGAGGGCATCGCTTTCGGCCTTGCGGTAGCCCTTGGTGTTGAGGATGCCCGCCAGCATGTTGCGGTTGACCCACATGTGCTGGGCCACCAGCAGGTTTTCCAGCACCGACATTTCCTTGAACAGGCGAATGTTCTGGAAGGTCCGGGCCAGGCCGGCGCGGTTAACCAGGTGGGTGCCGCCGAACATCTTGTAGTACACCCGGCTCAAGAAGCTTTTCGGCGATACGAAGTCGACGGCCTTGAAGCGCTCGCCGAGCAGCTGGATCACATTGGTCTGCTTGCCACGGATGTTCAGTTCGATCTTGCCGCCGCTGGCTTTGTAGAAGCCGGTGAGGCAGTTGAACACGGTGGTCTTGCCGGCACCGTTGGGGCCGATCAGGGCGAAGATCGAGTTGCGTTCGACCTTGAGGCTCACATCGCTCAAGGCCTTGATGCCACCGAAGTGCATCATCAGGTGTTCCACGGAGAGGACGACTTCCTTGCTCATGGCGCTACCCCCTTGCGTGGTGTCACACCGGTGCGGCTGATCCGGATCAGGCCGCGCGGTCGCCAGATCATCATCACCACCATCAGCACGCCAAACAGCAGCACGCGGTATTCGCTGAAGCTGCGCAGCAGTTCAGGCGCGACGGTCAACACGAACGCGGCAATCACCACGCCGACCGTCGAGCCCATGCCGCCCAGTACCACGATGGCCAGGATCAGCGCCGACTCGAAGAAGGTGAACGACGACGGGTTGACGAAGCCTTGGTAGCTGGCGAAGAACACCCCGGCCAAACCGGCAGTGGACGCGCCGATGGTGAAGGCCGAAAGCTTGACCAGCACGTGGTTCAGGCCCATGGAGCGGCAGGCGATCTCATCTTCGCGCAAGGCTTCCCAGGCGCGGCCGACCGGCATGCGGGTCAGGCGGTGCTTGATGTACAGCACGGCCAGCACCACCAGGAACAGCACGATGTAGATGAACATGAACTTGATGTTGGGGTTGTAATCGATGCCGAAGAACTCGTGGAACGGAACCCCGCCCTCCTTGGCCTTGCGCCCGAACTCCAGGCCCAGGAAGGTTGGCGAAGGCACCGGCATACCGTTGGGGCCGCCGGTGAACGACAGCCAGTTGTTGAGCACCAGGCGAATGATTTCACCGAAGCCCAGGGTCACGATGGCCAGGTAGTCACCGTGCATTCGCAGCACCGGGAAGCCGAGTATGCACCCCGCCAGCGCCGCTGCGATGGCTGCCAGCGGCAGCACGCTCCAGAAGCCCAGGCCGAGGTATTGATAACCCAGCGCCAGGCCGTAGGCGCCGATGGCGTAGAACGCCACGTAACCCAGGTCGAGCAGCCCGGCCAGGCCGACCACGATGTTCAGGCCCAGGCCCAGCAACACGTAGATCAGCCCGAGGATCACCACGGTCAGCAGGTACTTGTTGGCGAAGATCGGGAACACAATGGCGATGACGATCAGCGCCGGGATGATCCAGCGCAGCCGCGACTTGTAGTCCGGTGGCAGTACATGCACGCCGGAGCCGCTGCTTTCGAAGCCCTGCAGAATCTTCAGGCCCTTGGGGGTTTGCAGGAACAGGCTGAGGGCAAAGCGCCCGGCCATCACGATGGCGACCAGGGTAGCCACACGGGCCGGTTCCAGGTTGAAGCTGTAGCCGTCGAGGACCACGCCGACGATCGGACCGAACACGATCAACGAAATCAGCCCGGCAAGGACCGTATCGACCACACTTTTCTTGATATCGATGGGTTTGGCAGCAGACATGTTTACACCTTAGCCACGAGTGGGCGACCAAGCAGGCCCTGAGGACGGAAAATCAGAATCACCACCAGCAGGGAGAAACTGAACACGTCTTTGTAGTCGGAGTTGATCAACCCCGAGAACAACGACTCGGAGATACCCAGGATGATCCCGCCCAGCATCGCCCCAGGCAGGGAACCGATGCCGCCGAGTACCGCTGCGGTAAACGCCTTGATGCCGATGATGAAGCCGGCGTAGAAGTCGAACGTGCCGTAGTTGAGGGTGATGAGCACGCCGGCCAGGGCCGCCATGGCGGCACCGATGACAAACACGTAGGAGATCACGCGGTCGGTGTTGATCCCCAGGATCGAGGCCATCTTGCGGTCTTGCTGGGTGGCGCGGCACATGCGGCCGAGCTTGGTGTACTTGATGATGTAGGTGAGCAACGCCATGCCGGCAAACGCCGCCACGAGGATGAAGACCTTGGTGTACGTGAGTTGGACGAACCCGCTGCCGATGTCGACGCGCCAGGCGCCGGCCAGCAGGGTTGGAATGCCTTGTTGTTTCGCGCCCTGGGCGATCTGCGCGTAGTTCTGCAGGATCAGGGAGATGCCGATGGCGCTGATCAGCGGAGCCAGGCGGGTGGAGTTGCGCAACGGTTTGTAGGCGACCCGTTCGATGACCCAACCGTACACGCCGGTGACGACCACGGTGAAGATCAGGGTGCCGAGAATGAGCAGCGGGAAGGATTCGATGCCGAAGTAAGCCAGCAGTGCCAGACTGATCGCCGCGAGGTAAGCGGAAATCATATAAACCTCGCCGTGGGCGAAGTTGATCATGCCAATGATGCCATAGACCATTGTGTAGCCGATGGCGATCAGGCCATAGACCGACCCGAGGGTCAGGCCGTTGACCAGTTGCTGCAGGAAAATACCATCCATAACGCAATCTCACGCGGTGAGCACCTGCACACCAGTCGGTGTGCGGCGCTTCTGGAGGAAAAGACAGATCTCAATAACAACGCTGCCCCAATGTGGGAGGGGGCTTGCTCCCGATGCGGTGGGTCAGCTGAACAACTGTTGACTGACCCACCGCTATCGGGGGCAAGCCCCCTCCCACATGGATTACTTCTGCTTTTCCAACTGGTGGTATTTGCCGTCTTTATCCCACTGGTAAACCACGTAGTCGGAGACTTTCAGGTCGCCCTTCGCGTCCCAGGTCTTCTCGCCCATCACGGTTTTGACCGGGTGCGCTTTCAGCCATTTGGCCGCGTCTTCGCCCTTGTTGGACTTGGCGCCGTTGAAACCGGCGGCCAGGGCCTGCAGCGAGGCGTAGGCGTACAGGGTGTAGCCCTCAGGCTCGTAGCCGGCCTTGCGGAACTCCTCCACCACGGCCTTGCTGTCTGGCAGCAGGCGCGGGTCGGCGCCAAAGGTCATGTACACGCCATCGACGTATTGCGCGCCGCCAGCGGTGGCCACCAGTTCATCGGTCACTACGCCGTCATCGGACATGAACTTGACGTCCTTCAGGCCCGCTTCACGAATCTGGCGAACCAATGGACCGGCTTCCGGGTGCAGGCCACCGAAGTACACGACGTCGGCGCCCAGGGAGCGGATCTTGGTGACCAGCGCACTGAAGTCTTTCTCGCCACGGGTCAGGCCTTCTTCCAGCACCGGCTTGACGCCGCGCTTGGTCAACTGGGCAGCGGTGGCGTCGGCCAGGCCTTTGCCGTAGGTGTCCTTGTCGTTGATGACGGCGACTTTCTTGCCCTTGAGCACGTCGACGATGTAGTCGCCGGCGACGATGCCTTGCTGGTCGTCACGCCCGCACATACGGAACATGGCGCCCAGGCCGCGCTCGGTCACTTGTGGGTTGGTAGAACCTGGGGTGATCGCGATGATGCCCGCTTCGTCGTAGACCTCGGAGGCCGGGATGGTGTTCGACGAGCAGAAGTGCCCGACCACGCCAATCACTTTGTCCTGGTCAGCCAGGCGGTTGGCCACGGCCACGGCCTGTTTCGGCTCACAGGCATCGTCGCCTGCCACCAGCACGACTTTCTCGCCATTGATGCCACCGGCCTTGTTGATCACCTCGGCTGCCGCCTGGGCACCCTTCATGTACTGCTCACCGAACGAGGCGTTGGCGCCGGTCATCGGCCCCGCAACGCCAATCTTCACATCAGCTTGAACAAACGTAGAAACACCCAGCGCCGCTGCAACGGCGAGGGCCAGAAAACCTTTCTTGTAAAACGTCTGGGACATGAGTGGTGCTCCGATATTTTTGATTTTTGGCACGACAACTTGCGTTCAAACTTTTCACTGAAAGCCCAGAGCAAGCCTCGTGCCATTACGTTTTTATTCTTCAAAAAGACACGGTGTCATTGTTATTGCAGGCGTTTCGGCTCCGCTCGCCAGGACGTGCAACCCTCTAGCATCGATAGGTGCAACCCATGGGCCGAAAAAGTACAACCCAGACGGGTCGCACCTGCAACCAAAGCAATAAACGACAGTTCCTACAGCTGTAACAGCCTGCGTAACGGAACTGCACATTTACAGTGCGCAACTGCTACGACCTGCACCAATACAGATTAGTAGCCGGCTAAGAAAATGCAGGCTTCTGAGCGGTATTTCGCTGATCAGATCACGATCCTCAGGCATTGCCCGGCGTGATACAGCGAAAATCCGGCTTCATACAGGCAACTGCGCAGCCCAACCCCGGCCAGCGGTTGCATGGGTGCAAACGGAATCGGCAACGCCTGGGGATCCTGGTGACACAAATAGTCGGCGAACGCCTTGCCGACCACGCTGCCGGTGGTCACGCCGCGCCCGTTATAGCCGGTTACTGCCACCAGGCCGGGGGCGGGCTCGAACAGGCGCATCAGGTGATCGGGGGTGAACGCGATGCAGCCGGTCCAGGTGAATTCCCATTGCACCGATTTGAGGTACGGGAAGTAATGTTGCTGCACCCGATCAGCCCACGCCTTGAGGAACCAGGCCGGTTTCTGGTTGCCGTTGCCCAGGCTGCCGAGCAACAGGCGGCCATCGGCATCGCGGCGGATGCTGCTCAGTACCTGGCGCGTGTCCCATGAGCCTTGGCCGCCGGGCAGAATCTGCTCGGCGGCGGCGTCGGTCAGCGGCGCGGAGGCGACCTGGTAGTAGTAGCCGGGGAAAAAATTGCGGCGCAGCTCGGTCCACTCACCTTCGGTGTAGGCGTTGGAAGCGATGACCACTTGTGCAGCCTGCACCGAACCGCTGGCGGTCTGAACGGACCAGCTCGCACCTTGGCGCTCCAACCGGGCGACCGGCGAATGGTCGAACAACTGCCCGCCAAGTCCCACGGCGGCATTCGCCAGGCCACTGGTGTAGGCCATCGGATTCAAGGTGCCGGCACGCCGATCCAGCAACGCGGCGGCGATTTTCTTGGTGCCGGTGGCGCGTTCGCAGGCCTGGCCGGTGAGCAATTCCACCGGCGCGCCACGACGCTTCCATTGTTCTTCACGACTGCGCAAATCCGCCTCGCCACGGGCGTTATGTGCCATGTGCAAAGTGCCCTCGCGGCGCAATTGGCAATCGATGTTGTATTTGTCGATCAGGCTGAACACCAGCGACGGTGCCGCGCCGAGCATGCGGTTGAGCTGGCTGCCCACCGCTTCGCCGAACCCGGCTTCGATCTCGTCCGGAGGGATCCACAGGCCGGCATTCACCAACCCGACGTTGCGCCCCGAACCGCCGTGGCCAGTGCGATGGGCCTCCAGCACGGCGACGCTTTTACCCTGTTCCAGCAAATGAATGGCGGCGGACAAACCAGTGATCCCGGCGCCGATAACGCACACATCAACCTTGACCTCGCCCGCCAGCGCCGCACGCTCCGGTCGGCCGGGGGTTAGGTGTTCCCACAAACATGTTTCGCGTAGTGCCATTGCCAGACTCCGGTGAGACCCAACAAGCAATTTTCTTGTTCAACACCATCACTGTAGGAGCGAGCTTGCTCGCGAAAAACGCGAGAGCGACGCGGGCATTCAGGATGCCCGCGTGATCGTTGACGATCTTCGCGAGCAAGCTCGCTCCTACAGAATCAGTCGAAGGTGATGCCCTGGGCCAGTGGCAACTCCAGCGAGTAGTTCACGGTATTGGTCTGGCGGCGCATATACCCGCGCCATGCATCCGAACCCGACTCGCGCCCGCCACCGGTCTCTTTCTCACCGCCAAACGCGCCGCCAATCTCCGCGCCGCTCGGGCCGATGTTGACGTTGGCGATTCCGCAGTCGCTGCCCACCGCCGACATGAATTGCTCGGCCTCGCGCACGTCAGTGGTGAAGATGCACGACGACAGGCCTTGGGGCACGGCGTTGTTCAGGCGCAGGGCTTCGGCGAAGTCCTTGTAGCCGACGACATACAGAATCGGCGCAAAGGTTTCGGTGCACACCACATCGCTCTGCTCAGGCATTTCGACAATGGCCGGTGACACGTAGTAGGCGTTGGGGAACTTGTCTTCCAACTGGCGCTTGCCGCCGAACACCTTGCCGCCCTCACTCAAGGCCTGCTCCAGGGCGTCCTGCATAGCGTCGAAGCCATGCTTGTCGATCAGCGGGCCAATCAGGTTGCCCTCCAGCGGGTGGCCGATGCGCACTTTGGAATAGGCGGCCTTGAGGCGGGTGACGATTTCTTCCTTGACCGACTCGTGGGCGATCAGGCGGCGCAGGGTGGTGCAGCGCTGGCCGGCGGTGCCGACGGCGCTGAACAGGATGGCGCGCACGGCCATGTCCAGGTCGGCGCTCGGGCCGAGGATCATGGCGTTATTGCCGCCCAGCTCGAGGATGCTGCGGGCAAACCGCGCGGCGACTTTCGGCGCCACTTCGCGGCCCATGCGGGTGCTGCCGGTGGCGCTGATCAGGGCCACGCGCGGGTCATCCACCAGCGCAGCGCCGGCATCGCGGCCGCCGATGATGACCTGGCTCAGGTACTGCGGCGCGTCCTTGAAATTCTTCAGCACACGCTCGAACAGCGCCTGGCACGCCAGGGCGGTGAGCGGGGTCTTTTCCGACGGTTTCCAGATCACTGCGTTACCGCACACCAGCGCCAGTGTGGTGTTCCACGCCCACACGGCCACCGGGAAGTTGAAGGCGCTGATCACCCCGACCACGCCCAGCGGGTGCCAGGTTTCACGCATATGGTGGCCTGGGCGCTCGGAGGCGATGGTCAAGCCGTACAACTGGCGGGACAGGCCCACGGCGAAGTCGCAGATGTCGATCATTTCCTGCACTTCACCCAAGCCTTCCTGGGTGATCTTGCCGGCTTCCCAGGACACCAGTTCGCCCAGATCGGCCTTGTATTGGCGCAGTACATCGCCGAACTGGCGCACCAACTCGCCGCGACGGGGGGCCGGCACGTTGCGCCAGGCCTCGAATGCATGCTCGGCGCGACTGACCTGCTGCTCCACCTCGGCGGCACCTTCCCAGTGCACACTGCCGATACGGCTGCCATCAATCGGCGAATGCACGGGTTGTTTACCCGCCTGGTACAGCGCCGGGTTTACCCCGAGACGATCAAGCAATGCGGCAACCATGGGTCACTCCTTTAATCTTCGAACAAAAAATCGCACCGCGGCACGCACGGCGATCCAGGCCTTATTTGTAGCTGGCCCAAGACTTGCCAACAAACGACGATTAGGCGAGATATCATTCCGTTTATTCATGCAAAGAATAAAAAGAGGCGTGCCGTGCTGAACAGAAGACATTTGCCCTCGATCACCGCCCTGCAGTGTTTCGAGGCCGCCACCCGCCACCTGAGCTTCACCCGCGCCGCCGAAGAGCTGAACCTCACGCAAAGTGCAGTGAGCAAACAGGTCGCGCAGTTGGAAGAACTGCTCCAGCACCTGCTGTTTCGCCGCGTGCGTCGCCGCTTGCAGATGACCCCGGCAGGCGACCTGTACCTGGTTGAAGTGCGCAAGATCCTCACGCAGGTGGAGATGTCCACCCACTACCTGCGCTCCTATGGCGGCGAGACCGAAGTGTTGCGCGTGTCCACCCCCTACACCTTTGGCGCGCGCTGGCTGGTGCCGCGCCTCAAGGGCTGGCGCCTGCGCCACCCGCAGATCCACCTGGACCTGTGCAACGAACAGGAGCCGGACGAACTGCTGCAAGGCAAGGCCGACATGGCCTTCTACTTCGGCCAGGGCTCGCGCCCCGGCACCGAGAGCCTGAAACTGTTCAGCGAAGAGCTGGTGCCGGTGTGCGCCCCGGAAAGCCTGCCGGCGCAGCCGTTCACCGACCCCACGCAACTGAGCGACCTGGTGCTGCTGCAAAACGCCTCGCGCCCCCAGGGCTGGCATGACTGGTTTGCCGACCAGGGTTATCACACCGAACACAGCTACCACGGGCCGCGTTTCGACACTTTTTATATGTGCATTCGCGCGGCGCAGGTCGGTTGCGGCGTGGCATTGTTGCCGCGCTTTCTGGTGGAGGAAGAACTGGCCGACGGCAAGCTGGTGATCCCCTGGCAGCATGCAATGCCCAGCCAGGACGCGTATTACCTGGCCTATCCGGAGCATTCGGCGGAAGTGCCCAAGGTGCGGGAGTTTGTGAAGTGGATGATGGAGCAGGTTGTTTAGTGCCAGGAATATCGCCATCGGCGGCAAGTGGCCTTGGAAAAAAAATCACTGGCAAACCTACCCGCGTCTATGCGCCACTAGCCCCCTTCCTTAATTGTGCGTAAAGGTCGGCGCCCATCGCCCGACCTGTCTGGAGATTCCCGTTATGAGCGAGAGTGTGTTTGCCGATCGCATCGTGCAGAACTTGCTCGACACCGACTTCTACAAGCTGACCATGATGCAGGCGGTGCTGCACAACTACCCCAATGTGGAAGTTGAATGGGAGTTTCGTTGCCGCAACAGCGAAGACCTGCGCCCGTACCTCGCGGAGATCCGCTACCAGATCGAGCGCCTGGCCGAGCTGAGCCTGAGCCCGGACCAACTGGGGTTCCTGGAGCGCATCAGCTTTATGAAGCCGGATTTTTTGCGCTTTCTCGGACTGTTTCGCTTCAACCTGCGCTATGTGCAGACCGGCATCGAGAACGGCGAGTTGTTTATCCGCCTGCGCGGGCCGTGGCTGCATGTGATTCTGTTTGAAGTGCCGATGCTGGCGATCGTCAGCGAAGTGCGCAACCGCTACCGTTACCAGACGGTGATCCTCGAACAGGCCCGCGAGCAGCTGTACCGCAAGTTCGACTGGCTGACGGCCAACGCCAGCAGCGACGAGCTGGCCGAGCTGCAAGTGGCCGACTTCGGCACGCGCCGACGCTTCTCGTACCGCGTGCAGGAAGAGGTGGTCAGCGTGCTCAAACATGACTTCCCCGGGCGTTTTGTCGGCACCAGCAACGTACACCTGGCCCGCGAGTTCGATATGAAGCCACTGGGCACCATGGCCCATGAATGGATCATGGCCCACCAGCAACTGGGCCCGCGCCTGATCGACAGCCAGATCGCCGCCCTCGACTGTTGGGTCCGCGAATACCGTGGCCTGCTGGGTATCGCCCTGACCGATTGCATCACCACCGACGCGTTCCTCGGCGACTTCGACTTGTACTTCGCCAAACTGTTCGACGGCCTGCGCCACGACTCCGGCGACCCGGTGCAGTGGGCGGAAAAAGCCATCGCCCACTACCATAAGTTGGGCATCGAGCCGATGAGCAAGACCCTGGTGTTCTCCGACAGCCTGTCGCTGCCCAAGGCCCTGGAAATATTCCGCGCGCTGCGTGGTCGCATTAATGTGAGCTTCGGCATCGGCACCAACCTGACCTGCGATATTCCAGGGGTGGAACCGATGAGCATCGTGCTTAAAATGACCGCCTGCAATGGTCAGCCCGTCGCGAAGATCTCGGATGAAGCGGGCAAGACCCACTGCACCGACCCGAATTTTGTCGCCTATTTGCGTCATGTTTTCAAAGTACCTGCCATCTCTAGCAAGGAGTGAATCATGCAAGCCGTACAGCGTGAGATTGCTGAACAGCTCAAGGTCCAAGCGCCGTTCAAGGACCAAGCCGCCCTCGAGGCCGAAGTTGCCCGGCGCGTGGCGTTTATCCAGGATTGCCTGCGCAATTCCGGGCTCAAGACACTGGTGCTGGGCATCAGCGGCGGCGTTGACTCCCTGACTGCCGGCCTCTTGGCCCAACGCGCGATGCAGGAACTGCGCTCCCGCACCGGTGACGAGGCCTACCGCTTTATCGCCGTGCGCCTGCCCTACGAAACCCAGTTCGATGAAATCGATGCCCAGGCCTCGGTGGACTTTATCGACCCGGACGAGCGCCACACCGTGAACATCGGCCCGGCGGTGAAAGCCCTGGCCAATGAAGTAGCGGCGTTTGAAGGCAAGGCGGCGGTGTCCCGCGACTTCGTGCTCGGCAACACCAAGGCGCGCATGCGCATGGTGGCGCAGTACACCATCGCCGGCGCGGCCAGCGGCCTGGTGATCGGTACCGACCATGCGGCGGAAGCGGTGATGGGCTTTTTCACCAAGTTCGGTGATGGCGCCTGCGACCTGGCGCCGTTGAGCGGGCTGGTAAAGAACCAGGTACGCGCGATTGCGCGGTTCTTTGGTGCGCCGGAGTCGTTGGTGGAGAAGGTGCCGACGGCCGATCTGGAAGACCTGTCGCCAGGCAAACCGGATGAAGCGTCACATGGCGTGACTTATGCCGAGATCGACGCGTTCCTGCACGGTGAGCCGGTGCGCGAGGAAGCGTTCCGGATTATTTGCGAGACGTACCGCAAGACCGAGCACAAGCGAGTGATGCCGTTTGCGCCTTGAGGTGAGCCAGATAGGGGTGTGTTGATTGGCAGGCCGCTATCGGGGGCAAGCCCCCTCCCACATTTGAATGTGTTCACAACTCAAGCGTGGGCGGGGGTTTGCTCCCGATAAACGATAACGCGGTCTTATTTGACGACCACAGTGCCCTTCATCATCGAGATGTGGCCTGGGAACGAGCAGAAGAACGCGTAATCCGTACCGGCCGCCAGTTTCGAGACATCGAAGGTCACCGAATCCTTCTCGCCGGCACCAATGATCTTGGTGTGGGCGATGATGCGATCGTCACCCTCTTTCAGGTAGTTCTTGTCGATGCCAGCAGCCATGCCATCAGTGGCAACCGGCTGCATGTTGGCGGCGCTGGTCAGCACCCAGTTATGGCCCATGACGTTTTTCGGCAGGTTGCCGGAGTGAGTCAACTCAACGGTAAACGTCTTGCAGCTCTTGTCGATCGTGATTTCCTTGGTGTTGAAGGACATCTGGTCAGTGGAGTCGACGGTGACCTTGCACTCTGCAGCAAGCAACTGGCCGCTGGCCAGAGTCAGCAGGGAAACAGCAACGAGTTTGGCAAACATGTGAATCTCCAAGGCAGGGTTTAAACAACGCGTAATGCGACAAGGGTGCCTGAGGCAGGCAAAAACTCTTATGACCTGAATCAACAGATTGTATACAACTTTAGGCTATCAGACTTATCGACACAATCAACCAGCCAAAGTGCCGCAGGCTGTCTATGATCGGCCCATCACCCACTGGAGCCCGAGCCATGCACCTCAACCAACTGTTCAATGGCCTCCTGGCCGCGTACGCCTGCGGTAAGTGAAGGCCAAGCGCCCCTTGAAGCTGCTACCATGTCGTCCCAAGGCAGCTGCGCGCCGCCACCCTCACCTTCGACCCTAGAGGATCGCCCATGGCCAAACCTAATTACTCCTTCGCCAAACGTCAGAGAGACTTGGCCAAGGAACAGAAGAAAGAGGAAAAACTGCAACGCAAGAAAGCCGCGGTAGATGAAGAAGCGGGCGCACTCAACCCGGATGCTGATGGTGAAGTAACGAACGACGAGACTGAAACACCAAAAGATCCAGCTGAATAATTATTTACTGTAGGAGCGAGCTTGCTCGCGAAGAACGTCAACGATAACGCGGGAAGCCAGGATCAACGCGGCGCCCTCAGGTTCTTCGCGAGCAAGCTCGCTCCTACACCAGCGGCATCACCGTCACCCGCACCTCCGGGTCATGGCTCCCTCCCCCCAGAATCACCCCCCGCAACGGCGACACATCGGAGAAGTCCCGGCCCCAGGCCAGGGTGATGTGCTCCAGTGCCGGCTGCACATTGTTCGTCGGATCGAAATCCACCCAGCCCGATACCGGGCAATACACCGAGACCCACGCGTGGGAGGCATCGGCGCCAATCAGCCGTGGCTGGCCGGGCGGTGGCTGGGTGAGCAGGTAGCCGCTGATGTAACGCGCCGCCAGGCCGCGCGAGCGCAGGCAGGCGAGCATCAGGTGGGCGAAGTCCTGGCACACGCCGCGTCGGCGCTCCAGCACTTCCACCAGTGGCGTGGCGACCTGGGTGGCTTCGGCATCGAAGGTGAATTCGCTGAAGATCTTTTCCATCAAGGCCTGCACCCCCAATAGCAAGGGCGCGCCAGGGGGAAAACAGCTTTCCGAGAACTCGACGAAGGTCTTCTTCAGGTGCACGTAGGGCGATTCGAAGCGATAGCGACAGGCTTCGATCAACTCGGGCGACAGTGGCTGGCTGCTGTAGGTCAGGCTGTCGCGGGTCTGGTCCCAGGCGGGCGACTGCTGGAAATCCAGCACCGGCCGCGCCAGCACTTCCACGGTCAAACCGGCATTGACCAGTAATTCATCATGGGGCCGCTCGAACGCCAGGCGGGTGATCGGGTTGCCGAACACGTCCAGCTCATCCCGGCGTGCGGACGGCAGCGGGCTGATATCCAGTTGCTGGGCGCTGCAACGCTGCCAGGCGCACGGCCTCGGCGATAAATGCGCGAGCTGCTGGGCCAGGGACACCGGGCTGTCGTAGTGGTAATGGGTATCGTGGAAAATCTGGTAGCGCGCACTCATCACACCGACACCGTTTGCTGACTGACATCATCCACATGGGCAAAGTGGCGCAAAGCCAGACGATCCGACACCTGCCCACTCTCATCGGCGACCGCCTGCAGCAGGTCGGCCAGGCCTTCCAGTGCAGCACGCACGCTGGATTCGCCAAACAACGGGTTCTCCAGGCACGCCAGGTCGAAACGCGCCAGGCGCTCCACCAACGGCGCCAACCCGGTCTCCCGTGGCACACCGAAATCATCATTAAGACGGCGCAGGGTACGGCTCACCAGTTTCAGCTGGAACAGCACCGCGTGGGGGTTCTGTTCATCCAGCAACAACAAATCCAGGACCGGAATCAGCTGCGGCACCGCCAGGTAGCGCGAGCGGTAGGTGATGCTGCTGTTGCCCAGCTCCAGCAACCACTCCAGCCCCGCCTGGTCGAACACCGCCACGCCGCGCAGGAATGCCGCCAGGCTGCTGCTGAGAAATTGCAGGCGCTCGATACGCCGGCCCATCATCAGGAAGCGCCAGCCTTCGTCGCGGGTCATGTCGTCCAGGGCAAACCCGGACAGTGCCGCCAGGGACATCACCAAGCGGTTGAGAAAGTCCAGCAACTCACCAAAATCCGGGCTTTCGCTCTCCAGCTCCAGGGCTTCGCGCTGCAGCTCGACCAGGGCCTGCCAGTTCTCACGGGACAACTTGCCGCGCACCTGGGACGCCGCCCACTGCAAGCGTTGCAGGTTGGCGCGCAGGCTCGACGGCCAATCGTCGCCGAGCAAGGCCGCCTGCAAACGCTCGGGCAACTCGCCCTCCTCCGGCAGCAGGCGCAGGTTTTCACCCAACTCGACCGCCGCCTGCAAGGCCAGGGGGTCATCGCCGTCGACATAGCGCGCCAGCACGATGCGCAGCCAGCGTGCGCTGTCGTCGCAGCGTTCGCAGTAACGGCCGAACCAGAACAGGTTTTCCACCACGCGGGACGGCAGATAAGGGTCGCGGCGCACCAGGTCGTGTGCACCGATCGCGCGTTGGGCGCGCCAATGCTCGCCACTGCTGGCACGTTCGCCCAGCACCCAGGTGTCCTTGCTGGCGCCGCCGCGCTGCATCGACACCACTTCGGCATCGGCGTCGGCCGCCACGCGGGTCAGGCCGCCGGGCAGTACGCGGTAGCCCTCCGCGCTGGCCACGGCATACACGCGCATGCCGATGGCGCGGTGTTGCAGGTGATCCTCCACGGTGTGCCACACCGGTGCCTGGGACAGTTGCGCCAGCTCCTGGGCAACGTAGGCGTACGGCCGCGCACGCATGCGTTCGGCCAGGGCCTGGCGTTGCTCGTCGTTCAAGTCGCGACCGAATACCGGGGTGAAACTTTGCGACGGAAACGCTGGTTTGATCAGCAGTTCCGGCAGTTTCTCCAGGGCTTCGGCGAGCACCGGCGCCTCACCGCACCACCAGGTGGCGATGGACGGCAGGATCAACTCTTCGCCAAACAGGAACTGGTTGATCCTGGGCAGAAAGCCGAGCAAACCGGGGGATTCCAGCACGCCGCTGCCCAGGGCATTGGCCACCAGCACATTGCCCTGGCGCGCGGCGTCGAGCAGGCCGGGCACGCCGAGAGCGGAGTCGGTGCGCAATTCCAGTGGATCACAGAAATCGTCGTCGAGGCGACGCATGATCGCGTGCACCCGGCGCAGGCCACTGAGGGTTTTCAGGAACACCGTGCTGTCGCGCACCGTGAGGTCGCCGCCTTCCACCAGCGGGTAGCCGAGCTGGCGCGCGAGGTACAGGTGTTCGAAATAGCTTTCGTTGAAACGCCCAGGGGTGAGCAGCACGATCAGCGGCGGCTGGTCATCGCTCGGCGCCTGGCGGGCCAGGGTTTCCTGGAGCGTGCGGAAGAAACCGGTGAGGTGCTGCACCTGCAGATCACGGTACAGGTCCGGGAAGGCGCGGGACACGATGGTGCGGTTTTCCAACGCATAACCGGCGCCCGAAGGCGCCTGGGTACGGTCGGCGGTGACCCACCAGCGGCCATCCGGGGTACGCGCCAGGTCCACGGCATACAGGTGTAGAAACGCACCGTCGGGCGGTTGGATGCCCTGGCATGGCCAGAGGAAATTGTTATGCCCGAACACCAACTCGGCCGGCAGCAGGCCTTCCTTGATCAAGCGTTGCGGCCCGTACAGGTCCGCCAGCACCGCGTTGAGCAAGCGCCCACGCTGGGCGATACCGGCCGACAAATGCTGCCACTCATCGGCCGCCAGCACGTGGGGCAGCAAGTCCAGTTCCCACGGGCGATCGGCGCCCTTGGGGTCGGCGTAGACGTTATAGGTGACGCCGTTTTCCTGGATCTGCCTTGTCAGCAGCGCCTGGCGCTGGGCCAGTTGCGCGGGTGTGCTGCGTTGCAGGTGATCGAGCAAGCGCTGCCAATGGGCGCGTACTGCGCCACTGTCGTCCAGCAGTTCGTGATAAGTACCCGCGGTCAGCGGGTATTGGTCGAGCAAGTCGGGCATGGAACGCTCGGCAGAGGCAAAGGGGCTCAGTTTAATTCAAATTCACTGCAATCTAAGGTGGGAGGGAGCAAGCGCCCTCCCACATCTGGATCGCTTTTAGTCATTTTTATTGGGGTGACGCCGCAGATCCAGGGTCATCGGCAATTCGTCATTGATCACAACACTCGGCACGGTGAGCTTGCCAGGTGTATGGCCGAGACGGAAAAACCGCGCCATGCGCCGGCTCTCCGCCTCATTGGCATTCACCGGCAGGCTGTCGTAGTTACGCCCGCCCGGATGCGCAACATGGTACTGGCAGCCGCCCAGGGAGCGTTGCATCCAGGTGTCCAGCAGGTCGAACACCAGCGGCGCGTGCACCGGGATGGTCGGTTGCAGGCAGTTGGCCGGTTGCCAGGCGCGGTAACGCACGCCGGCGACGAACTCACCGATGCGCCCGGTCGGTTGCAGCGGCACCGGGATGCCATTGCAGGTCAGCAGGTAGCGTTGCGGCGGCAGCCCGCTCACCTTCACCTGCAAGCGCTCCAGGGACGAATCCACATAGCGCACCGTGCCGCCCACCGCGCCCTCTTCGCCCAGTACATGCCAAGGCTCCAGGGCCTGGCGCAGTTCCAGCTCGATCCCGCTGACGGCGTAATCGCCCACCTTGGGGAAGCGGAACTCCAGGTGCGCGGCGAACCATTCGGCCCGCAATGGGTAACCGGCGGCGTTCAACTCGACGATCACATCGGCAAAGTCCTGCTCGATAAAGTGCGGCAACAGGAAGCGGTCATGCAGTTCGGTGCCCCAGCGCGCCAGTTTCGGCGGCGCATAGGGTTCACGCCAGAAGCGCGCCACCAAAGCCCGCAGCAGCAATTGCTGGGTCAGGCTCATGCGTGCGTGGGGCGGCATTTCAAAGGCCCGCAACTCGAGAAGGCCCAGGCGGCCCGTGGCACCGTCGGGCGAGTAGAGTTTGTCGATACAGAATTCGGCGCGGTGGGTATTGCCCGTCACGTCGATCAACAGGTTGCGCAGCAGGCGATCCACCAACCACGGCGGGCATTCTTCACCCGGCTGCGGCATTTGCGCAAAGGCGATTTCCAGCTCATACAGCGCGTCGTTGCGGGCTTCGTCCACCCGCGGTGCCTGGGAGGTCGGGCCGATAAACAGGCCGGAAAACAGGTACGACAGCGAGGGGTGGTTATGCCAATAGCTGATCAGGCTGCGCAGCAGGTCGGGCCGGCGCAGGAATGGCGAGTCCTTGGGCGTCGCGCCCCCCAGAACAAAGTGGTTACCGCCGCCGGTGCCGGTGTGGCGGCCGTCGATCATGAACTTCTCGGTGGTCAGCCGGGTTTGCCGCGCCTCCTCGTAGAGGAATTCGGTGCGCTCCACCAACTCGTCCCAGGTCGCGGACGGCTGTACGTTGACCTCGATCACCCCCGGATCCGGCGTGACGCGGAAGTTGCTCAGGCGCATATCGAACGGTGGTTCGTAGCCTTCCAGCAGCACCGGGCAGTGCAACTCCTCGGCAGTGGCTTCGATGGCGGCCACCAGTTCCAGGTAATCCTCGACGCGTTCCAGGGGCGGCATAAACAGGTACAGGCGCCCTTCCCGCGCTTCGGCGCAGAGGGCGGTGCGGGTCAGCCAGTCGGCGGACTCGTCGACCTCGGGCACTCGCTCGTCGCTCGACGCAGCTTCGCCATGGCTTTGCAGTTGCGCGCTGGTCGGCAGTTCCGGCTGATCCTGGTTAGGGTCGGTGGGGTGCACGAACGGATACTCCGCCGCCGTCACCCACGGCTGCGAGGCCAACGGCAGGCGATAGCCCAGCGGCGAATCCCCCGGCACCAGGCGGCAATGGTTATCGCGCAGGTACCAGCGCCCGCTCTGCCAGCGGTCATTGGCCGCCGTACGCGCCAGCGGCAGTACCTGGCCGATGACTTTATCCAGGCCCTGGCTGAACACCTTGCGCAGGCGTTCGCGCTCCAGCTCGTCACTCAAGCGCGGGTCCTGGGCCGTGACGTTTTGCGGCAACGCACCTTCGCGCCACAGGTAGTAGAAATTGTCTTCGTAGGCCGGGAATACAAAGCGCGCCGGCAACTTCAGGCGCTCGGCCACGCTGGCCAGGAAGCGCCCGGCCATTACGCCATCGGCGCCGTAGTCCTGTTGTTCATCGGCGATCAGCGCGCTGTTGTGCCAGATGGGCACGCCGTCACGGCGCCAGTAGCAGTTAAGCGACCAGCGCGGCAATTGCTCGCCGGGGTACCACTTGCCCTGGCCGAAGTGCACCAGGCCCTTGGGTGCGTAGTGCTTGCGCATGCGCTGGAACAGCTCGGCGGACAAGCGCCGCTTGTCCGGCCCGAGGGCTGCGGTGTTCCACTCGGCGCCGTCAGGGTCGTCGATGGAGACGAAGGTCGGCTCGCCGCCCATGGTCAGGCGTACATCATCCTTGAGCAGGTCGCCATCGATCTGCCGGCCCAGGGCCTGGATCGCCAGCCATTGCTCTTCGGTGTAGGGCTTGGTGACCCGTGGCGCTTCCCAGATGCGCTCCACCGACATCTCGTGGGTAAATTCGCACTCGCAGGGTTCCACCAGCCCACTGATCGGCGCGGCGGACGATGGATCGGGACTACAGGCCAACGGGATATGCCCTTCACCGGCGAACAGCCCGGAGGTGGCATCCAGGCCGATCCAGCCGGCACCGGGCAAATACACTTCGCACCAGGCGTGCAGGTCGGTGAAGTCGACTTCGGTGCCGGAGGGGCCGTCGAGGGCTTTGACGTCGGCGGTCAGTTGGATCAGATAACCGGACACAAACCGCGCCGCCAACCCGAGGTTGCGCAGCAATTGCACTAGCAGCCAGGCCGAATCACGGCAGGAGCCGGAAGCGTTTTCCAGGGTGAATTCAGGGGTTTGCACCCCCGGTTCCATGCGGATCAGGTAGCCGATGTCGGCGGCCAGGCGCTGGTTGAGACCTACCAGAAAGTCCACGGCCGGCAGCGGCGTGCGGTCGATACCCGTCAGGTAGGCGGCAAACCTCGGCGTCAGCGGCAAGGTTTCCAGGTACGGCGCCAGCTCGCGCTGTTCATCGGCGGCGTAGCTGAAGGGGATTTTTTCGGCGTAGGGCTCAAGGAAAAAATCGAACGGGTTGAACACCGCCATCTCGGCGACCAGGTCAACCTCGATGCGCAGTTCATCGGTCTTTTCCGGGAACACCAGACGCGCCAGGTAATTGCCCTGGGGGTCCTGCTGCCAATTGATGAAATGCTGCTCGGGCAGCACTTTGAGCGCGTAGGACAAAATCCGCGTACGGCTATGGGCCGCCGGACGCAGACGCACAATCTGTGGGCCGAGTTCGACCGCGCGGTCGTAGCGGTAATGCGTAACGTGGTGCAATGCGACATGAATCGACACGGCGGCCTCCTGCGAGCCAGGGCATGGACACAACGCGCGCAAGACTTATGCCAGAGCGGCGGTCATTGCGCTTTATCGTAAGACCCGGTGCAGTACAGCACCAAAACGGCGCCGACGGTGGTGTCGTGGTGCAGGCGCCGCACATATTTGTGGCGTTAATGTGAGGATGGGTGGCGAATCTACCCAATCAACGGGTTTTGCGCTTTGCGATTACGGTTGGTTTAACCGCCTGCCGAATGCGACGGATTCCCACGAGTTTCGTGCGCATCTCTCGTTGAACCTTGCTGTTAAGTGTCAATAATCCGAGCAATGGGAATAACAGCGCCAACCCATAAAGGACTTTGTGAGGCTGGAATTGAACCATCGGAACTACAAACAGTAGACAGGCGACATAGATACCGACCATTCCCCACACCCATGAGGGTCGGCCCCGCAAAATCATAAAGTTGCTATGGACCGTCAACAGAATGAGCAGCGCCCCGGCAGACATGATCTTGAGCCCCACTTGAGCCATCGGCGCATCACGAAAATAGGTGATGAACGCCAGCGCCACAGCCAACGCCAAAGAAAAACACGCAGCAAATACGCCGCCCATAAACGTCAGAAAGTATTGTCTGAAAAAGTCGCGTAGCGTCATCAATTCGCTCATTCGCTTACCTCCTCGTACAGTCCAATCGCGATGGTGTTGACGTTTCCGGAGTAGGCACTCCCGCCAAACCCAACGCTTGCGCCCAGGACGTCTTTGATCTGGGTAGTGGTGCTGTGCTTGAGCTGCGTAGGGGTGAAACGCTTGGTGAGTTCGCCCGACGCCTGCCTCAATTTGATCATCTTCGCGGTCAAGCTGGGATGGTTGATGCTCAGCAGCTCTTTCGTCAGCTTGGCTCTTTCCTGGCGATTCAAACCGCGAAGCACATCACGCAGGCTCTTGCCCGTCGATGCTTTGGCGGCCCTGACCAGCTTGACCGTCGTCAGGGCCGAAGCGCCCACGCCTGCCAGTGATACGGCGTCCAGCACGATGGACGCATTCTGGTACCAGCCTTCACTGTCGAGCGAATCCTTGACCTCAGGTTTGGCGACTTCCAGCGCTGTTCGGGCAATGCCGTTGAAACACTGAAGCGTACTTGCGCCGGCAGCCGCATACCCCACTACAACGATGACGGAACTGGCGCCAGCGCTGAAAGGCACCAGAATGGTTCCACTGGCGATCGCAGCCCAACTGATGACCGCCCCCAAGCAGGAGATTCCGGTATTCACGGCTTCGCCAATCAGTCGCGATTCTCGAGGATTGCTCACGACATGTTGAGCAAACTGTGTTGGCGCAATGTACTTCTGCGCTTCACGCAAAATGATGCGCTTGGGCTTGATGCTGCAGATGGGCTTGAATTCGCGCAGGGTAATGACATTGAAGTCAGCGTCGATATACACCACTCCCGCGCCGACGATGCGGGGGTCCGCGTCGATGGCCGCGAACAGCCGTGGCAGGTTGATCTGGCTTTCGATGCGCTGGCGCGCCATGAACTGGGAGCGGTTGGAGTCCATGCCGATGTTGAGCAGGGGGTTGCTCATGGGGTGATCTTCCTTGAAGGGGTGGAGACTGGACTGACGCTATCGGGGGCAAGCCCCCGATAGCGATTTAATGGGCGCCACCTTACCAAACAGCCTCCCCACCGCCTAGAAAGCAAAACGCCAGCACAAGGCTGGCGTTTGCATTTTCAAGCGACGATCAACGCGGCACCACCGGCTTGCGGGCCGGCTTGCCGCCCTTGCCCTTGGCCGCATCGCTGCGTTCCTTGGCCGCCTGCTTGTTACGCGCCTGGGCCGCAGCCTTGGCTTGCTCACGCTTGTCCCACGGGTTGCTGCCGTCACTGCCACGGGGCGGCAAGCCGGTGTGCTGGGTGAGGATCCTGGTGGTGGTTTCCTTGGCGACCTTGTGGCTGCCAGCCGGCGTCGAGTTCTTGCGACGGGCGCTCTGGTAGCTGTCGGTGCTCGGCTGGTGCAGCGGGATCAGTTGGTCCTTGCCCGGCCCGATCAGGTCGGCACGGCCCATGCGGGTCAACGCTTCACGCAGCATCGGCCAGCCCTTTGGATCGTGATAACGCAGGAACGCCTTGTGCAGGCGGCGCTGCTCCTCGCTCTTGACGATGGTCACCGCGTCGCTCTTGTAGGTGACCTTGCGCAGCGGGTTCTTGCCCGAGTGGTACATCGCGGTCGCGGTGGCCATCGGCGACGGGTAGAACGCCTGCACCTGGTCGGCGCGGAAGCCGTTGCCCTTGAGCCACAGGGCCAGGTTCATCATGTCTTCATCGGTGGTGCCCGGGTGGGCGGCGATGAAGTAAGGGATCAGGTACTGCTCCTTACCCGCTTCCTTGGTGTACTTCTCGAACATGCGCTTGAACTTGTCATAGCTGCCGATGCCCGGCTTCATCATCTGGTTGAGCGGACCTTCCTCGGTATGTTCCGGGGCGATCTTGAGGTAGCCACCGACGTGGTGGGTGACCAGCTCCTTGACGTATTCCGGCGACTCGACCGCGAGGTCGTAGCGCAGGCCGGAAGCGATCAAGATCTTCTTCACCCCCGGCAATGCACGGGCGCTGCGGTACAACTGGATCAACGACGAGTGGTCGGTGTTCAGGTTCGGGCAGATGCCGGGGAACACGCACGACGGCTTGCGGCACGCGGATTCGATTTCCGGGCTCTTACAGGCAATGCGGTACATGTTCGCAGTCGGGCCGCCGAGGTCAGAGATCACACCGGTGAAGCCTGGAACCTTGTCGCGGATCTCTTCGATTTCGCGAATGATCGACTCTTCGGAACGGTTCTGGATGATCCGGCCTTCGTGCTCGGTGATAGAGCAGAAGGTGCAGCCGCCGAAGCAGCCACGCATGATGTTCACCGAGAAGCGGATCATGTCGTAGGCTGGGATTTTCTCCTTGCCGTACGCCGGGTGCGGAACACGGGCGTAAGGCATGCCGAACACGTAGTCCATTTCTTCGGTGGTCATCGGAATCGGCGGCGGGTTGAACCACACGTCCACTTCGCCGTGCTTCTGCACCAGGGCGCGGGCGTTGCCTGGGTTGGTTTCCAGGTGCAACACGCGGTTGGCGTGGGCATAGAGCACGGCGTCGCCACGGACTTTTTCCACCGAGGGCAGGCGGATCACGGTCTTGTCGCGGGTCATGCGCGGGCTGGCCAGGATCTGCACGACCTTGGCTTCTTCCGGATCATCGACCGGCCCCTTTTCCTGCTCGATGGCGCAGGCCTGGGTGTCCTGGGTGTTGACGTACGGGTTGATGATCTTGTCGACCTTACCCGGGCGGTCGATACGTGTGGAATCCACTTCGTACCAGCCGGCTGGAGTATCGCGACGGATGAACGCGGTGCCGCGCACATCGGTAATGTCTTCGATCTTGTGGCCCCACGACAGGCGCTGGGCGACTTCGACGATAGCCCGCTCGGCGTTGCCGTACAGCAGGATATCGGCGGTGGCGTCGATCAGGATCGAGTTGCGCACGCGGTCCTGCCAGTAGTCGTAGTGGGCGATGCGGCGCAGGGACGCTTCGATGCCGCCGAGTACGATCGGCACGTTCTTGTAGGCTTCCTTGCAACGCTGGCTGTACACCAGGCTGGCGCGGTCCGGACGTTTGCCGGCCATGCCGCCAGGGGTGTAGGCGTCGTCGGAACGGATTTTCTTGTCGGCGGTGTAGCGGTTGATCATCGAGTCCATGTTGCCGGCCGCGACGCCGAAGAACAGGTTCGGCTCGCCCAGTTTCATGAAGTCGTCTTTGGACTGCCAGTTCGGCTGCGCAATGATCCCGACGCGGAAGCCCTGGGACTCCAGCAGCCGGCCGATGATGGCCATGCCGAACGACGGGTGGTCCACGTAGGCATCACCGGTGACGATGATGATGTCGCACGAATCCCAGCCAAGCTGATCCATCTCCTCCCTGCTCATCGGCAGGAATGGCGCAGGACCGAAACATTCGGCCCAGTACTTGGGATAGTCAAATAACGGCTTGGCTGTTTGCATGACGGTGACCGGTGTTGAGATGAAAAATCGCGGGCGCGGAATATAGCACAAATTTTGACCAATTCCGACGGTAATGGTCGGAATTGAGCAGACGGGTTATTCGTCGTCGTCGAAGTTGTAGCTGCCCGGCGCCAGGTTCTCGAAGCGCGTGTATTTACCGATGAACGCCAGGCGGATAAAGCCGATCGGGCCGTTACGCTGCTTGCCGATAATGATCTCGGCAATGCCTTTGTGCTCGGTCTCGGGGTGATACACCTCGTCGCGGTACACGAACATGATCACGTCGGCATCCTGCTCGATCGCTCCGGATTCCCGCAGGTCGGAGTTCACCGGGCGCTTGTTGGGACGTTGTTCCAGGGAGCGGTTGAGCTGGGACAGGGCGACTACCGGGCAGTTGAATTCCTTGGCCAGGGCCTTGAGGGACCGGGAAATTTCGGAAATTTCGTTGGTCCGGTTATCACCACTGGAGCCCGGGATCTGCATCAATTGCAGGTAGTCGATCATGATCAGGGCGATGTCGCCGTGCTCACGTACCAGGCGGCGGGTACGTGCACGCATCTCGGACGGGCTGATACCGGCGGTATCATCGATAAACAGCTTGCGGTCGTTGAGCAGGTTGACCGCCGAGGTCAGGCGCGGCCAGTCGTCGTCTTCCAGGCGACCGGCACGCACCTTGGTCTGGTCGATACGGCCGAGGGACGACAGCATACGCATGATCAGCGATTCGCCTGGCATCTCGAGGGAGTACACCAGGACGGTCTTGTCGCTGCGCAACACGGCGTTTTCCACCAGGTTCATCGCAAAGGTGGTCTTACCCATGGATGGACGGCCGGCGACGATGATCAGGTCGGACGGCTGCAGGCCGCTGGTCTTCTCGTCGAGGTCGGTGTAGCCGGTGGAAATACCAGTGATGGCGTTGTCGGTGTTGAACAAGGTGTCGATGCGGTCGATGGCCTTGGTCAACAGGTCGTTGACGCTGACCGGGCCGCCGGTTTTCGGGCGCGCTTCGGCGATCTGGAAGATCTGGCGCTCGGCTTCATCAAGGATTTCGGCGGCGGTGCGGCCTTCGGGGTTGAAGGCGCTGTCGGCGATTTCGGTGCTGATGCCGATCAACTGGCGCAGGGTGGCGCGCTCGCGAACGATCTGGGCATAGGCCTTGATGTTGGCGACGGACGGCGTGTTTTTTGCCAGCTCACCCAGGTAGCCCAGGCCACCGACCTGGGAGGTCTGGCCTTCCTTGTCCAACTGCTCGGCCAGGGTCACCACGTCGATTGGGGAGTTCTGGTCGGCCAGCTTGGCGATGGCACGGAAGATCAGGCGGTGGTCATGACGATAGAAATCACCGTCCGAGACTTGATCCAGCACGCGTTCCCAGGCGTTGTTGTCCAGCATCAGGCCACCGAGCACGGCCTGTTCGGCCTCGATGGAATGCGGCGGCACCTTCAGGGCAGCGGTTTGCAGATCGTATTGCTCAGGAGCTGAAATATCGTTCATGGCCACTTGGAATTAGGGGATTGTAGAAAAACAAAAGGCACGACCTGTAAACAGGATCGTGCCCGATGTTAACTGCCCGGCACACGAGGTGCCAGTCAGTTAGGTGCGACTTAAGCTGCTACCACGACAACGCGTACGGTGGCTTCAACTTCGGCGTGCAGGTGCACGGCTACGTCGAATTCGCCTACGTTGCGGATGGTGCCGTTCGGCAGACGAACTTCGCTCTTCTGCACTTCAACGCCGGAGGCGGTCAGTGCATCAGCGATGTCGTGGGTGCCGATCGAACCGAACAGCTTGCCTTCGTCACCGGCGGTGGCAGTGATAGTCACTTCCAGCTCAGCCAGTTGGGCAGCGCGAGTTTCGGCCGAAGCTTTCTTGTCTGCTGCTGCTTTTTCCAGCTCAGCGCGACGCTCTTCAAACGCAGCCAGGTTGGCAGCGGTTGCAGCGGTGGCTTTGCCGTATGGCAGCAGGTAGTTACGACCGTAGCCGGCCTTAACGTTCACTTTGTCGCCCAGGTTGCCCAGGTTGGCGACTTTTTCCAGAAGGATCAGTTGCATGTGAAAATCCTCTAACTTTTAACCTTCACCGTTCGCGTTATCGGCGTCTTTCGGCGCAGAACGTCCGCGAAAATCAATCAGGCTGTCGACAATGGCCAAGACCACGAGTAACGGACCGATCAAGTGCATGAGCGGCAGGACGGTGACGTAGATCCCCACCAGCCAGAAACTGGCCAGTCTTTTCTGCGCGACAAGCCCGTGAATCAGGGACAAGCCAGCGAAGAACAGCGGTACACCGCACAACGGCAACAGGATCAAGGTGTGCCACCCGATAAACGGGGCAACGCACATGACGGCCAGCAGTGACAGCGCAACGCGCTTGGGGATCCGGATTGCGCGAAACTCGCTTCCGAAACCGCCGGGGTTATACAACAACGCCTGCCAATAGCGCCCAAGAATCAGGCACAACACACTAAAGACCTGCACCGAAACCGCTGTCGAAATGATCAACATCGGAACTGCCAGTGAAGCGAGTGCTGCTTTCTGGTCTGCCGAGAACTTCTCGTAAGACTCACCCATCACCAGCGGCAAGACGTGTTGAAACGTCTGCGCCAGCGACTCGATGAAGGAACCGAAGACGGTCCCCAGGCTCACCGCACACAACAACCCCACGGCCGTGCTGACCAGCAGCACGCGATTCCAGGAATGCCCGGCGCGCAAAACCAACGCCAGGCTGCAACTCCCCAACAGCACCAGAAGTGCTGTCGGGTCTTGCAGGAAATGCCAGCTCACCAACACTGACAACAACCCCAGACCCAGGACGCTCAAGGCGTCCGAACCGCGCCGCAGGAGCACAAGGCAACCCGCGGCGGCACCCAACCAGAACAACAACGGCAACACTGCACATCCAGCCACTACCAGAGTGGCCTGCACACGACCGCGCATGATGAACTCAGCTAAGGCGCGCATGCATTCAATCCCTTACTACTTGTCGACTGCCCGGTCTCAGCGGCCGTGGCTGTCGGTGTAGGCCAGCAGGGCCAGGAAGCGGGCGCGCTTGATAGCGGTAGCCAGCTGACGCTGATAACGTGCTTTGGTACCGGTGATACGGCTTGGAACGATTTTGCCGGTCTCGGATACGTAGGCTTTCAGAGTGTTGAGATCTTTGTAGTCGATCTCCTTCACTTCTTCAGCGGTGAAGCGGCAAAACTTACGACGACGGAAGAAACGTGCCATTTGATAGGCTCCTTAATAAGGTCCGTGGATTACTCGTCAGCGTTATCGCTGCTGTCGCTGTCATCACTATCAGCGCTATCAGCGCCTTCGTGCTCAGGACGGTCGCGACGCTCACGGCGCTCACTGCGGTTTTCTTCAGCCTTGAGCATCTCGGATTGGCCGGTAACGGCTTCTTCGCGACGGATGACCAGGTTACGGATCACTGCATCGTTGTAGCGGAAGTTGTCTTCCAGCTCGGCCAGGGCCTTGCCAGTGCACTCAACGTTCAGCATCACGTAGTGAGCCTTGTGAACATTGTTGATTGCGTAGGCCAGTTGACGACGACCCCAATCTTCCAGACGGTGGATTTTGCCGCCGTCTTCTTCGATCAGCTTGGTGTAACGCTCAACCATGCCGCCGACTTGCTCGCTTTGATCCGGGTGGACCAAAAAGATGATTTCGTAATGACGCATGAATGCTCCTTACGGGTTGTAGCCTGCCGCTCAAAAACGGTCAGACAAGGAGTGAATGACACTTATGGATCTTGCCGCAGGGAGGCACATCGGTGCCTGCCAGGAAGGCAAGGGGCGCAATTGTAGAGAAGGGGAAGAACGGGCGCAAGGTGATTGGTGATTATTTGAACAATCGCCCAGGCACCACAAAAGCAAATGTGGGAGGGGACAGCCCCCTCCCACATGTTGGTTCTACGCCAGGCTTGGAATTACTTCTTCGCCTTGGCCTTGGCACCACGCTGACGCTGGGCCTCAAACAGGCACACACCGGTCGCAACCGACACGTTCAGGCTGCTGACACTACCGGCCATCGGCAAGTGCACCAGGTAATCGCAATGTTCACGGGTCAGGCGACGCATGCCCTTGCCTTCGGCCCCCATGATCAGGATGGTCGGGCCGGTGAGGTCCTGGTCATAAATGCTGACCTCGGCCTCTCCCGCCGTGCCCACGACCCACAGGCCGCGCTGCTGGAGTTTCTCCAGGGTGCGCGCCAGGTTGGTCACGGCCACCAGCGGAATCACTTCCGCCGCGCCACAGGCGACTTTACGCACCACCGGCGTCAAAGTAGCCGACTTGTCCTTCGGCACAATCACCGCCAGCGCACCCGCAGCATCGGCCGAGCGCAGGCACGCGCCGAGGTTGTGCGGGTCGGTCACGCCGTCCAGCACCAGCAGCAGCGGTGCACCTTCGGTACGGTCGAGCAGCTCATCGAGCATTGCTTCGCCCCAGACCTGGCTCGGACTGACGTCCGCCACCACACCCTGGTGAACGCCTTCGACCCACACGTCCATTTCACGCCGTTCGGCCTGGCCGATGGCGACTTTGTTTTGGGTGGCCAGCTCGACCAACGCCTGTACGCGCGGTTCGCTGCGGCCTTCGGCCAGCCAGACTTGCTTGACGCGCTTAGGGTGGTGACGCAGCAGTGCTTCTACGGCGTGGACGCCGTAGATTTTTTCCAGACTCATGACTTGGCCTTAGGTTTGCGCGAACCGCCGCTTTTCGCGGGGGCCGAACCCGCTTTTGGCGGGCCTTTACGGTGTTTACTGGGCTTGCTCGACGGCTTTTCCGCCCCTTGGGACTTTCCCCCAGACGCCGCTTTACCACCGCTTTTGGCTTCGTTGAGCAACTGCTGCTTCAACTCACGGCTCTTGCGCAGTTCGGCGTTTTTCGCCGCCGCGTCGCTTGGGCGGTAGGCCTCGGGCGCTTTGTCCTTGGCTGCTGGACGGCGCCCGGCCTTGGCTGGAGCGGGCTCTGCAACTGCCGCTTTGGCGGGAGTGCCTTTGCCTTTGCTTGCAGGCGCGGTCGTTTCGCTGCCACGCTTTTTACGGCCCGGCGCTTCAGCGGGCTTGTCAGGCATGCCAAAGTCGATCTTGCGCTCGTCGAGATCGACGCGCATGACCTGCACTTCCACGGTATCGCCCAAACGGAAGCTGCGACCGGTACGCTCGCCCGCCAGGCGGTGGTGCACAGGGTCGAAGTGGTAGTAGTCACCCGGCAAGGCGGTGACGTGCACCAGGCCTTCGACGTAGATGTCGGTCAGCTCGACGAACAGGCCAAAGCCGGTCACGGCGGTGATCACGCCTGGGAACGACTCGCCCACGCGGTCCTTCATGAACTCGCACTTGAGCCAGTTCACCACGTCGCGGGTGGCTTCGTCGGCGCGGCGCTCGCTCATGGAGCACTGCTCGCCCAACTGTTCCAGGGCCGCTTCGTCGTACGGGTAGATCCGCGCCTTCGGAATGGTCATGGCACCGGCACGCTTGACGTGCGGGGTGTTCTGCTTGGAATGGATCACGCTGCGGATTGCGCGGTGCGTGAGCAAGTCCGGATAACGGCGAATCGGCGAGGTGAAGTGGGTGTACGCCTCGTAATTCAGGCCGAAGTGGCCCTGGTTATCGGCGCTGTACACCGCCTGGCTCAGGGAGCGCAGCATCACGGTCTGGATCACGTGGTAATCCGGACGGTCCTTGATGCTGGCCAGCAGTGCCTGGTAGTCCTTCGGCGTCGGGCCGTCCTTGCCTTTGTGCAGGGACAGGCCCAGCTCGCCGAGGAACGCGCGCAGTTTTTCCAGGCGCTCCGGTGGCGGACCATCGTGCACACGGTAGAGCGCAGGGATTTCGTGCTTTTTCAGGAATTCAGCGGTGGCCACGTTGGCCGCCAGCATGCATTCCTCGATCAGCTTGTGCGCATCGTTACGGGTGGTCGGGGTGATCGCGGCGATCTTGCGCTCGGAACCGAAGACAATCCGGGTTTCCTGGGTTTCAAAATCGATCGCGCCACGCACATGACGGGCACCCAGCAACACTTTGTACAACGCGTACAGCTGCTTGAGGTGCGGCACCACATGCCCGTACTCACCACGCAACGCCTTGGCTTCGCTGGTTTTCGGCTGTTCCAGGATGGTGCTGACCTTGTTGTAGGTCAGGCGCGCCTGGGAGTGGATGACCGCTTCATAGAACTGGTAATCGGTCATTTCGCCGGTTTTCGAGATAGTCATCTCGCAAACCATGGCCAAACGGTCGACTTTCGGGTTCAGGGAGCAAAGGCCATTGGACAGCTGCTCGGGCAGCATCGGGATCACGCGCTCAGGGAAATACACGGAGTTGCCGCGTACCTGGGCCTCGTTATCCAGGGCCGAACCGATCTTCACATAGCTGGAGACGTCGGCAATCGCGACGAACAACTTCCAGCCGCCGGAGAACAGGCGCAGCTTGCCGGGCTTGGCTTCGCAGTAGACCGCATCGTCGAAGTCGCGGGCATCTTCACCGTCAATGGTGACGAACGGCAGATGGCGCAGGTCGATGCGTTTTTCCTTGTCCTTCTCTTCGACTTCCGGCTTGAGCTTGGCGGCTTCCTTGAGCACAGCCTCAGGCCAGACGTGAGGAATATCGTAGGTGCGCAGCGCGACGTCGATTTCCATGCCCGGCGCCATGTAGTTGCCGACCACTTCAACAATATCGCCCTGGGGCTGGAAGCGCGCAGTGGGCCAGTGGGTGATTTTCACCTCGACGAACTGACCGACCTTGGCAGCGCCATTGCGGCCCGGGGTGATCAGCACTTCCTGCTGGACCTTCGGGTTATCCGGCACAACAAAGCCGATACCGCCTTCTTCGAAGTAGCGGCCGACGATGGACTCGTGGGCACGGGACACCACTTCGACGATCACGCCTTCACGGCGACCACGACGGTCCAGGCCGGAAACCCGCGCCAGGGCACGGTCGCCATCGAACACCAGACGCATCTGCGCCGGGCTCATGAACAGGTCATCACTGCCGTCATCCGGGATCAGGAAGCCGAAACCGTCACGGTGGCCGGCAATGCGGCCGAGGATCAGGTCGAGCTTATCCACGGGTGCATAGGTGCCACGGCGGGTGTAGATCAGTTGAGCATCGCGCTCCATGGCACGCAGGCGGCGGCGCAGGGCTTCGAGCTGGTCTTCGGTGGTCAGACCGAACTCTTCGACCAGCTGCTCACGGCTAGCAGGCGAACCCCGATCGGCGAGGTGCGCCAGGATCAGTTCGCGGCTAGGAATAGGGTTTTCATATTTTTCCGCTTCACGAGCGGCCTCGGGATCGAGGGACTGCCAATCGGCCATTAGAGATTTTTCACCTTGTCTATATGCGGGTTAGTTTGGCATACGCGTATTGAAACGGGAAATTTCAGGCATCAACAAGCGTTTAAAAGCCTTTTACAGCCCTCGCCGCGCACCTTGCACGACCATTGGCGAAATTTTCCAGGTTTTTTTCATAGCGGGGGTTTACAGCTAAAAAACCGCTCCGTATAGTGCGCGCCATCGACGACGGCAACGTTGTTGATGTTGCCCAGGTGGTGAAATTGGTAGACACGCCAGCTTCAGGTGCTGGTGATC